>CAMLML010000001.1 GCA_946481095.1 uncultured Cellvibrio sp.
GATTTGGATGCGGCATTGGTTGCGCAAGGTGTTGCTCAGCAACTTGAGCGTCGTGTGATGTTTCGTCGCGCCATGAAGCGCGCGGTACAAAACGCTATGCGTCAGGGTGCTGAAGGTATCAAGATCCAGGTGGGTGGTCGCTTGGGTGGTGCGGAAATCGCACGTAGCGAGTGGTATCGTGAAGGTCGTGTGCCTCTCCATACTTTGCGCGCTGATATAGATTACGCCACAGCCGAAGCCACAACTACCTACGGTATTATTGGCGTTAAAGTGTGGATTTTCAAAGGTGAGATCATTGGTGATGTTGTTGAAGCCGAAGCTCAAGCCAAAAAGAAAACCCCCAAGACCAAATAAGGAGTACGCATAAATGTTACAACCCAAGCGTACGAAGTTTCGCAAGCAGATGAAAGGCCGTAATCGCGGTTTAGCTCAACGCGGTTCCAAAGTTAGTTTTGGTGATTTCGGTCTGAAAGCAACAGGTCGTGGCCGTCTGACTGCCCGTCAAATTGAGGCAGCCCGTCGAGCAATGACTCGCCATGTCAAGCGTGGTGGAAAAATCTGGATTCGTGTGTTCCCGGATAAACCGATTACTGCCAAGCCTCTCGAGGTTCGTATGGGTAGTGGTAAAGGTGGTGTTGAATACTGGGTAGCACAAATTCGTCCAGGTAAAGTCCTCTACGAAATGGATGGTGTGAGTGAAGATTTGGCTCGAGAGGCCTTTGCGCTCGCTGCGGCAAAACTGCCAATTACTACAACATTTGTTAAACGTTCGGTGATGTGATGAAAGTTTCAGAACTCCGCGAAAAATCTGTCGAAGAACTGAATGGTGTCTTGTTGGATCAACTTAAAGAACAGTTCAAGCTGCGTATGCAAGCTTCAACTGGTCAGTTGAGTCAAACTCACTTGTTACCACAAGTTCGTAAAGACATCGCTCGCATCAAGACGGTTCTTGGACAAAAGGCAGGTAACTAACGATGACTCAAGTAGCGAAAGTTGCTCGTACACTGACAGGTAAAGTTGTCAGCGACAAAATGGATAAAACCATTACCGTCCTGATTGAGCGTCGTGTGAAGCACCCGATTTATGGTAAGTACACCACTAAATCATCCAAGATACATGCTCATGATGAAAAAAATGAGTGCAAGATGGGCGACATTGTGACTGTTTCTGAGTCACGTCCTCTGTCAAAAACCAAGACCTGGGCTTTATTGAAAATTGAAGAGCGCGCTACAGAAGTTTGATCTGGTGCACTTTTAACAGTTTCGGAGACGGACGATGATTCAAACAGAAAGCTACTTAGATGTTGCAGACAATAGCGGCGCTCGCCGTGTCATGTGCATCAAGGTTCTTGGCGGTTCTCACCGTCGCTACGCGTCAGTGGGCGACATTATCAAGGTGACCGTGAAAGAAGCAATTCCTCGCGGTAAGGTGAAAAAAGGCCAAGTGATGAAGGCAGTTGTTGTGCGCACTCGCAAGGGTGTGCGCAGACAAGACGGTTCATTGATCAAATTTGATGATAATGCAGCCGTATTGCTGAATAACCAGGATGCACCAATAGGTACACGTATTTTCGGACCCGTAACGCGTGAGTTGCGCGGTGAGAAATTCATGAAAATCATTTCTTTAGCACCCGAAGTGCTGTAATCAGCTAAAGGAACGAGGACAGAAAAATGCGTAAAATTAAGCGTGATGATGAAGTGATTGTGATCGCGGGAAGCGACAAAGGTAAGCGCGGTAAAGTGGTTCGTGTACTTGCCAATGATCGTTTGATTGTAAGCGGTATTAACATGATCAAAAAACACCAGAAACCTAACCCTCAGTCGGGTGTTGCTGGTGGCATTATCGAAAAAGAAGCGTCGATTCATGCTTCGAATGTTGCTATCTACAATGCAGCAACCAAGAAAGCGGATCGTATCGGTTTCAAAGTACTTGAAAATGGCGACAAGGTTCGTATTTACAAGTCCAGCGGCGAAACCTTGGGAGCGTAATCGAAAATGGCAAGGCTAAAAGATCTTTACGTTAAAGAAATCGCCCCCAAGCTGAAAGCTGAGTTGGGTTTGGCGAATGTGATGGAAGTGCCTCGCATTACCAAAATCACTCTGAATATGGGTGTTGGTGAAGCAGTTGGTGATAAAAAAGTGTTGGAAGCTGCTGTTGCTGACATGGTGAAGATTTCCGGTCAAAAAGTAGTGGTGAACAATGCTCGTAAGTCAATCGCGGGCTTTAAAATCCGTGATGGTTGGCCAATTGGATGCAAGGTAACCCTGCGCAAAGACCGTATGTATGAATTTTTGGATCGTCTGATTACTGTGGCAATCCCGCGTATTCGAGACTTCCGTGGTATTAGCCCAAAACAATTTGATGGTCGTGGTAACTTCTCCATGGGTGTTACTGAACAAATTATCTTTCCTGAGATTGATTACGATAAAGTTGATCGTCTGCGTGGATTGGATATTTGTATCACCACAACAGCGCGCACTGATGAAGAAGGTCGCGCATTGTTGAAAGCATTTAACTTTCCGTTCAAAGGCTAAGGTGAACTCATGGCTAAGAAATCGATGATTGCGCGTGAAGTAAAACGTGCCCAAACCGTCAAAAAATACGCTGTAAAGCGTTCTGAGCTGAAAGCAATTATTGCCAGTGTTTCTTCATCCGAAGAACAAGTTTGGGAGGCGCAAACAAAATTGCAAAAAATGCCACGTGACGCCAGTGCATCACGTCAACGTAATCGTTGTCGTGTAACCGGTCGTCCACATGGAGTCTTCCGTAAGTTTGGCCTTTGCCGTCATAAACTACGTGAAGCCGCTATGCGTGGTGACGTTCCCGGTTTGGTTAAGGCCAGCTGGTAATTTCAGCTTACTAATAGGAGCAGAATCTGATGAGCATGCAAGATCCGTTGGCAGATATGCTGACCCGTATTCGCAATGCACAGAATGTTGGTAAGGCCCAGGTGGTTATGCCTTCTTCGAAGCTGAAAATCAGTGTGGCCAAAGTCCTCGCGGATGAAGGTTACATAGCTGGTTACTCGGCAACCCAAGATGCAAAAAGCGAACTTACTATTGAATTGAAGTATTTTGAAGGCAAGCCTGTTATCGCTGAGTTAGATCGTATCAGCCGTCCCGGGTTGCGTAGTTACGCTGGTAAAGCGGCAATACCAAAAGTCCGTGCTGGATTAGGTATAGCAATAGTATCTACCAGTAAGGGTGTAATGACTGATCGTGCTGCACGCGCCGCTGGCGTAGGTGGCGAAGTCCTCTGCACAGTATTCTAATTTTTTGGGAAAACGTCATGTCACGAGTTGCAAAAAGTCCGGTTGAAGTACCTGCTGCAGTGACTGTGAGCCTGAATGGCCAGAGTCTCTCTATAAAAGGTGGCAAGGGTACATTGGCGCTGGAAATCAACGCGAGTGTTGAAGTGAAGCAAGTTAACAATGTGTTGACTTTCACACCTCGCGACGGCGCCAAGCAGTCTGATGCGTTAGCAGGCACTACACGTGCTCTGGTTAACAATATGGTTATCGGCGTTAGCCAGGGCTTCGAAAAGAAGCTCTCTCTGGTTGGCGTTGGTTATCGTGTTAAAGCTGAAGGCAACACTGTAAACCTGTCTTTGGGTTTGTCTCATCCTGTTATTTATGCCTTGCCAAAAGGTGTGAGTGTAGAAACCCCGAGCCAGACAGAAATCGTATTGAAAAGCGCTGACAAGCAATTGCTGGGTCAAGTCGCTGCTGAGATCCGCGCATTCCGTGAGCCAGAGCCTTATAAAGGCAAAGGTGTTCGCTACGCGGATGAAGTGGTGCTGCGTAAAGAAGCCAAGAAGAAATAGAGGCAGATATGAACGACAAGAAAGAATCACGTCTTCGCCGTGCACGTCGTGCACGTGTCAAGATTCGCGAATTAGGTGCAACGCGTCTGGCTATTCACCGTACGCCGCGTCATATCTATGCCCAATTGATTTCTGGCGATGGATCACAAGTATTAGCGAGTGCATCTACTCTGGACAAAGACTTGCGTAGCGGCCAGACCGGTAATACTGAAGCGGCTAAAGCTGTTGGTGCATTGATTGCCGAGCGAGCGAAAGCAGCAGGTATTACACAGGTGGCCTTCGATCGCAGTGGTTTCAAATATCATGGCCGTATCAAAGCGTTGGCTGATGCCGCACGCGAAGGCGGTTTGGAATTCTAAGGTGAGATATGGCAAACGCTAAAAGAGATGAAGAAACCAACAACGAAGGCTTGCAAGAAAAACTTGTTCAGGTTAATCGTGTTGCTAAAACAGTAAAAGGTGGTCGTATATTCGCATTCACAGCGTTGACTGTTGTTGGCGATGGTAACGGTAAGGTAGGTTTTGGTCGTGGTAAAGCCCGTGAAGTCCCGGCAGCCATCCAAAAAGCAATGGAAGCTGCTCGCCGTAACATGATTAGTGTAGATTTGAATGGTGATACTATCCAATACCCGACCAAGGGTATTCATGGTGCATCCAAGGTCTACATGCAACCTGCCTCACAAGGTACAGGTATTATTGCCGGTGGTGCAATGCGAGCAGTGCTGGAAATTGCCGGCGTGCAAAACGTACTTTCAAAGTGCTATGGATCAACCAATCCGGTAAACGTGGTTCGCGCTACTTTTAACGCACTGAAAGCTATGACATCCCCTGAAACTGTTGCTGCCAAACGTGGCAAATCAGTTGAAGATATTTTGAATTAATCGTTCGTTCGATTTGTAGATGGCGGATTTCATCATGTCTAAAAAAATGATTAAGGTGACCCAGATCAAGAGTACTGCTCATCGTCTGGCAAATCACAAGGCTTGTGTAAGAGGCTTGGGTTTACGTCGTATAGGCCATACTGTTGCTGTAGAAGACACTCCTTCTGTTCGCGGTATGATCAATGCTGTAAGTTATATGGTAAAGGTGGAAGGGGAATAATATGCGTCTTAACACCTTGAGCCCGGCACCGGGTAGAATTCATGCAAAAAAACGTGTTGGTCGCGGTATAGGTAGCGGTCTGGGTAAGACTGCAGGTCGTGGTCATAAAGGTTTAAAGTCACGTTCAGGTGGTTCAGTGCGACCAGGATTTGAGGGCGGTCAAATGCCTTTGCAAATTCGCTTGCCAAAATACGGTTTTACCTCACGTATTGGCATGGTTACAGCTGAGATTCGTTTGTCAGAACTGAACTTGATAGAAGGTTCAGTGGTTGATATTCAAACTTTGAAGCAAGCAGGTTTAATCAGTTCTGTGATCAAACATGCCAAGATTTTTGCTTCAGGTGAGGTTAAAAAAGCGGTAACGATAAAAGGTTTATCTGTTACCAAAGGCGCTAAAGCCGCTATTGAAGCAGCTGGCGGTAAAGTAGAAGAGTAACGAGGCGCGAATGGCAACTCCAGCTCAGCTACCAATGGCAAATCAACGCGGTCTGGGCGAGCTCTGGGCTCGCCTCCGTTTTTTGTTATTGGCAATAGTTGTATATCGTATTGGTACCCACATTCCTGTTCCGGGTTTGGATCCAGTTCAAATTGCGAATTTGTTTGATAAAAACAAAGATACCATTCTGGGCATGTTCAACATGTTTTCAGGTGGCGCGTTTGAACGCATGAGTATCCTCGCTTTGGGAATCATGCCCTACATATCAGCTTCCATTATCATGCAGCTTTTGTCTGCTGTTCTGCCATCCCTCGAGCAGTACAAAAAAGAGGGTGATCAGGGGCGAAGAAAGATCAATCAGATGACACGCTATCTGACCTTGGTATTGGCAAGCGTTCAGGCTTTGGCTATGTCGGTTAGTTTTGCATCGTCAGCTTATGGTGAGGCCAATCTTCAATACTACGCTATATCTACAGTATCACTCATCACGGGTGCTATGTTTATGATGTGGTTAGGTGAACAGGTTACTGAGCGCGGTATAGGTAACGGCATATCGATGCTGATATTTGCTGGTATTGTTGCGGTGATACCGGGTGCAATAGGGCAGACTTTTGAGATTGCCAGGCAGGGAGATAGTATTGAGATAATGAAAGTGCTAGCTGTTTGTGTGATTGCTGCAGTCGTAGTGTGGCTGGTGGTCAGAATAGAACGAGGCCAGCGCAGGATTACTATAAATTACGCAAAGCGCCAGCCAGGTCGTCAGGCGCAAGCCAGTCATCTGCCTTTAAAGATTAATATGGCAGGTGTCATCCCAGCTATTTTTGCCAGCAGCATTCTGTTATTCCCTGCATCCATAGGTCAGTGGTTTGGTAGTAGTGGAGAAGGTAAATTTAATGAAGTACTGAGTGAGATATCTCTTGCAATCAGTCCCGGACAGCCTCTCTACATTCTCATATTTGTTGCATTTATCGTGTTCTTTTGTTTCTTCTACACTGCATTGATGTTCAATCCAAAAGAAGTTGCAGAAAATCTGAAGAAATCAGGTGCCTTTATTCCTGGAATAAGACCTGGAGAGCATTCGGCAAAGTATATTGATAACGTTTTGACCCGATTGACTGTAATAGGTGCTATTTACATGTCAGCTGTTTGTTTGCTTCCCGAGTTTCTGATCATGTTGACTGGAATTCCTTTTTACTTGGGTGGCACATCATTGTTGATTGTGGTTGTGGTAGTAATGGACTTCATGTCTCAAGTACAGGCTCATTTGATGTCACATCAATATGAGTCGTTGATGAAGAAGTCAAATTTGAAAGGCTATGGCGCACCTGGTTTGCGCTAAGCAGTGAAGGGGTTGTGTAATGAAAGTTCGTGCTTCTGTAAAAAAAATCTGTCGCAATTGCAAGATGGTGCGTCGTGGTGGTGTTTTGCGTGTAATTTGCGCAGTTGAGCCACGTCATAAGCAGCGTCAGGGTTAATCACAGGATTTCGAACAGGCAGGTGCTTGTCACCTGCCTGTTCTTTTGTGTCTTGTGTAAATAGGGGGCGTTGACTGTCGTCGAGAGGAGAAATCTTCCGGCTATTGATTTGTGATGAACTAATCGTTATCCTTCGCGCCTTTTTGCGTTTGGGGTGGCGTGGTTTGTTGTCAGCGCTGCAATTTAAGTGTTTCTGGAGTAATCTGAATGGCTCGTATAGCTGGTGTCAATATACCAGACAATAAACACGCCGTTATTTCGTTGACTTATGTCTACGGTATCGGTCGTACTACTGCAAAACAAATTTGTGCTGCTACAGGTATTGGTGAAGAAACCAAGATTGGTTCACTCTCCGAAGAGCAAATGGATGCGATTCGTGCCGAAGTTACCAAGCGTACCGTTGAAGGTGATTTGCGTCGTGTGATTTCGATGAATATCAAACGCTTGATGGATCTGGGCTGTTACCGTGGTTTGCGCCATCGTCGTGGGTTGCCACTGCGTGGTCAACGTACCAAAACCAATGCCCGTACCCGTAAGGGTCCACGTAAGCCGATCAAGAAGTAATTCTTGTTTGAACATCAATCACTAGGCTAATCATTTAGTAGGAAGAATTGCTATGGCTAAGCCAGGTAATAAAACTGCAGTTAAGAAAAAAGTTAAAAAGACGGTAGTTGATGGCGTTGCGCACATCCATGCCTCTTTTAACAACACAATTGTCACTATCACGGATCGCCAAGGTAATGCTTTGGCTTGGGCTACTTCAGGTGGTTCAGGTTTCCGTGGTTCTCGTAAATCAACTCCTTTTGCTGCCCAGGTTGCGGCTGAGCGTGCAGGTGAAGCTGCTAAAGAGTATGGTTTGAAAAACCTCGATGTTGAAGTTAAAGGCCCGGGCCCAGGTCGTGAATCGGCTGTGCGTGCGTTGAATAATGTTGGCTACAAAATTACCAACATCACTGACGTAACACCCATTCCACACAACGGCTGTCGTCCGCCGAAGAAACGTCGCGTGTAAGAGGAGATAGATAATGGCACGTTATATAGGTCCAAGCTGTAAACTGTCTCGTCGCGAAGGCACTGATCTTTTCCTGAAGAGTGGTGCACGTGCGTTAGACTCAAAATGTAAAATTGAAACTGCTCCTGGCCAACATGGTCAACGTCGTGGACGATTGTCTGACTACGGTGTGCAGTTGCGCGAAAAACAAAAAGTGCGTCGTATTTACGGCATTCTCGAGAAGCAATTCCGTGGTTACTACAAAGAAGCCGCACGACGCAAAGGCGCTAGTGGTGAAAACCTCTTGAAGCTACTGGAGTGTCGTCTGGATAACGTTGTTTACCGCATGGGTTTCGGTGCTACTCGCGCTGAATCACGCCAGTTGGTATCGCACAAGGCTATCAGCGTTAACGGCAAAACGGTGAACATACCGTCATTTCAAGTAGCTGCTGGTGATGTAGTAGCTGTGCGTGAAAAAGCCAAGAATCAATTGCGTATTCAAAGCGCGCTGAATCTGGCTGGCCAGCGTAGTAATGTTGAGTGGTTGGATGTAAACAGCGATAAAAAGGAAGGCGTGTTCAAACGTATTCCTGATCGTAGCGACTTGTCCGCTGACATTAACGAAAACCTCATCGTAGAACTTTACTCCAAGTAAGGTAAATCTAACTAAAAGGTGTGGCTATGCAGACTGCAGTAAACGAATTTTTGACACCTCGTCATATCGACGTTACCGAAACAGGTTTGACACGTGCTCGTGTAGTGTTAGAACCTTTGGAGCGTGGATTTGGGCACACACTCGGCAATGCCTTGCGTCGTATCTTGCTCTCTTCAATGGCTGGTTGTGCCATTGTTGAAGTGGAAATCGATGGTGTGTTGCATGAGTACAGTGCTATTGAAGGCGTTCGTGAAGACGTAATCGAGATTCTTCTCAACCTCAAGGGCGTTGCTGTGGTTATGCACGGTAAAGACAACGCATTGTTGACCCTGAGCAAGAAAGGCCCCGGTGTTGTTACTGCGGGTGATATTCAGGTTGATCATGATATCGAGATCAAAAACCCTGACCATGTGATTGCGACAATCACGGGTAACACAGAATTGAAAATGCGTTTAACCATTGCCCGCGGTCGTGGTTATCAACCTGCTGACAGTCGTCGTCGCGATGACGATGAAAGTCGTGCAATTGGCCGCTTGCAATTGGATGCATCTTTCAGTCCGGTAAAACGCCTGGCCTACTCTGTAGAAAGTGCGCGTGTTGAACAGCGTACTGACCTGGATAAGCTTGTGTTGGAACTTGAAACCAACGGTACTATCGATCCGGAAGAAGCGATTCGTCGAGCAGCAACTATTCTGCAACAACAGCTTGCCGTGTTTGTGGATTTGGAAGGTGAGAAGCAATCGGCTCCAGAACAGAAAGAAGAAACAATTGATCCAATTCTGCTGCGTCCAGTAGACGATTTGGAGTTGACTGTTCGTTCTGCCAACTGTCTGAAAGCAGAAAATATTTATTACATTGGTGATTTGATTCAGCGCACAGAAGTTGAGTTATTGAAAACACCGAACCTGGGTAAAAAATCATTGACTGAGATTAAAGACGTTCTGGCTTCACGCGGATTGTCTCTCGGTATGCGTTTGGAAAATTGGCCTCCTGCCAGCTTGAAAAACGACTAAGTGAATCAAGGCCGTTCTTAATCAACAGATTGGGGGTGGCCTTGTTATTAGTTCGCTCGTAACTCACTTCGGTGCGAGCGGTTAACGAGATTGTGTAAACAATCCATATTTGAAGGTAATTTGAAATGCGTCATCGTTTAACTGGTCGTCAACTCGGCCGTAATGCTTCTCATCGTAAAGCCATGTTCCGTAATATGTCGGCATCATTGGTTGAACACGAATTAATTAAAACCACTTTGCCAAAAGCAAAAGAGCTGCGCCGTGTGATTGAACCTCTGATCACTTTGGCCAAGGTGGATTCTGTTGCTAATCGCCGTTTGGCTTTTGCTCGTCTGCGTAGCAAAGAAGCTGTAGGTAAATTGTTTAGTCAATTAGGTCAACGTTATCAAACTCGTCCGGGTGGATATGTCCGTATTTTGAAATGCGGTTTCCGTGCCGGTGATAAGGCACCTATGGCTTATGTTGAATTGGTTGATCGTCCGGTGGACGCTGTTGCAGTTGATGCTGAATAAGATCACTGATTGAGATTCAAAAAAAAACGCCAAACCAAAAGTTTGGCGTTTTTTTTTGAGATTTTTTAAAGGTCTAATCTGATCAGGGGATGTATGTGATTATTCGAGATTTTGGTGATGACGACATAGATTCAATTGCCCGAATTTACAACTACTATATAAAAAACACGACAATTACCTTTGAAGAGGTGGAAATTAATCCGACAGAAATGTTGGTACGAATTCAAAATATTAAGGCTCTTTTTCCCTTTCTGGTGTGTGAAGACGCCGGTGCTGTTGTCGGCTATGCCTATGCTACTAAATGGAAAGACCGATCGGCTTATCGATATACAGCAGAAGTGACTATTTATTTGGATCCGAATCATGTGGGCAAAAAAATCGGGCAGCAACTTTATACTGAATTATTGACACAATTGAATTTAAAAAACTTTCACATGCTGCTGGCGTGCATTGCTATTCCTAACGATGCCAGTATTAGGTTACATGAAAAATTTGGTTTTATTCAAACAGCTTATTTTAAAGAGGTGGGATTTAAATTTAACCAATGGTTGGATGTGGGTTATTGGTCAAAAGTGTTGAATTGATAATTGCAGGGTAATGAACTTAACTGAATGATAAATAAGGATAGATTGGTCTGTGTAAACCAATTCGACACTAAGAAAAACACTGTTAATTACTATTTATTTCATGATCATAAGCGTGTATTTTTGCAGGGTTGTTTTTTGGTCAGTTGTGTAGACAGTATTCGCAGCTGTCACGATTCATGTCATTTTTGTTTGTTAGCTTCAGGGCTGGATTTATGGATACGAATGTACACTCAGCACCCTTATTTCTGGATCTGTTTGAATTTACACTGAAAAAACATCCTAACCGACCAGCCTTGGCGGGTGAGTTTTCAGAAAATTCAGGGGTATCCTCGGGGCAGGTGACTTACGCCGAACTGGATAGGCAGGCCGCACTCATTATTACTGCTTTAAAACAACAGGGCGTATCGGCAGGCGGGGTGGTTGCCATACATGCCAATTCACGCTCCCGTGCCATAGCATCGATGATTGCCGTATTGCGTTCAGGGTGCGCCTATCTGCCGCTGGATCCTGTTTATCCTGCCGAACGTTTAAATTATATGGTTACTAATGCAGATACCGGCATAGTGATTAGCGACAACGACGATTTTATTCCCGCGTCTACAAAAAGGTTGGATCTACGTTTAATTAATTGGAATGAGCTGCCGCAAGCGAGTGAATCCATAACCATAGATCCCGCCAGCGATGCCTATATTATTTACACCTCGGGATCGACAGGTAGGCCCAAAGGTGTGCGCATGAATCATGGCACATTGAATAATTTGATTCGTTGGCAAAATGCACATTATGGAAGTGATGAGTGTTTTCGTACACTACAGTTTTCGTCTTTAAGTTTTGATGTGTCATTTCAGGAAATATTTGCGACCTTTGCACAAGGTGGATGTTTATTTCTGATTCACAATCAAACCAAGCAAGATTTCCGCGCATTGCTGACTTTTATTGATCAGCAAAAAATTGAACGAATTTTTTTACCTTACATTGCATTGTTACAATTATTGCAATGGGCGAATCGTTTGCAGCTATTCCCGCAGTCATTACGTGAAGTGATTACCGCTGGTGAGCAGTTGGTGGTAAGTGACGATCTCAAAAAAGCATTTAAAGCAATTCCACATGCACGATTAAGCAATCAATATGGTCCATCAGAATCACACGTAGTGACGGAATATATTTTGAGCGCTGAAATTGACTCATGGGAAGCTATCCCTCCTATAGGTAAAGCTATAGATCAAGCTGACATTCTGTTACTGGATGAAAATCTGCAACCGGTTTCCGATGGAGAGTCCGGCGAATTATTTATCGCAGGCCCGGTGTTGGCTAATGGTTATATCAACAATCCGGATGAGACGGCAAAGCGTTTTGTTA
Organism: uncultured Cellvibrio sp.; assembly: GCA_946481095.1. The sequence goes on from CAMLML010000001.1 coordinate 11,951, forward strand.
ATTTGAATATTTCCGGCAAAACTATTTCAGCTTATCGAACCGGTGATATCGCATCGCGACGTGAAGATGGCAATATTATTTACAAGGGTCGAATCGACAGTCAGGTGAAAATCAGCGGCTATCGGGTTGAGTTGAGTGAAGTCGAAGCGAAATTGCTGGATACGCATCTGCTGGATGAAGTAGCTGTTGCGGTTCGTGAAGTGCGCGGAAACAAACATCTGGTCGCTTTTGTAGTTGCACAGCAGGATAAATTTTCACTGGATCAGTTAAAGGCAAAATTGGAAATTGATTTGCCACATTACATGCAACCAGGTGAGTACCATTTATTGCCTGCGCTATTAAAAACCCCAACCGGAAAAATTGATCGTAAAAGCATGTTGGAGCTGTTGATTGCGAATGAATCCAGCAGTCAACCATCAACGCAAAAAAACGTGCCTGTCAATCAACAAATCCTTGCGATTATTCGTCGCGAAATTCGCCAGCCATCGGCGCAGCTTTCCGATAATTTAATTCAACAGGGAATGGATTCACTTGCAGCCAATCGAATTGCTGCTGCGCTTTATGACGAATTGGGTTTATCTGTACCTGCTTATGCTTTATTCCAGCATCGTAGTATTAAGCGTTTTATTGATCACGCTACTCGCAGTACGCAAGTGTCAGATGCTGCACAGGCGCACGAAAAATCGGCTGATGCGGAAGTGGCAATCATTGGTATGGCAGTGAATGTTCCCGGTGCGGATAGATTGGAAAATTTTTGGCAGAATCTGGTTGATGCACGTGAATCAGTGCATTACTTCGAGCCTAATAAAAATGACAGGGTAAATGCGCGAGGAATATTAAAAGATCCATTGGGCTTCGACGAACAGTTTTTTGAAATGACGCCGGTCGAGGCGCGTTTTATTGATCCACAACAAAGGTTGTTGCTGGAGTTATCCTGGCAAGCTTTGGAAAATGCAGGCTATTCACCAAAAGATTTTCCCGGTCGTATTGGCATTTATTGCGGTACTGGAAACAATTCTTACTATCTAAATAATGTGCTGAAAAATCCCGATGAGTTAGAGGGGTTCGGTGCATTCCAGGCAATGATCGCCAACGAAAAAGATTATTGCGCAACGCGTATTGCCTACAAATTAAATTTGGTTGGTCCGGCAATTGCTGTTCATAGTGCATGCTCAACCTCTTTGGTTGCGGTGTGTCATGCTGTTGAAGCAATTCGTTCCGGACAATGTGATATAGCAATTGCAGGTGGAGCATCACTCACATTTCCGCAGCAGCAACCTTATGAATATCAGGAAGGCAGTATTTATTCGCGAGATGGGCATACGCGTACATTTGATCGTGATAGTTCGGGAACTGTATTCAGTGACGGCGCAGGCCTGGTTGTGTTGAAACGTTTGGATTTCGCGCAACAGGATGGCGATGCCATTTATGCATCTGTAATAGGTGTTGCGATTAACAATGATGGTGCCGATAAAGCCAGTTTTTCTGCGCCCAGCGTTGAAGGGCAAAAACACGTGATTATGGCAGCGCAACAAAATGCAGGTATTCAACCACATGAGTTGGGATATGTTGAGGCGCATGGCACAGCAACGCCGATTGGTGATCCGATTGAAGTGGCTGCATTAACTGCAGCATTTGGTGGTGTGAATGCGGCTCGACATACTTGCAAATTAGGTTCGGTAAAAAGTAATTTCGGGCATTTAACTGCCGCTGCCGGTGTCGTTGGCATGATCAAATCGGCATTGGCGATTGATAATAATTTAATTCCTGCCAACTTAAATTTTGTAAAACCCAATCCTGCTTTGGCGTTGGAAACCAGCCCGTTTGTAATTGCCAGTCAGTCTTCTTCCTGGAATCAACCGACATCAAAACGTATTGCGGGTGTGAGTTCATTCGGCATTGGTGGAACCAACGCCCATGTAATTTTACGTGGTGTGGATACAGAGGAAACTGCTTCACAATCACCGCGTTGGATTCCATTATGTTTGAGTGCGAATAGTTCACCTGCATTGTCAGCGTCTATTGATCAATTAAAAGGTGCGGCACAAAAACACAATTTTAATGCAGCCGATTTAGCCGGGTTATTGGCAAGATATCGTGCTGCATTTCACTACCGCAATGCTGTCGCTGTTGATCCGCAAAAAACCTTGGTGGATTTGCTTGCACAAGTTACAGCGAATGATGAGCCTGTGGCGAGTATAGAAAATATTGTATTTTCTTTTCCGGGACAGGGTAGTCAGGTTGCCACTATGGGCGCTGAACTCTATGAAGATGTTGAGTCTTTCCGTGTGGCGATTGATCAGGCTGACGAAATTTTGCAGCAAGAGTATCAAATCGATTTGAAAGCCTTGCTCTTCTCAAGTGATGCAGATTTAAAATCCACACTGCACACGCAAATTGTTCTGTTCTCTGTTGGTTATGCTTTATCACAAACCTTGATTGATTTGGGCATTCAACCACAGGCTGCGATTGGTCACAGTATTGGCGAATTGGCAGCAGCCGTGGTTGCCGGTGTTTTTGATTTGCCAACGGGTTTGCGATTGGTGGTGACTCGCGGTCGCGCTATGCAATCACAGCCTGCCGGAGCCATGATTGCTGTGCGTGAGCCTGCATTGGCAGTTGAAAAATATTTGAGTCAGGATTTGGTTGTTGCCGCACAAAACACGCCTGAATCTTGCACGCTTGCAGGCAGCTTTGATGCGATTGCTAAAGTGAGTCAGCAGTTAAGCGCTGATGGTATTAAGTTTAAGTTACTCGAAACCTCACATGCTTTTCACTCGCCTTCAATGGATGGTGCAAAAAAAATATTGGCAGAGTTAAATGATGTGAAATTCAATCCTCCGCAAATTCCATTTATTTCTTGCGTGACGGGTGATTGGATTGCGCCTGAACAAGCAATTGATATTCATTACTGGGCAAATCAATTACGTCAGCCAGTAAAATTTTATCAAGGTATTCAAACCTTATCGCAAATGCCGAATTTGCTGGTGATTGAATGCGGGCCGCAACGCACTGTATCAGGAATGATGTTGCAAACTTTGCCGGAAAAATCCGATTTACATTTAATCCATTTGTTATCTGCTGCGGGCCAATCCGGAAAAGAATTGGTTGGCTTCAGTCAATCACTCGGCGACATTTGGGCTTTGGGTGTTGATGTGCAATGGCCTGCTACGCGCATTAATCGCAACGCATTTAAATTTTTACCACCTTATCCGTTCCAACATAAAACACATGTAATAGAACCAGCACAGGTTTTGCAACAAACACAATCCATTTCAACGACAGGGACTGCCGTCCTCGAAACTCCAAAGGTAATTAGCATGAAAGACGCCATTATTTCGCAATTGGAAAATTTATTCTCTGATATTTCCGGCATGGATTTGCATAACGCAGATCGCAGCGCTGGATTTTTTGAGTTGGGGTTGGATTCGCTGTTGTTGACGCAATCGACTTTAAAATTAAAAAAACAATTCAAGGTTCAAGTGAGCTTTCGTCAGTTACTGAATGAGTGCAATAACTTCAGCAGCCTTGCAGACTATTTGGTGGCGCAAGGCGTTGCGATTGATGTTCCGGCTACAGTTGCTCCAGCAACTGTTTCCACTCCGGTTGCTGCTCCTGCAATGCAAATGGCTCCACAATCTGCGCCCGGCTTTGCTGCAACGAATATTGCTCCACAATTTGCAATGCCTGCTGATGGAAATGTGATTGCACTGTTGCAACAACAAATGCAATTGCTGCAAGGGCAGTTGGCTTTGTTGGCTGGCGGCGTAGTGCCCACTCATGTACCTGCAATTGCTGCCAGTCCTGTTGCCATAGCGCAAGCATCAGCTCCGCAGGCGTCTGCACCTGCAACAAAAGAATCAGCGGTGAAACCTTTTGGTGCCGGGACACGAATTAATGTTAAACGCTCCAATGATATGACGCCAAAACAAAAAGCCAATCTGGAAACTTTGACGGCGCGTTACACAACTAAATTTAAAAGTTCTAAAGCCTTTGCTCAAAACAATCGCAAACAATTGGCTGATCCGCGCGTGGTATCCGGTTTCCGCAACACGCTGAAAGAATTAATTTTCCCGATTGTGGTTGAGCGCTCAGAAGGTGCTTATTTGTGGGATATAGATGGCACGCGTTTTATTGATATCACTTGTGGTTTCGGTTCCAACTTTTTTGGTAACGGTGCAGATTTCATTCGTCAAGCCGTACACCAACAATTGGATACAGGATATGAAATTGGTCCACAACATCCATTGATGGGTGAAGTGTCTCGATTATTCTGTGAAGTGACAGGCAATGAGCGTGCTGCATTTTGTAATACCGGGTCTGAAGCAGTGATTGGCGCGGTTCGTTTGGCACGAACTGTGACGGCGAAAGAAAAAATTGTGATTTTCGAAAATGACTATCATGGTATTAATGATGAGGTTATTGTTTCTCGCGGTGCTAATGGTTTATCGACACCCGCTGCAGCCGGTATTCCTGAAGCGTCGGTTGAGAACGTTATAGTGTTGGATTACGGCGATGAAAAATCCTTGGACTACATTCGTGACAATGCTGATGATATTGCAGCACTATTAATTGAACCCGTACAAAGCCGTTATCCGGAATTGCAGCCGCGCGAATTTTTAAAGAAAGCGCGTCAATTGTGTACCGATAATAATATCGCTTTTATTTTTGATGAGGTCATTACTGGTTTCCGTATTCATCCACGCGGTGCACAGGGCTTCTACGGTATTGATGCCGACATTTGTACATATGGAAAAATTGTTGGTGGTGGGTTACCTGTTGGTGTTATCGGTGGCAAAAAAGAATTTATGGATGCGCTGGATGGCGGTCAATGGCAATACGGTGACAGCTCTTCACCGGAAGTTGGCGTGACTTATTTCGCCGGTACTTTTGTTCGCCATCCATTAGTGCTTGCTGCTGCGCAGGTGGTATTGAAAAAAATCAAAGCGGAACCTCATTTGCAGGATTGGTTGAATGCACGTGCGGATCGCATGGTAAAAGAAATCAATGACTATGCTGCAATGGTGGGCGCGCCGGTAAAAATTGCCAACTGCGGTTCCATGTGCAAAATCAAAATTCCTCAAGAAATTCCTTACGAAGAGTTGATTTATATTTTGTTGCGCGAAAAAGGCATTCATGTGTGGGATGCTCGCCCAACTTTTATTACCACCGCGCACAGTGATGAGGATTTGGCTTACATAGTCAAAGCCTTTAAAGAATCGATTGATGAAATGTTGTTGATGGAGTTTTTTCCCCCTGCGGAAACTACCAAAAAAAATAATACGCAAGCTGAAGTGAAAGTTTCGGCGGCTGATCCTGAACAGCCAATCAGTGACTATCAACAAAAACATTTTTCGCCACCTGTTCCCGGTGCAAAATTAGGTCGCGACGAGCAAGGGCGTGCAGTCTGGTTTGTGCCATTAAAATCGGATCCAACACAATTTGAAAAGTGGCAAGGATAATCAATAATGAATCAGGTTCTTGATCGCGTTATTCCGCATGACCCTTTTGCCTTCGGTGAATTGGCAGCTGCTGTACCAACAACAGAATCACAGCGCGAAGTTTGGTTAGCATCGCAATTTGGTGATGATGCCAACTGTGCCTTTAATGAATCGGTATTTATTCATTTGCGCGGAGATTTACATTTGCCCTCATTGGAAGCGGCCATTGTGGATTTGCGTCGTCGTCATGAAGCGCTACGTGGCTGCTTCAGCAGCGATGGTCATGAAATGGTTTTTTACAAAGACCGTCCCATTCCCTTGGTGAAACACGATTATCAAGCGCAAACACCGACAGAAGCACAACAGCGTTTGCGTGTGCTTTGCAGTGAGCGCGTTGAGCAAGCATTTGATTTATTTAATGGGCCTCTGGCGAAATTTGATTTAATTATTTTCGGCCCTAAACAACATACCTTGGTGATGACATTGCATCACTCGGTATGTGATGGTTGGTCACTCTACGTGATGGCTGACGAGCTCGGTCATTTATATTCTGCGCGTTTGAATCGTCGCTTGGTGGATTTGCCACCCGCTCCCAGTTTTGCTGAATATGCTGTGTGGGAACGCGGTGAAGAAACGGCGCAATTGCGTGCGGACAGTTTGCGTTATTGGCAACAAAAATTTGTTAAAGGCGCGCCCACATTGGAATTGCCCTATGACAATTCCCGCCCTGCGCATCGCAGTTTTGCTGCGCAACGTTTGGATAAGCCGCTAGCCAATGATTTGGTTGCACAGTTGCGCAAATTGGCAGCTTCCAATCGCAGTACTTTGATCAGCACTTTGATGGCAGGTTATCTCGGTTATATACACAGGTTATCCGGTGCACTGGATATAGTGATCGGTGTTCCCTTCGCCGGGCAAATGGCAAAAGGTGATCACGCACTAGTGGGTCACTGCGTGAATATTATTCCTTTGTATTTTAATTTGAAGGGTACAGAAAATTTCCGCGATTTGATTTCGTTAGTGCAACAATCCATGTTGGAAGCCTTCGAGTATCAATATTTAACCTACGGTACTTTATTGCAAACTATTGAGGCGGATCGCGATCCATCCAAACCACCATTGGTTTCAATTATTTTTAACGTGGACCAGGAAGGTGAAGCCAGTATCGCTTACCAGGGGTTGGATATGGAATTTGGCTCCAATCCGCGTACTTTTGAAAACTTTGATTTGAATTTGAATATCACCATGTCTGCCAAAGGCTCAGTGATGGAGGCGACTTACAACACTTCTCTCTGGCGTAAATCGACAATGGAGCGTCGATTAACCGAGCTGGAAAGTTTTTACGCTCGTTTGAGTTCCAGCGTCGATCAGCCGTTACGGGATATTGAGTTATTACTCGAATCTGACCGTAAAATTATCGAAAGTCGATGGCTGGAAACCAAGCGTAATTACCCCTTGGCTACGAGCAGTTTGCATGGATTGGTTGAGCAGGCCGTCGACAGATTTCCTGACCTGGTTGCAGTTGTCTTCGGAGACAAAAGCCTTACTTATGCGCAATTGGATGAGCAGGCAAACCGACTCGCACACTATCTGATCTCACAAGGTGTGGGTGCAGAAAGCCTGGTTCCTTTAATGATGGAGCGCTCGCTGGACATGGTGGTAGCACTATGTGCGATTCTAAAGGCAGGCGGCGCCTATTTACCTTTGGACTTTGAGCATCCGCAAGAACGCATTAAATATATTCTGGAAGAAGCGAAAGCCAAAATAGTGCTCACTCAAGCTTCTTTTGTCGATAAATTTCCATCGAGCGTAGATGTTTTGGCGATCGATGAGGCCCAGAAAATCTTGACGCTGCAGCCGCCAACTCGTCCATCATTGACAATCAATTCAGCTCAGCTGGCGTATGTGATTTACACCTCGGGTTCTACGGGTAAACCCAAAGGCGTGATGATCGAACATGAGGCGATCTGCACCCATTTATTGTGGATGGATGAAGTTTATAAATTGCAGACTTCTGACAAAGTTGTGCAGAAAACCCCGTATACCTTCGATGTGTCCGTGTGGGAGTTTTTCCTGCCCTTGATGTCTGGAAGTCAATTAATTATGGCAAAACCCGGTGGCCATAAAGAAGTGGGTTACTTAATCGAGTTGATTAATGATTATCAAATTACTCACGCGCATTTTGTGCCGTCTATGTTGTATCTGTTTCTGCAGGATGCCAATGCAGCCAAATGCCCGAGCTTAAAACGAGTGTTGTCTAGCGGCGAAGCAGTCACGAAAGATTTGGAAACCAATTTTTTGTCAGCTTTTCCTAATGTGGAATATTGGAACCTGTACGGTCCGACTGAGGCTGCAGTAGATGTAACCAGCTGGCTATGTAATGGTGATTCGCCATCAACAGTACCTATCGGGTTGGCGGTCAGTAACACGCGCTTATATGTTGTTAATGATGCTATGAAATTACAACCTCCGGGCGTTCCCGGGGAGTTGTTAATCGGTGGCCAGCAGGTAGGGCGCGGTTATCTTAATCGCCCGGATCTAACCGAGCAACGCTTTATCAAAGATCCTTTTGTCAACGACAAGCCAGGCCGTGTTTACCGCACGGGTGATTTGGTGCGTATGCGTGATGACGGCGTTATTGAATACATTGGTCGTAATGATTTCCAGGTAAAAGTTCGTGGTCTCCGTATTGAACTGGGGGAAATTGAAGCTGTCCTGAACCAATATTCTGGCGTGCGGCAATCTGTTGTACTTGCGCGTGAAGATCGCAAAAATGATCAGCGTCTTGTCGCCTATCTGGTGACTAGTGATGGAACCGCTCCGGAGTCGAGCAAGCTGCGCGATCATGTGCGTGCTTATTTACCTGACTACATGGTCCCACAGCATTTCGTGACGATGGCAGAGCTGGCGCTAACGTCCAGCGGCAAGGTCGATCGAAAGGCATTACCTGCACCTGATGTCGGCGAGATTGAGCATAGTAAAATGGTGCTTGCCGAAAATCCTATCGAAGAACAGTTGGTTGAACTTTGGTGTGACATCCTGGGGATGGAAAAAGTCGGCGTGACTAACGACTTTTTTGAGTTGGGCGGGCACTCGCTGCTCGGTACACAGATGTTTGCACGTATCAAACACATGTTCAGTATCAATATTGGTCTTCGTAAACTATTCGAGGCACCTACCATTCGCCAATTGGCTACAGTTATACAATTGGAAATACAGGGCGGCCAATTACAAACTAAAATGCTGCCGCGTGCACCGGGCGACACGGCTATTGCATCTACTCAACAACAGCGCGTTTGGTATCTCGAACAAATCGAACCCGATTCATTCGCTTACAATTTACCAGCCTCATTCCGTTTGCGCGGTAAATTAAATATAGACGCATTGCAACGCGCATTTGAAACCATTGAACAACGTCATGAAATTTTGCGCGCAGGTTTTCGCACCGATGCAGGTAAGCTGGTGTTGGATCTGCGTCCATCATTAGAGTTGAATTTGCAACCACAACCACTTTCTCAATATGGTGTGGGTAATCTTGAAGAATTAAAAAATGTTTTGCGTCACGAAGCTGCAAAACCTTTTGATACCGCCAAAGGCCCACTTTTCACTGCGCGTTTAATTCAATTGGGGCAGGACGATCACGTTATCTTTTTATTGATTCACCATTTGGTGTTTGATGGTTGGTCTTTCGATATTTTCCTGAAAGAAATTTGTAGCTTGTATAACGCCTATGCTCAAGGTTTGCCTAATCCATTACCAACCTTGCCAGTGCAGTATCCTGATTATGCATTGTGGCAACGTGGCTGGTTGGAGAGCGATGCAGTTAAAAAACAATTAGCTTACTGGACGCAACAGCTCAGTGGCGAATTGCCCGTGTTGGAAATGCCATTGGACAAAGAGCGCCCCGCACATCAAGCGCATCGTGCAGAAGGTATTAACTTTTTCTTTGAAGAGGAATTGTTGCAATCCATGGAAGATTTGGGCAGTCGTCAGGGTGCCACTTTATTTATGGTGATTATTGGTTTGTATGCGCTGATGTTGCATCGTTATTCGCGTCAAGACGATATTCTGGTGAGTGTGCCGGTTTCGGCGCGCAACCAAATGGAAATCAGTGGATTGATGGGCCCCTTTATCAATCGATTGGTCTGCCGTTTCCGTATCAAACCGCAACGCAGTTTTAATTTATTTTTACAGGATGTGAAAAAAACCTTGCTGGATGCAATGGATAATCAGGATACACAATTTGAAACCCTGGTTCATACATTAAATCCACCACGTGATGCGGCGCGTCCACCTTTAGTGCAAACCTTATTCAGTTATCAGGATGTGCGTAATCGCGCGGATCAAATGGATGGTATTTTGCGTACGCAAGTGGATATTGAACGCATGGGAGTACAGACTGATTTGGATGTTTGGGTGAAGCGTCAGGTGAAAGGTATGGAAGGCGGAATGGAATTTCCTGTGGAATTATTTGATAAGGCCAGTGTGGAAGGGTTTGGAAAAGCCTTGGTCACCAGTGCAAAACTGGTTTCCGAAAAGCCGGACATTACTCTGGCTGAATTAACAGCAGCAAATCTGGATGAACAAAAACTTTTAACAGAGTGGAATAACACTGCACAAGAATTTATGTATCAAAATGCAGTGTTAGGTAACTGGGCGAACGCAGTTGCGCAATATGCCAATCAAACTGCTGTAAAAGGTAAGGGCGGCGAATATTCTTATTCGCAACTTGACTCCCTCAGTAATCGTTTCGCGCGTCAATTACAACAACAGGGTGTGACTGCAAATCAGTCTGTCGGTTTGTTGCTGGAGCGCACTTGTGATTTACCTGCAATAATTTTGGCAATGTGGAAACTGGGTGCCGCGTATGTACCTCTGGATGCATCCTATCCGGTTGATCGGGTACAACAAATTTTATCGCGTGCAAATGCCACATCGGTCATTGCACATGAATCATTTAATGATTTGTTAGGTGACTACAGTAGTAAATTAATCAGTGTTGAATCACTCAAACAAAATCTGGATTCAGTCAGTGATGCCAAGGTCACTACTCATTTGGATAAAGATCAATTGGCCTATGTGATTTTCACTTCAGGATCAACTGGTCAACCCAAAGGCGTGGAAATTACTCACGGTGCATTGCATAATTTTTTGAATGCAATTGCGATTAATCCAGGCGTTAAAAACTCTGATCGTTTATTGGCAATTACCACATTGGCTTTTGATATTTCTTTATTGGAAATTTTCTTGCCATTGATTTCCGGCGCAAGTTTGGTGATTGCAGAAGATTGGCAAGCGCAAGATGATTTGGCTTTGCGTGATTTACTGGAAAATGAATCAATTAATTTATTGCAAGCGACACCGGCTACCTGGCGATTGTTGTTAAGTTCCGGCTGGAAGGCTCCGGAAAATTTCCGTGCATTTTGCGGTGGTGAAAAATTATCCCGCGATTTGGCGAAAGATTTGTTAGATCAAAAAATTGAGTTGTGGAATCTGTATGGCCCGACAGAAGCTACAGTTTGGACCAGCGCTTATCAGGTGATGCCTCCGGCAAATCATGAATTGCCTTCAGTGTTTCTTGGGCGTCCTTTAGCTAATACCCAATTACATGTACTGGATGATACGGGTCGTCCATTGCCGATAGGAGCCTATGGTGAATTGTGGATTGGTGGCTCCGGGTTGGCGCGTGGATATTTGGGCGATGAAACGCAAACACAGGCAAGATTTACACATAATCGCGAAGGCCAAAAACTGTATCGCACTGGCGATTTGGCACGATGGAATCGTCATGGGCAAGTTGAGTTTGCCGGTCGTGTTGATAATCAAATTAAATTGCGCGGCTTCCGAATTGAGTTGGAAGAAATCGAAACGCAATTGCGCACACATCCGGCAATTAAAGATGCTGTAGTGGTGTTACAGGATTTCAGTGCAACTGATCATCGATTGCATGCATTTGTTGTTTATGAAACGGGTGAAGAACCAACAGCATCTGAATTGCGCCGGCATTTGCGTCAGGTATTGCCTGATTACATGATGCCGCAACAATTTACCACTTTGTCTGAATTACCGCGTTTGGCATCCGGAAAGATTAATCGCAAATTATTAGCGCAACCTGTATCCGAAGTGAAAATGGGTCATGAATATATTGCTGCCTCCAGTGCAACCGAAAAAGTGTTGGTTGATATATGGCAATTTGCATTGAAGCGTGACCAGGTCAGTGTTGATAGCCAGTTTTTTGATATTGGTGGTCATTCATTATTAGCACTTGAGGTGATTCTGGAAATGGAAGCGCGTTTGGGTGTGAGATTTAATCCGCAAGATATGTGGGTGAATACGCTGGAACAGTTGGCGGCGAAGATTGATTTGGTAAAAGGTAATTCTTCTGCGAAAACAGCATCCGTTTCGGAAGAAAAAATTGAAACCAAAACTGAAAGTAAAAATGAGAAAGGGTTTTTATCGAAGCTGTTTGGGAAGAAGTAAAACAAAACACCCTCTCCCCATCCCTCTCGGTAATTGCTCCTGCATTACCCTACCTTCTGCATCCGTGCAGTCGTCCCATCAAGGGAGAGGGGTAGATTGAAGTTCTGAAGGAACAAGAGGATAGGCTTGAAAGATTCGAGTTCAAGCGGAAACTAATTTTAAATAGAGTTTTTGGAGTTAAATTGGAAGCGTTTTTTTTCGGCCCATCTGCCACACAATTATTCGGTGCCTACCATGCGCCACAAGGCACATCACGACGCGAAGGTATAGTCTTGTGTAATCCGTTTGGTCAGGAATATATGCGTGCGCATCGTTCGTTTCGGCGCTTGGCAATTAATCTGGCAGCAAAAGGATTTTCTGTATTGCGTTTTGATTATCGTGGTACCGGCGATTCTGCCGGTACATTACAAGGCGTAACAGCGAAAGATTGGATGCAAGATATCGAATATGCAATCCAGGAATTAATGGATATTGCGGCGGTACAAAAAATTTCTTTGTTGGGTTTGCGTTTGGGGGCACTTTTAGCAACTGAAGTTGCTGCAAAAAACAAATCAGTTAACAAGCTGGTATTGTGGGACCCCATAGTGTCCGGTCAGGCGTATATTGATGAAATAGCGGCGGAAATTTTAATAAAAGAATCGCGTTCACGTTTTATTGCTAATGATGGCACTTTGCATTTCAACGGCTTCTCCATGCCAATAACATTTAAAGATAGCTTGTCATCACTGGATTTAACTTCAGTACAAGGTCTGGAAAGATTGTTTGCTGCTGAAATTGTTTCGCATGAAAATCCCGGTTTTGAAAGGTTGCAACAAGCTTACAAAATGTTGCCGCGCTTTCATTATCAATTGGCACCTGCACCGCATGACTGGAATTATGTTGATCATGTGGGTGGTATTTTATGGCCACAAACAATTGTTGACGCTATAGAAAATTACTTTACATCAAATCGCTGAAACTTTGTCATACCTGCGCAGGCAGGTATTCATTCATGAAAAGATGAGGAAAACATGCGCGAACGCGTAGTGCAAATTGGACAGCAAAATCCTTTGCTGGGAATTATGACCCAACCTGAAGCGAATGAATTGCGTAATCCTTCAGTGGCTGTGCTTTTATTAAATTCCGGTGTAATACATCGTGTAGGGTCTTGTCGATTATCGGTCACCTTGGCGCGCGCAATTGCGGAAAAAGCCGGCGTGATTTGTGTTCGATTTGATTTTTCCGGTATTGGCGATAGCGATGCGCGCCGCAGCACATTGACAGCTGCCGAAATTGCTGTCGATGAAGTCAAGGAAGTGATGGAGTATCTGGCAAAAGAAAAAGGTATCAAACAATTTATTCTTTATGGTTTGTGCTCGGGTGCTTATGCGTCCTATCGCACCGCAATAAAAGATGATCGTATCATCGGCATAGCACAAATTGACGGTTACTGTTATATGAGCTGGAAAAGCTATTTACATCATTATCTTCCACGTATTTTTTCATTGGCACGTTGGGCGAGTGTGGCCAAGCGGTTATTAGGGCTAAAGAAAAATATATCGGGTGCAGAAAAATCCGGTATCGAATCAAAGTTTTTTGAGGTGCCTAATTTTGGAAATTTCCCGCCACAAGCAGAAGTGACGGCGGGTTTGCAAAAGTTGGCGCAGCGGGGATTAAAGCTTTTCAGCGTTTTTTGCCGAAGTGATCATTACAATTATGAAGGTCAATTCCGCGATTGTTTTAGCTCGGTGAAATTTGGTGATAATCATCAGCTGATATATTTGACCCAGGCTTCACATATTTTGGCTGAGCCGGATGATCAAGCTTTGGTAGTATCGTCTATGGCAGATTGGGTTAAGAGATTAACTTAAAAATTAAACTCAATATTGTTTCAAGGTGCAATCTGTCCCCCACTTTGAAAAAGGGGGGCTAGGGGGGATTTAAAATGGTAGTCAAATCTGAAATCTCTAAATCCCTCCTAACCTCCCTTTTTCATAGGGAGGGACTGGATTGTGCCAATATTGAAAAATAATAAACTGATGCAAAAAAATAATCGCCCTGAATTAAAAGCTTTAACTTCTTTGCGCGGTATCGCAGCCCTGTTTGTTTTATGGCATCACTTTGTATTTGTTTTGATGGGTGAGGTCGGGCATATCATTCCTTCGTGGATTTTATTTAAATCATACCTTTGGGTGGATTTGTTTTTTATCCTGAGTGGATTCGTGTTGGCTTATGTGTATCAACAGGAGTTTGTGAGCCGACCAGTTGCATCAGATTACAAGCATTTTATGCGCGCCCGATTTGCCCGAATTTATCCGCTACATTTTGTGATGTTGATTTTATTTGTGTTGTCGGAAATTATTCAATTAATTCTAATCAACAATCATCAACCCGGTGCTGAATTTTTACCTAAGCCTTTCACTGGCGAACATAATTTACCTGCATTGGCGACCAATATTTTATTGCTGCAAACTTTCCATTGGAGCGCTTATTGGAATCAACCGGCTTGGTCGATTAGTGCTGAATTTCTCACTTATTTAATTGTGCCTTGGTTAATTTATCGGTGTTTGCGATTGTCATGGCGGTCTTTATGTGTAATTGCCATTTTGATTATGGCGAGTTTGGCAATTATTGAATATCGTTTCGGTAGTTTGGGATATGACTATGCAGGCTGGCCTATGTTAATTCGCTGCGCTGGTGAAGCTATGTTAGGTATCATGGTGTATCGCGCCTTTGCAGAAAATAAATGGCAGTTTATTGCAAACAAGAAATGGGTTTTTCCGGTGTTGGGGTTGAATTTTATATTGCTCGCGCTTCCAATTCCGGGGGTTATCCAAATTCCTGCATTTGTGTGGCTGGTATTTTGCGCAGCCCGAATTCCTGTGGCTGAAAATCATTTACTGCATTTCACCCCTTTGGTTTATCTTGGAAAAATTTCTTTCAGTATTTATATGAGCCACTGGTTGTTGTTGGATGTGTTGCGTATGTCAGCACTTTATGTAACGGGCAAACCTTTGGCGGATTCGCTCAATCTATGGCAAGAAATTCTGGTGATTGCGTTATCGACGCTATTGGTTTTAATTATTTCTTCCTGGCTTTATCACAAAGTTGAAACGCCCTGGCGAAAACGTATTATGGGTCAACAATAAATGCGATTGCTTCGCTGCCCGATTTGCTATTCTACTTTTCAGGAAAATTCCCAAGGTTTGGTCTGTAGTAATCGACATCAATTTGATCGATCGAAAGAAGGTTATTTCAATTTACTGCCGGTACAAAATAAAAACTCTTTAACACCTGGCGACGCCAAAGAACAATTAAAAGCAAGGCGTGAATTTTTACAGGCAGGTTTTTTTGATCTGCTTAAATCAAAAATTTTATCCTTAATGAATTCATCATCCAGGTCTGTGTTGGATCTAGGCTGCGGCGAAGGATATTTCACTCACGCATTAGCCGCTCATTTGCCTGATACAGAAATTTATGGAGTTGATATCGCCAAAGCGGGAATTACTATGGCTGCAAAAGCAGCCAAAAAATTGCCCAACATTACACACGTCGTCGCTTCCAATTTTGATCTGCCATTACAAGATCAATCCATCGATACAATTCTTCGCATATTGGCGCCTAGTAAAGACACTGAATTACAACGAGTTTTAAAACCCGATGGAAAATTGTTGGTTGTTATTCCGGGTGAACAGCATCTTATTAACTTGCGTAAGAAAATTTATTCTGAAGTTCGCCCATTGCAGCCACTGCCTGAAATAGAGGGTTTTGTTTTAAAAGAAGAAACCAGTATCAAATTTGCGATTGAGCTGAATGATTCAGATCAGATGCAATCTTTATTGGAGATGACGCCGTTTGCGTGGAAATTGAATCAGCAGAAAAAGGATTTAATTTTGTCCAGCCAATTAAATGATCAGGCAGAGTTTTTAATTGGTATTTATTATAAAAATGACAAGACCTCCGGCGAGGTCACCCCCTCCTAACCTCCCCCTTCGCAAGGGGAAGGGACTTTACTCCCTGCTTATGTTGATCGAAGTACAATCTGTCCCCCTTGTGAAGGTGAAAGACCTTTAAATCTTCCCCAGATCATCAATATGAATCGTCTTTTGAATTTCAACGCTGCCTAAACTTTCACTAATGGTTCCGAATTTAAAATCGGCAATCATTCGTTCAAGGCGTGGCAGGCAGCGATGCAAATTGGTGTAGTGGCGGAAATTGCTGAACCAGCTGGCGTTGGGGACGCGGGGTTGGTCGGGGTCGATTTCCCAGGGGTGTAAATAAAAAATTTGCGGTTTGGTTTGATTCAGACTGGCGGTTTCGAATAACCAGCGTGATAAAAAATAAGGATATTGCCGAAAATATCCACCACCGGCAGCGGGTACAGATTGGCCGAGAATTTTTGCGGTAGTGAGTGGAAATTCAGTGAGCGTTTTTCCAGTATGTGTACCAATTTTATAGGGCTCTTCAGGGCTGCCGGGAATTCCATAATTGTCGTGGCGTGTAGGGAAAATACTGGAGTCCCAGGTGAATCCCAATTCCGCCAATATGTCGAGTGCCCAAAGAGAATTGCGAGTAATCGAATAACTGGCCGCGCGATAACCGGTAATCGGCTGCTGAATTAAATCTTCCAGAATTTGTTTGGATTTTTCAGTTTCTTCACGAAATATTTTGGGGTCCTGTTTGTAAATAAGTTGATGGCTGTATCCGTGCGATGCGATTTCATGACCTTGCTGGTGAATGCGTTTAATTAATTCCGGATAACGCTCGGCAACCCAACCTAAAATAAAAAACGTAATTTTAATTTTGTTGCGATCAAATAACGCCAGTAGTGTATTGGTGTTTTGCTCAACACGACAAGGCCATTTTTCCCAGGTGGATGGGTCAATCACTTTATTGAATGCGGCGACGTGGAAGTAATCTTCCACGTCGATGGTCATTGCATGAGTGATTTTTTTTCGAGATGGACTGGTCGCTTTGGCTGTTTGCATATTAGAGCCTTGCATCTACAGCTGATTTGGGGAGTACATGTTTAACATCAAATAACACATGATTGGTTTTCCCTAATGCGCGAATACCTTCTGCACCCATTTCTTTAAATTGATTGTGGGCAACACAAATGATGATGGCATCGTATGTATTTTTTTCGGGGGAATTAATTAAATCCAATCCGTATTCATGATGGGCCTCAGCTGGATCTGCCCAGGGATCATAAATATCCACCAGCGTGTTATAGGTTTTCATTTCTTCGATAATATCGATCACACCCGTGTTACGCAGGTCGGGGCAATTTTCTTTAAAGGTTAATCCCATAATTAACACACGAGCATCTACCACTTGCGATTTGCGCTTGGTCATCATCTTCACAACCGAATCTGCAACAAACGCACCCATGGCATTGTTAACCCGGCGACCGGAAAGAATGACTTCCGGGTAGTAGCCCACTTGTTGTGCTTTGTGGGTCAGATAGTAAGGGTCAACGCTAATACAGTGGCCGCCCACCAGGCCCGGACGAAATGGCAGGAAATTCCATTTGGTTCCGGCGGCTTCCAGCACTTCCAGCGTGTCTATTCCAATACGGTGAAAAATCAGTGCCAATTCATTAACCAGTGCAATATTCAAATCGCGTTGGGTGTTTTCAATCACCTTGGCAGCTTCGGCCACTTTAATGCTGCTCGCTTTATGGGTGCCGACCACCACGATTTTTCGATACAGCTCATCAACATACCCGGCAACTTCCGGTGTTGATCCTGAAGTAATTTTGATGATGTTATGCACGCGGCGTTGCTTGTCGCCCGGGTTAATTCTTTCGGGGCTGTAACCGGCAAAAAAATCCTGATTGAATTTTAGGCCTGAAACTTGCTCTATGATCGGAATGCAGACTTCTTCGGTGCACCCCGGATAAACCGTCGACTCATAAATGACGATAGAGTTCTTTTTGATGACGCGACCCAAAAGCGCAGAAGCTTTTTCGAGTGGTGTCAAATCAGGTTGATGGCTGTTATTGATGGGGGTAGGAACTGTGACTATGTAGATGTCGCAGCCCTTGATATCGGCTTCCTGTGTGGAAAACGTCAGGGATTTTGGCTCTTTAAGTTCTTCCGGGGAAAGTTCAAGTGTAGCGTCTATACCTTGTCGAAGAGCATCAACCCGTTGCAAGTTAATATCAAAACCAATGGTGTCGATTTTTTTTCCAAACTCGACTGCCAGTGGCAGGCCGACGTAACCTAGGCCGATAATGCATAATCTGGGATTTGTTGGGAACATAAAGAATTCCTGTTAGTGAGCGTTTCCAAAGTTGGCAAAGGTACCACAAGTTAATGATGAATTTCGACTTTACATCCGTTTGTTTTATCACAGGTATTTGTTGTGAAACCGGTTATAATCGCCCGGCCTTGGTACAAGGAAATTTGTCTTTTTGTCAGAACATCATGGTTAATCCTTAGGAGTCGGGTTTGTCTTATATTCGCGTTAATAAACACTACGTGCATCTTCCCTATTTATATCTGGCAATTGCAGAAGCGATCAGTTTGGTTATTTCCCTCAGATTGGCTTTTGCAATTGTGGAGCACTTCAACCCCAGAGTAGAATTTTCCGATTTCCTCGCGCCGGTTTCTTACTTTATTTTCGTATCGGTTTTGACTTTTAGCAGTTTGGCCATGGGGGTTTATTCATCGCTGGTGCGCGAAGGCATGGTCAACATGTTATTGCGCACTCTGGTTAGTTTCTTTCTGCTTTCCAGTGCGGCATTATTTTTGATTGATTTAATTACGTTGGAGGCATTTTTTGGCCAGACATTAATTTTTTGGGCCATATTAAGTGCAACCTTAATCATTTCAATTGTACGTTTCATATTTATCCGAATGGTCGATGCCAAACAGGTTCGGCGTAGGGTTATTTTTTATGGTGCAGGAGCAAAAGCAAAAAAGCTTCTGCAGGAACTTATGCCGAATTCAGGCAGCTTGGCGATTGATATTTATGCTTGTGTACCCAGTGCCCAGGAAGTCGTGCAGGTAACGGAAGTTCCTGTGATTCCCGAGCCTGAAGATTGGGTCAAACTTGTCAGAGAAAATCAGATTTCAGAAATTGTAATTACTCCGGATGAACGTCGTCGTCTGTCAGGTGATGCATTTCCCTTAAGCCAATTTCTGGATTGCAAGTTAATGGGAGTTCCCTCGGTTTATGCCCAGAGTTTTTACGAGCGTGAAATGGGGATTATTGATGTAAGCCTGTTGCAGCCGGGATGGATGTTGTATTCCGATGGTTTCAATTTTTCACGCAGTTCACTTATTGCCAAGCGTTTGTTTGATATTGTTCTTGCCAGCTCGTTTTTATTGTTGTTATGGCCTTTTATGTTGCTGACAGCCATAGCCGTCAAGCTCGAGAGCAAGGGACCTGCGCTTTACCATCAGGTCAGAGTGGGATTGCACGGGAAAACATTCCGTATTTATAAGTTTCGCAGTATGCGCCAGGACGCGGAAAAAAATGGTGCTGTGTGGGCGCAAAAAAATGACAATCGCATAACACGCGTAGGTGCATTTATTCGCAACACACGGCTGGACGAATTACCGCAAATTTATAATGTGTTGGTGGGGCAGATGAGTTTTGTGGGGCCTCGACCCGAGCGTCCTGAATTTGTGAAAAGTCTTTGTGAACAAATCCCCTATTACGACATGCGTCATAAAGTAAAGCCGGGATTAATGGGTTGGGCACAATTAAAATACCCTTACGGTGCATCGGTTGAAGATGCAAAAAATAAACTGCAATACGATCTTTATTACACCAAAAATCACAGTTTCATGATGGATGTATTAATCATGATCCAGACGGTAGAAATTATTCTTTTAGGCAAAGGCGTACATTAAAAAACGGAGCGAGCTATGAAAATTGTTTTATCTTTATTGGCGGGGATACTGGCATTGGGGTGTATCGGTTGCTCCGGTGCTAAAAAGGAAAAAATGCCGCCGATTGTTGAATCAGCAGTTACTATCAGCGATTACCGGATTGGTGTTGATGATGATCTGGATGTCAATGTCTGGCGCAATCCGGAACTGAGCATGAAATTACGGGTACGTCCGGATGGAAAAATTTCCATGCCATTGGTAGGGGATATTCCGGCAGCGGATATGACCAGTACCGAGTTGGCACAAGTGATCAGCAAACGTTTGTCCAATTACGTAAAAAATCCGCAAGTTACTGTAATAGTAGCCAATCCCAGCAGTTCGGATTTTTTGCGGCGTGTGCGTGTTACCGGTGCTGTTAAAAATCCGCAATCGATTGCCTATCGTGATGGTATGACAGTACTGGATTTGATTTTGCTTGCTGGTGGATTAAATGATTTTGCTTCAGGAAATAGAGCAACCCTGTATCGAAAAATTGATGGCGCCACCAGAGCATACCCCATAAAACTGGATGATTTGATTAATGATGGTGACGTTGATACCAACTACACCTTGCAGCCGTCTGACATTGTCAGTGTGCCTGAAAGACGTTTTTAATCGCAGTATTGAGTTAATTAACAGAGAGAGTCCATGGACAAAGTCTATCTTCGAGAGCTGTTTGATGCATTTAAAGCGGAATTGATTCGATTCCGGTTTTTTGTTGTTGCAGCTTTTCTTGTTATTGCATTTATCTTTTTAGCGATAGGGTTTACCTGGCCAAAAAACTACACCACCAGTGCAGTTTTATATGCAGATGACACCAACATTATTGGCCCTTTGTTAAAAGATAATGCTGTCGTCACACAGATTGATAGATCTGAGAAAGCCAGTGAAATTATTTATACCAAACCCATTATGCTGTCAGTAGGTTTGCGTTCCGGGTTAATCAAAGAAGAAATGACAGAAACCGAACAGTTGCGGGTAGTGGATTTTATTCGTGGGCGTATTCGCATTGAAAGGGAGCGAAATAACAATTATTTTCGCTTGTCTTTTACAGCAAATAATCCTGATGTTTCATTTGAAGTGCTGAATGCGATAGTAGCAGAGTTTATTGAAAATGCTGCGCGCAAAAAACGCGATGAAAGTATGAGCGCTTATACCTTCATTGATAACCAGGTGCAAACCTATAAAAAACGATTGGAAAGTGCGGAAGATAAACTGAAGGAGTTTAAGGCGCAAAATACAGATGGTACAGAAGAACAAGTGAATTCCCGTCTGGCAAGTTTACGTCAGGATATTGAAACACTGAAAATTAATCTGGAAGAAACTCAGGCTCGCATTAATACCATTACCCAACAGTTGGGTAGTGAAGGTCAGTATCTGCAGGCAAAAGGCCAAGCCGATGAGCTGCGACAAAAACGACAAACCCTGGTATCGCAACTGGAACAGTTGCAATTGAGCTATCAGGACAGCTACCCCGATATTATTTCGCTGAAATCCCAAATTGCTGAAGTGGATCTGTCTATAGAAAAAATGCAGGAATCGGGTGCGGTGTTTGGCAGTGGTGAAAAACTTCAAAACCCGCTTTATGAAGAGTTGCGTAAACAATTGTCAGAAGCTGATGTGGAAATGCGTACTCAGAAACGTCGCATGCAATCATTGCTGAATCTTCAGTCGGAAGAATTGGAAAGGCAGGAGCGGATTGCTGCGAGGCAGGCAAAGTTATCTGAATTGACACGTGATAATGATGTCACTCGAAAAGTGTATGATGAAATGTTGCAGAAGAAAGAAGCTGCCCGTTTGTCCATGACACTGGATCAGGAAGGCCAGGGCATTACTTACCGTGTGCAAGAGTCACCTTCATTTCCGTTGCGCCCTGCAGGTTTGCGTTTTATTCATTTTGTAATTCTGGGGCCTATATTTGCATTCCTTGCCCCTATAGGTTTGTTAATCGCTTACATTATGGTTGATCCACATTTGCGATCTGCAAGAATTTTGCAAAAACAATTACCGGATGATGTGAATATGATTGGCGTAATTCCTCATTATGACTCGCCCATAGTGCAACGATTATTGCGTAAGGATGCATTAATGCTTTTGGCTGTGGCCTGTTTTGGTATGACAGTTTACGTTGCTTCTGCTGCCTTTTGGCAGATCACCAATAGTTAACCCGGGGTCGTATCATGAAAAAAGAACCCAGAGACAAAAAGAAACTAATGTCGTTGGTTGACGAATTTAATGACTTGGTTGAATCGTCAGATCAACTGGTCAAAGAGGCTGTAATGGAACACAAAAAGCACGAACAAATTAAAAATATTCCTTCGCCCGCATTGTGGTCGCATGAGGAGCTTTACGATAAGAAAATTATTTTTGCAGGTATGCGCCAGCGTAGTTTATTGAATGCTTTTCGTGAAGTCAGAATTCGTCTGTTACAAAAAAGCAAAACCGATAATATGGTGGTGTTGGTGACTTCGGTCGCAAGTACAGGATCTTCCAGTGCATTTTCGTTTAATCTGGCGGCCACATTCGCGTTGGATCATTACAAGACAGCTTTATATGTCGATTGTAATCCTTATGAATCAGACATAGAAAAATATGTTCTGGGTGATATTCATCATGGATTAACCCAATACCTTTCAGAAAATTCGGTTCCACTGGAAGATATTATTTACCCCTCGGGTGTTGAGCGTTTACGCATAATTCCTTCAGGGCAGGGTAGTGAATCTGCGGCAGAAATTTTTAACTCCAAAAAAATGCAAGCGTTTATCAGTGAAATCAAATCCCGTTATCCTGACAGGTTTATTGTACTGGATGCACCTTCAGTGCAGCAATCGACAGAAGCCAGGATTTTATCCAAGTTTTGTGATTACACCTTGTTGGTGGTTCCATTTGGAAAAGCAGTGACTGATGAAGTACTGGCGGCTGTTGATGCAGTTGGAAAAGAAAAATTCGCAGGGTTGGTATTTGCAAGTTAGGCTTTGATAAGTCAGGAAATTTTATGCGATCAACAATAAAATTAACAACGCTGTTTTTTTTCTTGCCATCTCTGGGGTACGCCAAGAATTTTTCGGTAGATCTTTCAGCCGCTGTTGGCGAGTCTGACAATGCATTAAAAACATCCGGAAATGAAATTAGCGAGCAACAAAATCGCTACGCAGCTGCTATAGAAGGTGAGTGGCTTACAGAATGGCTGAATGCCAATGTGCAATATGCAGCGACCCGGGAAACTTTCTCTGATAATTCACAACAAGACGAAAGTTATTTGCAGGGTGATTCGGCCGTTAAGTTGGGTAATGCCACCAGTATTCTCAATCTGGATTTGCGCCATTCCCGCAGAACATTATTACAAGATATAGCAGCAGCGCCTACCACTGCGAACCAGGAAGAAAGGGAGATAGTGTCCGCTATGCCCAGCGCACGTTTTCAAATGAGCGGAAGCGATGAGCTGATATTTTCGGCTGATTTTTCCCGTACTCGTTATCTGGAATCGGAAATCCGTGATGCTGATCGAAATACTTATGGATTGGATTATAGTCACGACTTTTCAGCGGTAGATACTGTAAATTTACGTGTAAAAAAAACAGAGTCGGAATTCTTATTTTTCCCTTCTGCGAATTACAAGCTGATTTCCACGGCAGCAGTTTATCAAGTTAATTTACGGCAGTTGTCTTATTCTATAGGTGCAGGGCGAGATAGTACGCAACCGGAAATTGGTGAGGATCATTCCGTTCCTCACTACGAGGCTTCCGTGAATTATAAATCCGGCGCCAATAATTTTCGTGTTTATCTGGATCAATCAATAACAGATAGTTCACTTGGGCAAGGTTTGGATTTTGTTATTGCCGATGTTCCGATTGTTGATGCAGCCATAACAGATGTTGGAATTATTAAACGGATCACCGGTGGTGTTGATTGGAATACAAGTAATCTATGCGCACGTTGTGACTTGGCTTTGGGATTTGCCAATACAAAAGATGTGTATTTCGATTCTGATTCCGAGTCCACTCAAAAAACGGCAACTATTAACTTCAGATATACGTTTTCACCTCAGGCGCAAACATTAATAATGCATAGTGTTTCTGATCAGGAGCCGGTGTTGGGGCAGTTAACAGAACAGTATCGCCAGTCAATAACACGTTTGTCATTTCAATATAGCTTTTTGCGTAATATCAGTCTTGAAATTTTTACAGAAAAAGAAGATCGTTCATCTGATTCCGAAGTGCAGGATTACACTGAAAATTTCACAGGTTTGGCGCTGGCCTATCATTTCGAGTAATCATCGTGATTAAAACAACTTTCTTAATTTTGGCGGGTTTATTTTGTTTCGTGCTTTCATCTTGCGATAGCAAACAGAATAAAGAGAATCAATCAGTTCAATATCTAAAATCAGCGGAACAACTTTTTAACCAGGGGCAGTTGCGGGCGGCGTTGATTCAAGCAAAAAACGTGATCCAGATGTCTCCCGATGCTGCCCGGGGATATTTGCAGATTGCCCGTATTTATAATCGAATCGGTTATTATTCTGAGGTGGAAAAATTAATCGGCAATAAAATCGCCTTGATGCCGGAGCTCAGTTATGAACTGGCTTATGCTTATTTTCAGCGAAAAAAATATCGCTCAGCTTTGGATACTTTGACCACATCGAGTTTGGAACAGGATCAGGCATTCAGATTATTAAAAGCTCAATGCCATTTACACCTGGGTGAAACGCCTGAGTATGAAATGGAAATTCGTAAAATGGAGGCTGTTTCCAATGATGACGGCTACACTTCTTTTGCCCAGGCCAAATTTGCGCAATTAAATGCAGACTGGCCCAATGCAGAAAAACACTTTTTGTCAGTCCCTTCCTCGTCAGTGTTGTATCTGGAATCACTGGTAAATTTGGCTGATGTCTATGTACACCAATCCAGATTGGATGATGCTGAAAAATCGCTTACCACTGCACTTTCTTCCAGTTTGAATGCAGACACACTCACAGTAGAAAAAGCCAATATATTAAGTCGATTGGTGCAAATTCTCGTGCAACAAGGCCGGTCGGGAGAGGCATACACCTATCAAACGATTTTGTCTGCTGCCAACCCCCAGTTGGATGCAATGAAAACTCGTTTTGATGAGGCCGTTACGTTTTATGCGGAAGGAGAAATTGAAAAGTCAAAAATAATATTGACAGAATTGCATCGCAATTATCCAAATAATTCGAATGTGACTACTTTGTTGGGGGTGATTGCATTTCAGCAAGGTCGAGATCAGGAAGCAGAAGAGTTTTTTTCCAATGTGATTGATCCGGAAACAGCAACACCGGGTCTCATTCAGGCAAGTAGTTTGCTGAAAGCCCGTAATAATAAAATTTCGGAAGCGATCGAGTTATTAAAGTCAGCAGTAAATGCACAGCCCACCAATGCACAGTTATTGGCAACTTATGGTTTAACGCTATTGCAGCAAAATCCTGAAGATAAAAATGGTGCTATGGCTTTGGAAAAAAGTATTGCCATGGAACCTTCACAGCAACGGTTGAGATTGGCTTTAGCTGAGCGACATTATCGCCTTGGTGAAAAAATGCAGGGATTGGCACAGTTGGAAACAGCATTTAAAAATGCTCCGTTAGACGGTTTAATCCAGCAAACGTATTTTAATCAGTTGGCGCATAATCAAGATCAAAAAGCAGTGCTGGCTGCAATTGAGGAATTAAAAAATAAATACCCTGATGAGTATCAGCCGGTATTAATTGAGTCCTGGTGGATGATCAGGCAGCAACAATACGCAACAGCAGAAAAGTTGTTGACTGCTCAATATTCCGGCCTGACAAGCCAGCAAAAAAAGGATTCTTTATTGCTGCTGTCGGATCTATATAGCAAACAAAACAAAAAGGATTCTGCTAGAAACATGCTGCAGGATTATTTGCGTTTGGCTCCTGAATCAATTCAGGTTTATGGCCAGTGGTTTGGATTGCTGGAAACAACCTCTTTTCCATCGGCAAAAGAGTTTTTGAAAGAACTGCAAGCTGCCGATGAAACTTTATGGCAACCACACTTTTATACCGCATTATTAAATGCTCGCAATCAACAATGGTTGGAGGTCGAAGCTTCATTGGATTTCGTGTTGCAAAAAACGTTTGATCCTGGAATCAGGCGTCAAATTATTACTCTTTACAACAATTATGGGTTTCAATTGTTTAAAGCAGAAAAATGGGCCGAAGCGCAGAAACTATTTATTAAATCTCTGGGGTTGGATGCCAATGATCGAACAGCACTTTATTATTATGTGCAAATTGCATTGAAAAATGGAGAAGTCGCTCAGATAAAAACATTATTGCAAGCACCTGATGCCGATAAAAAATCAGCAATACACTATTTCCTGACAGGGCTGATTGAAGAAAAAGAACAACAACATACCAAGGCGCTAGCGTCTTTTAAAGAAGCTTGGAAAATGGATCCCTTTGAGCTGTATGCTGAAAAACTTTACGAAATTTACCAGGTCAATAAAGATTATTCTTCTTTAAGCCAATTAATAGACGAGTGGAATCAGCGCGACTCTGCAAATCCCAAAGCGCTTTTATTAAAAGCTATGCAGCAGCAAGAACAGGGTAAGTCCGCCGAGGCTATCATCTCTTACGAAAAATTGCTGACATCAAACTCCAATAATCTGGTTGCCATGAATAATCTCGCTTGGCTATATATTGATTCAAATCCTGTCAAAGCAGAAGAGCTTGCATCCGCTGCCTATCAGATGGCTCCTGATTCGGTTGATGTTATGGATACCTACGGTTGGATTTTGGTAAAAAATAAAAAATACGATCAGGCAGAAGAAATTTTATCAAAAGCATCTGCTTTGGCTCCTGATAATAAAATCCTCCTAGAGCATTTATACAAAGCTAGAAAAAAGTCTGAAGATTAAAAACAGATCTCTATAGTGCAAACTCTCATGAAAAACTAACTTCAAGGAATATTCTTAATTAGAGCTGGGCCGATAATTTTGGTTAACCAGACAGGCATTAATTTCCACAGTGTGATAAATATTTTATATTTGGGGTTGTTTGGATTTATTTCAGGTAGTGTTTGGCCTTCGGGCATTATGTAATACCAATAGTGTTGTCTGGGTAACGCTCCCCATTGTTTTTTGAATTTGTAAGTGCCTGCATCAACGGTTGATCTGCCAAAATCAAAAAATTCAAATTGATTTTCTATCGCAAATTTTAAAATGTTGCGGTACATCCACATATTCATATTTTGTTTATTGGCTTCGGCAATGGTGGATGCCCAGGGGATTTCCAGTGTATTACTGTTGCCAATTAAAAAAGCGGCGGATACAGGTTTGTTGTTTCTCCTGACAATGATCAACGTAGAATGGATTGCGGGCTCATTCAAAATCGACTGGAAAAAACTTTTGGGATATACCGGTGTTCCCAGGTCACGCATATTGCGTGCAAAGACCTGATAAAAATCATCCAGTAGTTCTATTTTGCCAATCTTGAGTTCGGGGGAATATTCTTCCGCCTTTTTGTATTGCGCGCGTAGCTTTGAACCCAGTTCTTGTTCAAGAATTTCATCTGTGTCGGGTAATTGCAAAATCATGGATGCTTTTTTTGCTGTATAAACAGGATAAAGCTCAGCCTGGATACTGCGAATTTCAATATGGGATAAATTAAACTGATCTAACAGCGTTTTACTGTGATGGATCAATGCGCTACAGATATTCTTGTAAGCACTTATGGGGCCGCCGTAATTAATATAGGGAATGGAAACGGCAAAACGACCAAATAATTTACTTGAAAAGAGTGTCAGCGGAAGACCGCCGATAATTTCACGGGTTTGATCGTAGGCAATCAATATCACACTTTCATGGTCAAACTCTTTTTGAATCAATGTCTGCCATTGTGCTTGATGATAGGGAGTGTGGGCGTGATGTTGCAGATATTCAAACCAATCCTGCAATTGATGTCGATCAGCCAGGCTGATGCTAAAACCACCAGCGAAATGATTTTCGGGTTCCAGATAATCAAATGCTTTTTTTGTTGATGTAAAAAAAGTATCGGCTGGTTTTTCGGCTTGAGTCGCTTGTTTGATAGCGGCTTCAGTGTCATCAATCAACAGGGAAATGGCTTGCATTTGTTGTAAGAGTAGTTTGTGTTCATCACTACCTTTTTCTACCTGTTTGAATTGTCGGGCTATCTCCCCTTTTTTATTTTTTTGTGCCTTTAATAGGGCGGAAAGCTCTGTTGTTTGTGCGTTAGACATTGAACTCTTTCTTGTTAGCTTGTTTTGGATCGAAGATATTCAACCCAGGATGAATATCGAATAAATTGATTGAGATTGGCTGGAAAACTATGACGCGGGATATTAAACAAGTCTTGTTTGATATTAACCAGGGTCGTATTTCCAGGTTTTGCACTTACAGCGGCCATAAAATTGGCATTGCTGACCAGTGAACAATGTTCAGGTGAGTAATCTTTATTTGTACCGGATGAATAACAAAATACGTCTGAGGCACTGGGGATTTGTGCAAACAGTTTGTCCCTTGAATCCTGTAGCTCCAGATTAATTTTTTCTTCACTTAAGGTATTGAATACTTTGTGAGTTTTACCATGTGCGCCTACATTTAATCCCAATGCGTGATAATGCCTCAGATTATTCCAATCTGCCGGTGCAAATTCTGCTGGTGCTGTTGCTGGCAAGGATATTTTCAGTCTGTCTTGCAAAAACTGTAAAAAATGGTTTTGGATTTCATCGGATAAATGTTTTGCGAAAGCCGTTATTTTGCGACGGCTGATGATACGTGATTCCTGATTGCTGAAATCCAGCGAAAAAAACTGATCGTTGTAAGTGAATTCTATTGTGGGTACGGATGTTGTTTGGCAGAGATAAATAATTTTTGCATCCCATGGCCAGTCGATATTATCGGAGAAATCACTCAATACAAAGAGTGTGGGCTTGGCATTGTATTTCAGTAATACAGGTGTCAATACAGTTAGCTGATCAAGATAACCATCATCCATAGTAAAACAGAGAGTGGGTCTTGCAGGTTTTTCTCCGTTAACAGCCATCTGTACAATTTCATCGATGCTGGAAAAATAAAAATTATTTTTTTGTGCGTACTCAAGACACTGTTCCAGAAGTTTGGGGTCGGTCCCATTGAATATCTTATTTCCAGGGGTGGGTCTGTGCATCATATAGATAGTGACGTAGTGACCCAGAAGACTTGATGCCAGTGCATTAAGTGGCGAAATTGCTAATAAGCGCGTGATAAGTCTATCCATGCCAGCCTCCAGAATCTGTTACATCATACCCGAGAGCCTTGCGCCAAATTCGCGAGGCGTACTACTGACCTGCTCGTGCAAACCGATTCTTTTTAGTTCGTGTAAAGAAAAATTATTATTAGACACTATGCCTTTCTGTGTGGTGACTGCTGCGCTATAGCTTGCTTTCACCAACTCCAGTGCAGTTTGATTGTAGTCACCATTAGGGAAACAAAACAAGTCAATTTTTTGCGCTAATTGATTTTCCAGAATGGTTTTACTGTTGTTGATTTCGTATTCCAATTCGGGGACCGTTAATCGATCGGTTAGCCTTTTGTGGCTACATGTGTGTGAACCTATATCAATCAAACCAGATGCTTGCATTGATTTCAGCTCATCCCAATTCATCAATGCTCTTGGCATGTCACTCAATAAATGATTTCCCTGATTGATTTCTGCCAGTGCGCTAAAAATTTCTTTATCCGAAAATTGTTTGAGTCTGAAAATACAGGACGCAGCGAACTCTCTGTCAATTGCCGGATTTTTTTCGGTAATGCAGTTACCAAATAACGGATGGGATTGCATGGCACCAAGTCGACCATTAAATAATAACCACAAAATAATATTAGGCCAGAATTGAAAGTCAGTACCAATCTTTTCCGCAACAGCAAATAAAGTGGCGGGGATTTGATGTTGTTTGAGTATGGGCAAGGCAAACTGGTAATTATCCAACCAGCCATCGTCAAAGGTAATGACGCAGGCTTTGCGTGGTATTTTGTTGCCTGCTTGTTTGTGTGTAACCCATTCTTTTAATGAAATGATGTCGAAAATTTTCTTCGCTTCACACAAATGCATATCAAATGTATCGGGCGTGACAACCATTCCTGGTTCTTCAGTGGTGAAACGAGGATCGGTTTCAGGCAGTATTCGATGATACATCAGCACCCATAAATGAGGTTGATCAAGAGCACGACGATGCATGCCATAGCGTGATGCGATACTGGTTGCTGTTGATTTCAACAATCGTTTAACGGGATTCATACTCACTTGCCCAGAAATGCACTGATGTATCTTTTTAATTCGTAAACGGCGGGTTTCAGATCAGATAATCTATCTATTTCATGCCTTGAATTAAATAAGTCCGGTGTCATGAACCATAGCAGACGTTTAAGTTTTGCTCCAATAGACGCTGACGATTTGAAATAAAGGTAAAGGCTATCAACATCGCCCAATAACCAGCGAAGTCGCTGGCCTTTTTTGTATTGGGTTGGCAGTGTATGTTGAAGCTTGAGATGTTGCGCAACCAGCAACCAGGGAAAATCAATTCCGGAATCGACAGAGAGCTGCAGTGATCCCCAAAATCGGGTGTTGATTTCCATCAAATACGCGTTTCCCTGATCGTCGATTCTGAACTCGACCATGGCCACACCATGCCACCCGACTGCAGTGAGTAATTTCTCGGCGGTATCACGCAGTTTTGGATCAACCGATTGGCTTTCACAATAAACGCTGATGCCTCCTTGTGGCGGTTTTTCCCGTAATCGTTTATGTGCAAAAAAAGTCACAGGTTGGCCGTGATTGTAGAGGCAAAATATTCCAGCTCCGTGTCCGGGAATAAATTGCTGTAACATAAAACCACTAAATTTCAGGTAGGGATTTTTATCAATATATCGGGTGAGATCTGACAGGCTGTGAATGATTCCAACGCTGGTATTGATCCATTGGTTATCCCTGAACAGGCGTGATTGAAAAGGCTTCAGTACACAAGGATAGATAATTTTATTGATGTCCAATTCGGACAGATGATTAAAATGTTGAGATGCGGGGCAGTCAAGATTCAGCCTTTGTGCCAGTTTGACCAGGTTGCTTTTATTAGCCAATTCCATTACCCGGGTATATTCAGGAAAGGCCGTGGGTATCGAGGACAGTTGCTTGCTCAACAAAATCAGTTGACTGGTAATTTCGGTTACAGGTAAAACCAGATCAAATTGATATCGCGCCTGGATATCGGCTATCCAGTCCACAAATAATTGCGGTTGATGTTCAGCGCTGGGGCAAGTGAGAAAATGTTGGGAGAATCGCGATTCGCCGGCTAATGCCGAAGCAGAAGCCTCAGCGGTAAATACTTCAAGCTCTGCGTGTCGGCCAAGGGATCGGACAACTGCCAGAGCACTGCGTTGGGCTGCATCCAACACCAGAATTTTGAACAGTGGCATAGTAATAATCAGGTTTTGGGAAAAGATGCTGGCATCATAGCGGATAGAGTCAATATCGAGTAGAACTTGTGAAATCTTGAGGTTTAGCTGAAAGGAAACTGCGTATAATGCGCCACCGCAAATGAAGCATCAAAAAAACAGCTAGGGTTGGTTTCGTGCCCATTCATTTACTGAGTGAGTCACTTTGGATAAAGGTAATATGAAGGTACTTTTTCGCGATCTTTTTCGATATATATCTGAGTGCAAAAGTGAAAACTTTGGTTTTTATTGCGCAGCCGGGTACATCATTTTCTCGTATTTGAGGCCGCACGCTCTTTTTCCACAACTCAATTTTTTCCCCTGGACTCAAGCATTTATTATGTTGGGGCTGGGTTACGGAATGGTCAAGGGTACATTAAGATTCCAAAGTAGCCACTTTGCAGTTTTCCTATTCGGAATGGCGAGTGTAATTTCAACCATATATTCCTATAACGTTGATCAGTCTTTAAAAAATTTAAGTACCATTTTCGTATGGATGCTCGAAATAATCTTCTTCACAGCCTGCATTACAACCTTGCATCAATTGCGTTTGATATTAATCCTGTTTTTTATTGTTTTATTTAAAATTTCCTTGTTTGGAGCCAAAACTTGGGTCATGAGAGGCTTCGCGTTTCAAGACTACGGAATCGCGGGCCCTAATGGTTTTTTTGAAAACTCGGGTGAGCTTTCTCTTTTGATGGCTATGTTAGTTATTATGAGTGCGTCGGTCATTCATCAAAACAAGCAAGTCAGCCGCTGGTATTATCTTTTGCCAATCACCGCGTTTATGACAGTGTTGGGTGCCAGTTCGCGAGCCTCACAATTGGGATTGGTTGCCGGTATTTTTATTTTTTTCATAGTGAGAGGGCAATTCAACTTTCGTTATTTGATTATAGGAATTGTTGTTTGTTATTTGGGGTTCCAGTTGTTGCCAGAAGGGCAGAAAAAACGATTCACATCTGCCGGTTCAGATAGCACATCAGTATCGCGTTTAACCTACTGGAGTGGTGGAATTAAAATGTTCCAGGAGCATCCGATTGTAGGCGTTGGTTATAGATGCTTCCCGGAATATTTCCACAGACATTATCACTATATGATTCCTGAAGGACAATCCTGGGGGGGGAGGCTGGAGGTTGCTCATAACACTCTGATTGAAGTAGGTAGTGAAATGGGCACTATAGGACTTCTTACTTACCTGTATGTTTATTATCTGGTTTTTAAATTAAATCGAATCAGTAGAAGAAAAATGCGGACTTATATTAAGGATAAAAAGGACTCTTGGGCATATCAATTTTCAATTGGATTGGATATAGCACAAATCGTTTTTTTCATAGGTGGTTTTTTTATGTCTGTGGCTTTATATCCATACAATTACTTTATGTTAATGTTTTCTGGTGCTTTATTGAATAGTGTAAGCAAAGAAGAAGCTGCTTATATGAAAGCGCAAAAGTTAAATCAAAACAAAGAATCGAATCAATGAACAATCAAAAAACCATATTACATATAATCGATACCACTGGACCTGGTGGCGCTGAAACCATTTTCACGCAGTTAGCAAATGAGTCAAATAAAAAGGGGTTTCGAACCTTGGCATTAATTCGTGGAAGTGGGTGGGTTATGGATGAATTGGAACGGTTAAACATTGAATACATAGTTCGGGATTGTAAAGGCTCATTTAATATTAAATTTTTATTCTTTTTGATCAACTTGTTACGGAAAGAAAAAATTAATATTGTACAGGCACATTTATTGGGATCATGTGTTTATGCAAGCTTGGCAGGATGGATAACACGAACCCCGGTTATATCGACTTTTCATGGGTTTGTTGATATTTCGAAAAATGAAAGATTTGCACTTGTCAAATTTCTATCGATTCGTTTCGGTTCCAAAAAAGTAGTGGCCGTAACTGAGCAGTTGTTTCAGCGCTTGAGCGAGATTAGCTACCTGAAATCAAATCAGTTAATGGTAATTCCCAATGGTGTGGATACGGACAAGTTTCCGCCTATGGCTCAATCAGTGGAATCGGAACAGTTTCATATTGGTTGTCTCGGAAATGTTAGAAGAGCAAAAAATTATCCTTTGGCAATAAACGTTTTGAGTGATTTGGTCAATCTGAAACAGCAGAATTGTGTTTTGCATATTGCCGGTGATGATACCAACCAATTAGCGAAAGAGTGTAAACAACTTGTGGCTGAGTTGGGTCTGGAATCGAGAGTTGTATGGCATGGGTTTATAAATTCTGTGCCCGAATATTTGTCATCTTTAAACATTTTTTTATTGACCTCCAGTTCTGAGGGACATCCATTGGCATTAACTCAAGCAATGGCTGTGGGGTTGCCAATTGTAACTACCAAGTGTGGGGTAGAGCATGTGGTCAGTAATAATTCGGCATTATTAGCTGAAAACGAAAATAAGGAAGATATAGTAAATAAAATCCTTTTACTGATTGCTGATCCAGTTCTGCGTCGATCTCTCTCACAAGCAGCCGTAATGGAAGCACGTAGCAAATGGAGTTTTGGTTTTACTATTGATCAATATTTCACTCTTTATAAGTTGGAATCGAAATGACTTTTTTAGATAAGTTACATAATTCGTATGGAGGAAAGAAAGCTTTTGTCCGGTATCTTGTCTATTGGATTCGAAGTGTTATGTTCGGACAATATTCACGTTATCGTGATGTCCCTGATGGAGTGCAAAGAGTGGTATTTGTTTGCAAAGGCAATATTTGCCGAAGTGCTTTTGCTGAATGGTTGTTTAAACAGAGCAATGATATTCCGACAACATCATTGGGTTTGGATACTGTAACAGGAGGAAATGCGAATGATCGAATCAAAATGTATGCCTCTGTAATGAATGTGAATTTGGATTTTCATAAAACTACCGCGATTAGCGATTTTTCTGCCAAACCAGGTGATCTTTACGTATGTATGGAACCTGATCATGTAGAGCAACTCGAATCACATCTTGGTAAAGTGAATATTATTTTGTTGGGTTGGTATTTATCTCCTACCCGGATTTATATACATGATCCTTATTCAGCAAATGATCAGTATGCGCAGACATCGCTAAAAGTGATTAGCGAAGGCATTCAACGATTGCAATTACATTTGGCGAAGGAGTGACGTGTGCTCGAATTATCGAAGATTGCTGTATGGCTCACCTGGGAACATCAAACAAGAAATAAATCAATGGCGGCATTGCTCTCCGTAAAATACATGGAATTTATTTCCAGGCGGAGTCGATTGTTTCGTTACCTGGTTTTGTCGATTAAAACGCTCAAATTTTTAATTTCAACCAGACCCAAAGTGATTTTTTTTCAGAATCCATCTATTGCGTTGGCCTGCTTGTGTGTTTTCTATCGTAAGCTGTTAGGTAATTGTATATTAGTTGGAGACTTTCACAATATTGCTCTCGCAAAAACGAAAATCTATAGACTCAATTCTTTTGTTGCCAGAAATGTTGATCTTATTTTGGTCTCAAATGAGAATTTGTTGAAGAGTGTGGTGGAGATGGGAGGAGAAGGTTTTGTAATGCCAGATCCAATTCCAGAAGATGAATCTGCTCCTTCAAATATATATGAGCACCAACAATATATTTTATTTATAAGCAGTTGGGCTAGTGATGAACCCATCAATGATGTGATTGCAGGGTTTGTTAAATCTTCATCTTTTGGTGATGGAATTAAATTATTCATAACCGGAAGAAAAAAAGCCGAAAAGCTCGATTTTACCGAGAGCTACTATGTTTCAAAGGGCGTAGAATTTTTAGGTTTCGTGGATGAAGAGCATTATTGGCAACTTTTACGGTGCGCGTTGTTGAATATAGATCTCACCACGAGAGATGACTGTTTGGTTTGTGGAGCTTATGAGAGTCTTGCTGTCGGCGCACCGATGTTGTTATCGAATAACAAAGCTTCATTAAATTACTTTAATGAAGCTGCCCTTTTTACAGACAATACAGCAGAAGATATTGCAATAAAAATAAAAGATGCTGTAGAAAATACAAAAGCTTATCGCAATAAGGTTATTCAGGCGCTGGCAGTTTACAGAGCGCGCGACCAGCGCCGAAAAGTAGATTTGCTCAATCAACTATCTACTTTATTGTGACATTTTGTGGATGTAATGGCGGACTTCCGAGAGTAATACCAATAACTTCCTGACCTGTTTCATAGGGCCCCACATTCATACCGGAAGCCAATTTAATTGAAGTGGTGTTCCCAACATACTTATAGGTATTCAATTCTGAGAATAAACTGCCAGATGAAGCGGTAGTACTATGTGAATCAGGATTGGCAACACTAACGGTTTTATATGTATTGGAACCTACAGCTTTCCACGTATTCAGTGATGAAAAGCTGCCAGAAGAACTTGAATATCTATCTACAATATTCTGGAAAGATGAATCATAAATATTGTAATCAGATGCAATAAGTTTTACCAAATTGGTATCACCGTAACGAACCAATTCCAATCCCAAATTAACTCGAGTGAAAATGTTTCCACTCATCGAAAGTGTTCTATGTGCATCTACTGAGACGCCGATGGTTCCAGAATTTCCGCCACCGTCGATCAGATTATTGTTGACGATAAGGTTGCCACTTGGTCCACTTGCCCCGGCCATAGCACTCAGGATTCCCACACCTTCGCTTGCCAAGCCATTAATAATATTGTGATGAATATAGCTATGGCCTGCTTCAACGGTACCCTGGCCTCTGATGCTGATTCTGATGCCGGCACTGGTTGCAGTAATTTTGTTGTAGCGTATTTCTGATTCTTGCCACAGTTCGCGTGTGCTGGCGTTCTTCACATAGTGATCTTTCCAAAACACACCAAATCCAACATTTGTGATGGTGTTATGCTCCACAAGTGCATTGATGACACCATATGATTGAATGCCGGATGCCACTGTGGATCCACCCGCATCTACACCGTCAATATAATTATCACGTACTATCCAATCTTTGGATCCCCACATTGCGATCGAAGACACATTGTCTCCTTCCGGTCCCCAGGTATTAAAAAACTGATTTCCTTCAACTATTACACCTTCGCTCAACGCAGGAATATCGGCGACTTCATTTTGCACTTGTCCCCAGTTTGCTATACCAACGGAGTAGTTATTCCTGAACACCAGCCCCCTGATGGTAATGTAGTCGTTTGAATTTAATTGAAGTCCGGCTCGGGTGCCTTGACTGTCTACTATGACTTTGCCTTCCTCGTTGGGTGCTGCTGAAATGACAATTCTGTTAGTTTGTGTGCCAGAACGTGGAATGCAAAGACTGGCGACAAGTGGTTCAAACCATCCGCATTTTGTGGTGTAACTGCTGTTCCCGGAGTTCTCTGCGTAAGTTCCTGATTTAATGTAAAGAACATCGCCTGGATTTAACAAGCTGATACCCTTTTGAATGGTCAAACAAGTTTGGGTGCTTGAGCAAGGGTTGGTGTCGGCACCTGATTTTGAAACCCAATACTCTGCCCCCACAGAAAACGATGACCAGCTTAACAGCAACAGACAAAGGGTTTTAATCCAACTAGACATATTACATACCTCAAATCTATATCATTAACACCTGAAGTTTAGCCTAGCTTACCTGTTCAATATTTTCACAATTACTGATCTGAAGTGAGAAAAGGTAGACATTAATTCTTATCGCATTATTGGCTATTTGAGTTGTTTATTTCTTGGTTGAATAGGGTTTTGATTTCACATAACCGATTATTGATCTCTGTTTCTGAAATCGAAGACTCTGACACAAATAGTTGCAAAACTTCCTGAGTGAATCTGTCGTGAGCGACAGCTGGGTATTCCAGATAGGATACTTCCGGATTGTTTGTTTTAATCAGAATGTCATTAGCGCTCTCGTTAAATCGAGCCTTTAAGAGTGCAGCTAACTTTTGTGTAGTTGCGACAGGTGAAATATTGTCCAGAGCCCATTGTCTGGTATTAAATTTGTCATAATTTTGTTTGATCCAGATCAGTCCTTCTTCAAGAGCACCGTCATCAAGTAGCAGACCTGTGTTTTCGTTGATGTAGGATTTGTTTACGCCGACGTTTTCGTAAGCAAGTATAACGGGCGTATTACAAAAGAGAGCTTCGAACAGGCTTCTATTACTTCCTTCCTTTAGTGACAGCAAAACATTGACTTTGCTGGCATTCAAAAACTCTATGACTTGCTCACGACTTAATGAAAACTTGAGTGTAAGGTTATTTTCAAGCTTGTATTGTTTAACAAAACCTGAAATGAGCGATTCTGCCCCGCCCCATGAAGCGCATACCAAACAAGCTTTGTACTGCGGATCGCGATTGTTCACTATCCACCTTACTGCTTTGATGTATCGTTGAATTCTTTTTATTGGATTAGTATTGGCAATGTAAATTGAGTCGTAAATTTTCACCGGGTTGGTAGGTCTAAACAGGTTGTAATCGACCCAATCACTGGCACCGAAGCTGACTGGAATACAATATTCCTGAAATGAATTCAGTAAAATCCTGTCTTCTATTTCTGAAGATTGAATAATAGGTGGATTATTTTTATTGAAGAGACCCATTATGTCTGGATCGGCGTAACCGGACCAACTTGGCTCGAGAACCAGATAAAAATATTGGTTAAACAAGTCTGTATTAATATCCCTAATAAAAAATGAAAAAGTCCTGGTAAATGTAACAATTACAATTCCTTTTGATACGCAGATGTTATTTTCAATAGTGGGCCATCGTACAACAATTGATCTTTGCGATGCGTGTCGAATGTCAACACCAGAACTAACCAGATTTTTATTGATGACAGTATCGCGTAGCAAAGACTTTAATAATTTGTTGGTTGCAGCGCTGTTGGCATAGCGTGCGGAACGCATACACAATTTAAGAGATTTTTGTTTCGCACCAACTCTATTGAGTATCGCAGCAAATAAATACAGTGCATACCCCGTTGGTCTGCGTATGTGAAAATACCAGGCATCATTAATAAAAGATAATAGTGAGTACTTCACCTGGCATCCCCTCTGTTGTAACTGAGTTTATTGGACAATATTTTTGAATAGTTGAGTGATGGTTTCTCAATTATAAACCAGGACATTAAGCTAACTGAAATGATCAGGAATACGATGAAAGAAGCTGAAGCATATGAGTTGCTGAAACCTGAAAATATAAAATAATTAATTACCGGCATGTGGTACAGGTACACTCCGTAGGAAATATCTGTGCCTCGTAATAAAGTATCAGCAGTTTTAGTATAAGAATAAGCTGCGGAGAATATAAGAGCTGCCAGAAGTAAAAATAAAATTGGATTAAATGCATTGCCAAAATCAAGATCAAGCTTTAACCCGGCGAAACAAGCGATCAAATAAATGGGAAGAAGCATAAAAAACTTACCATTTAAAAGCCTGTGGAAAATAAAAAAATATTTTTGAAAAACAACACCTAACAAGAACATGTAATACCAGGGCAGGAAGGAAACCGATAATAATTTACTCGTAATTGCTTGTGGGCTGTCAGCTTGAATGGTTGTGACGATCAGGCTAATTAGTATGAATGTGAAAAATAGAACAACTGTAGAGACACGATTGTTTTTAAATATTAATAGGTAGCAAAGTGGTAGGAGTATGTAGAACTGGATTTCAACACAAATAGTCCAAATGCTCCCATTTAGTACCCCATCTCCGTATCCCCGCAAAAAGTCCGGGTTGTAAAACTGCAGCAGAGTTGTCTTCGCCAGGAATACAGCAACTATATCAAGAAAATTGTAGTGGACGTTTGACAGGTAGCCGCTCATATAAGTTAACAGCAGGGCGAATATGATGCTGACAATTAATGCGGGCTCAATACGGGCTATACGTTTAATAGCATAATCCCTCCATGTATTGCTTGACTCCCAGGATTTACTTATCAGAAAGCCGCTGATAAAAAAGAAAATTGGCACTCCAGGGAAAAACCCCAGAAATTTAACACCAAGACGATGTGCGTCAGTAATATCCAGCTGAAAAATAGAAACCAAATGGTAATGTGCTACCTGCAGCGAAGCGAACAATCTAATAAGATTAAAGTTGTTTTGATAAAACGGATTGTTAGTTTGCATAATTAACTTCTTTAATAAGCTTCAGGTGTCTAATCCATAAATCCTTTGGTTATCATATGTCTAAAATATTGATTGTTTGAGTAGAGTTGATCGTAGCTACCATGCGCAACCAATTTCCCATCAGCGATAACCGTGATGGTGTCGGATAATTTAATGGCGGCTGGACGATGAGATATGACAATCAAGAGAACATCGTTTTTCAAATTGTTCAACAGCATCATGAGATCGTGTTCAGATTCAATATCAAGTGCACTGGTGGGCTCATCAAGAATTAATATCTTATTATTCCTGTAAAGAGCCCGAGCTATTCCGATACGTTGTCTTTGGCCTCCGCTCAGTAGTTTGCCGTCTTGTCCCAATCCGGTATAAATGCCCTTTGGAAGTTTTTCAACAAACTCGAGTGCATTTGCCATTTTTAATGACGTCATGACACGATCAATATCAATATTTGATTTATCTGAACCGAACGCAACATTCGATACAACATCATCGTCAAGAATAAAAATATGTTGGGGTACATAACCTAATGTTTTTTGATAAGAAACCAGAAGGCTATCTTTTACTGGTTTATCGTCCAATTTCAGTGTGCCGGTTTTGGGCTCAAGCAAGCCAAGAAGAATATCGGCAAGTGTTGATTTTCCAGAACCGGATGGTCCGGCAATCGTGTTTAAATTTCCTGTTTTAAAACAGACCGAGATATTTTCAAGTGCGAATTTATCTGAATTCGGGTACTGATACGAAATATCCTCAACTTCAATGGTTGATACACTCGATAGTGGCGGAGCGTCTGTGTTCATGCGTGGTTTGTATGGCATGTTTAAGTTGTATTCCAATGCCACGACTACATTTCCATTTGCACTTATTTGGGATACTGATTTATAAAGTTGTTGCATGGTAGGTAGCAATCGATAACCGGCCAGAGCATAAATACTGAGTATTGATACAATGCTGGTTACGTCAGTTTTACTTGAAAGTAACAGTATAGCGAACAACAAAATTGCACAGAACGAAATAGTCTCTACTGCATAGCGAGGTATTTCCGCAGCTAATGATAGATATGCACTTGCGTTTAAACCGGATGAAATTAGGTTTTTGTATTTCTGTGTGTAGAGATTTTCAATTGCGTTGAGCTTTATATCTTTAATTCCAATAAAACATTCTGAAAGTAATGACTGGATCATGGTGTTTCTGGCTTGAATAATGTCACCATTTTTTTTAAGTGATTTTTTGACAAACCAGTAAGTTATTATATATGCCAAGCCAATAATGAGTGCTGATCCGAAAGCTATGATTGGATCCAGTGCAATTAGCCCTATTAAAATAACAGAGGCGACAAACGCCTGGCTGCAAAGCAGCAAGTATGGTTGTAGTACCATATAAATAAAGCGCGGCGTGTCAGTTGAAATCAAAGCAATCAGTTGATTGTAATTGATGGTTTTGTGAAAAATAAACTCTCTATTGATAAAGCATGAAAATAACTTTTGTTGAATTCCGCTGCCCAAATAGATTGAAAACTTTAACTGCATCCAAAGAGTCAATGCATTTACAATGTTTGAAATGATGACCATGGCGATTGAGAGTACCGCAAATGCGATGGTGAATTCTGTTGTGTCTTCAAATCCGCCAAATTGGTAAAGTGCTGAAAAGAAATAATTGGTTTGTATTGATTCTGGATTGGAAATCAATGCGATCAATGGAGCAATACTGGCGACTCCAACAACCTGAATGATTGCAGAAAATGCAAAGAATATTTGCATAAGGAATAGTCGTCCTTTCTGCTCTCTATTTAAAATTGAGTAAATGTCTTTGATGATCTGCAATACATACATTTTCAAAAATTCCGCAAGTAAAATGTCTTTAGAGTTGTTTAAACCAGGTGGATTTCAACTGGGCAGATAGTCGATTGATCTGGTGTTCCCGGGTATATCCGTGAATAATTCTTTTTCTTGAGTTGACTGAGAACTGTTGGCGAAGAGCTTCATTATCCAGTAGAGCTTGAATTTTATCGGCAAGGTCCAGAGCATTGCCTGGTTCAAAGGTATAGCCTGTAACACCCTCCTCCAGTGTTTCAACCAGCCCCTGCAATCGAGACACTACAATTGGCAAGCCTGAACCGGCCATTTCCAACGTGGACATGGGAAAAGAATCCCACCCTGTTGAAGCAACCACACCGAGTGTGCAATTTGGCATGATGTAGGGGAGATCTGATCTATAGCCTCCAAAAATCACTCGATATCTGGCTTTGAATTTTTCAAGTGTTTGTAAAAATGGTTGTTCTTCATTTGGTCTGTTGCCGCAAATAATAAAATAGACATCATCCTGTTGGCGGCGGTCAACTAATTCGATGGCGCTCTCGATAATAACCTGCACACCTTTGCGCTTTTCCATGTGGCCAGAATAGAAAATGGTTTTGGCGTTTGATGGAATATTAAATTCTTGTTGTAAATAGTGTGGATTGAATTTTGAAGGGGTGTATTTTTCCGGGTCTATACCTGTTGGAATCACGCTGGTGGAAGATTTTGGTATTCCCCTTCCATAAATCGCCAGCCTTTGCATGGCATGAGATTCGAAAATAAAATGATCCGGTTTGTTTTGCCGTAAAAAAACTTCTATTTTTTTGATTAACAGTTTCAAAAAGGCGTTTTCGCTACTGATGGTTGCTCCCCAATAAGAAACGATACTCAATACGCCATTGTCTCTTAGCATTTTGCATAGCGGGGAGTGAGGTTGCAAATCAAAACACAGTGCGTATTTAATGTTGTTGTGTTTAATGAATCTGGCAGCAGCGTCGAATGTGCCGTTATCTTGATAATTTAAATTGATATAGTTCGTAAATCCCTCTGGCAGGCTTCTGGGTGGATTGGGGGATAGTCCGTTAAAAGAAAAAAACACATTCGCATCTGAGCCTGAAATTTTACTGCACACCTCAAAGAATGTTCTTTCCAATGTTTCCATCG
Source organism: uncultured Cellvibrio sp. (assembly GCA_946481095.1). The sequence continues at coordinate 54,225 of CAMLML010000001.1, forward strand.
CAAATCCCGTGTTTACGGATGTATGGAATATGATGATAATGTTGGGATTGTGCATTTCGGGATCCATCGCTCACAATTTTGATATAGGGGCATGCAATTGCTTCAGGCAGGCAGTGTATAGCTCAATAATTGAATTTGCATTATTTTCTGCGCTATATCGCTCAGGTAACTGAAAAGTTGTCGCGGCGTTTTGAGTTATCCTGATAACCTGGCGAGCATAGCATTCGGCGTTGTGGTCGTACACCAAGCGCTCGCTGTTTGCGTTCTCAAGTAATTCTTTCAGGCCGCCTACAGCATGGGCAATGATGGGAGTCCCAAGAGCAATTGCTTCCAGAGCGGTCATCGGTGTGCCCTCATGATCGGAACACATTACGAGACAGTGAAGGGATTTAATGCAGTTTTTGATATCTGTTCTGTGTCCGTGAAAAAGTACGTTTTCACTAATTTCCAGTTCTTTTGCGTAGGACTCAAGATTGCTCTTTAATTTGCCATCGCCGATAACATGAAATCGAAATTTATCTTTGTTGGCACTGTCGGATACAATACATTTGGCCATATCGAGAAAGAGGTCTATTCGTTTAACTTTTTCCAGTCTGCCGACGATTCCTATCTGCCAGTGATTACTATCATGTATGTCTGGTGAGGGTGGAATGTTCCTGAATTGATCAATGTCTATGCCGTTGTAAATTGATACAACTTTTTGGTGTCCGTAAACGGATTCCAGTTTGGTGGCAAGGTCGTTAGAGACGGCAATAATTTTGGACTGAAGTTTTTTGCCTGCGAGCTCATCAAGCCAATACTGGATTCGTTTAATGCCAGACGGTTTGTGCTCTTGAGCTCCATGTGTGGTGCGAAAAGAAACAATTTTTTGATTGTAAAAAATTCTGCATAACAGACATGCAAAACTACCCAGAATGTTCTCTTTTTGTCTGTGAGTGTGCACTATATCCGGTTTCAAATGACGTATATTGGCCAGGATTTTTAAGAATAAACTGAAGCTGTTGTAAGTAGATTCGGCAAGTATGATGACATCCACGTTGGATTGCCTTAACCTGTCGGCCAGTTCGCCATCATTGAAAAGGATAACTTTGGTCTCATATTTTGTAGATAAGCGTGAGAGTAATGTGTGGATTTGTGCTTCTGCGCCAGCCCATAAGTCTCCCGAAGCAATGTGAAGTATTCGCATTTATTCTTTTCTCTTGCTGTAACATTCTGTGGTGTCATTTTATCTGTTACCTTGGCCCTTTTAAAGGTTGTCACAGTATTTGAAAAAGCTTGGCAGTAATTATGTTGAATGAGGAAGAATCAGTGAAATACGCCTTTGTTCTTTTGTTAGGTCCTGGACAAACTGAAATGGACCGACTTGTGGATCTGATAAGGTCCCTGAATGCGAATCAGCCCGATTTAAAAGATAATGCTTATTTTGTTGCAGTAAATGATGGAAATAATCTTCTCGATCAGTTGGATATATATCGAAATTCGTTTAATCAATTTTATCTAATTGAAAATCCGTTGTTTGGAAAATCCAAAATTCTGTTTGATCGCCATGTGTCAGGAATGATCGCAGGGTTCGAATTTGTTGCCAAACAACTCAAAGTCGATTTTGTTATCAAATTGGATACGGATGTCTTATGTATAAATTCCTTTTCAGAAAGACTTGAGCGCTATTTTTCAGATCACCCTGATGTTGGTATCGCAGGAACCTATCTTACATGGCCAGCGGGATTGTCGAGAAAAGATACTTTTGTTGATTGGGCTTCGCGTATTGAAAATGTACATAAAAAGCCCTTCATTAAGAATCTTGCGATCGCAATTGTGACTGGAAAATGGTCCTCTATTCCATGTCATTTTTTGAGGAAAAAGATATTTAAATCTGCAATTGATTATGGCTATCAGTACGGTCAACATGTTATGGGTGGATCTTATGCTGTGTCAGCTAAATTAATCGATCAGTGGTATGCCAGAGGATATCTGCAATACCCGGAACTTTTTGAACGAAGTTATTTGGGTGAAGATACAGCAATTTCATTGTTGGTGTTTGCTGCCGGTTATCAATTGGGTTGTTTTAATGCAAAAGGAGAAGTGTTTGGTGTCTGGTATCGGCAGCCTGAAAAATCACCGCGTGAATTGTATGAAATGGGATATGCATTGATTCACAGTATTAAGGATCAAGACGCCCAGCGAGAAATGCAGTTGCGCAACAGCTACCGATTATTGCATCAGCCTGTTGGAAACTAATATAAAAGACCTATGTCAGGCATTTACTAAAAGAATGTTTTTTTATGAACAAACATAAACTTTTGCTCTGTTTACCCGATTGCCCATTTCCCGTCAGACGAAATGGGCTCTCCATTCGATGGGCGCCATTAATTCAACATTTCAGTAAAACTTTCGATATTGATTTGCTTGTTATTTCTCCTGCGGTAATAAGCAACGAAGATCTGGAAGCGTGTAAAGAGTTTTGTATAACAGTAAATAACTATGTGAAAAAAAGCAGTGTTCGCGTACCGGTAGTTACCAAAATATATACAAGATTGATTTCATTTGTTCCAGGGACTACGCCATTTGATTTTGTTTACTACAATCAATGGGAGTTAAATGATTTTTTTAAAAAACATTACGCTTCTATGCATTATGATTTGATCATTGCAGTCTCCAAAACTTTTGTGCCGATGATACGTCAGTTTGCGTCCTATAAAAGACTTACTCTGGATGTGATTGATTCGTCATATGCTTTGAAATTGAGAGAAGCGAAAAGCATCGTTGATCAAATAGATGCATGGTTGATTAGGTTCTGGGAGCAGAAAATGCTACGAAGTGTAGACTGCTCCAGTTTTATTTCAGTTCTTGATCGGGAGCTAAGTTGCGGTACTCATATTGATTCCGATAGGGTATTGGTTATACCTAACGGTGTTTATTTAAATGATTTGGATCTTGATAATCGAATTGATTTTGGTGGGCCAACGATTGGGTTTTTAGGTAACATGAGCTATGGCCCTAATATTCAGGCCGCTCTTCGCTTATATAAGTTGTACAAAAAAGTCCAGGATTCTCTACCCAATCTTAAGATGGTTGTTATTGGACGCGATCCGGTTGCTGATATTTCTGAATTGAGCGCTGACGCCGGAGTTATCGTTACCGGGACGATCGATAATATAGGGCCATATGTCAATAGTATTGATTTGTTTGTTTTTGGTATGCAAATTGGAAGCGGCCAACAAAATAAACTTCTTGATGCTATGGCTGCAAAAAAACCAGTCATTACCACTACCCTGGGTAATAGTGGTGTTAATGCGGTCGATAGGCAGAGTGTCGTAATTGCTGATACTGATCAGGAAATTGAAAGCGCTATTCTGGAATTGATGCAGTCGATTGAAAAAAGAAAATACATTGGTGAGCAAGGATATAAATTTGTTATGCAAACATATTCCTGGGATGAGATTTTTAAGAAGTTTGACATGAGTATTTTTTCAGTGAATTAATTCAGGCTATACAGAAGTTCCGTTTCCGGTTTATTTGTGTTGAGTGCTAACTTGTGAGTTACTGCTATAGGTTTGGAGAATAAAATGCTGCTCTTTTTGTTTTGGATTCTTGCGATTGCGTCAGTTTATAGCTATTTCATCTACCCTCTCATTTTAATTCTGGTAAAAAAATATCGCGGCAGTAAAAATATTTCAGCTGCAGAGTTGGATCCTCAATCAGCGCCTGCTATCTCGTTGATTGTGACTGCCTACAATGAAGAGCGGCGTATTCGGGAAAAAATTGAGAACAGCCTATCGCTTGATTATGACAAGCGTAAGTTGGAGATTATTGTCGCATCCGATTGTTCGGATGATTTGACTGACGACATAGTGCAGGAATACGCCGATAAAGGTATTAAATTGGTTCGGGCGCAGGAGCGGCTCGGAAAAGAGAATGCTCAGTTAACTGCAATCAGGGAAGCAAAAGGTGAGATATTGATTTTCTCTGATACTGCGACACAAATTCCTGAAGACGCTTTGTGGAAAATGGTAGGTTATTTTTCAGATCCGGAAATTGGGGCAGTTTCCAGTGAAGACCGATTCATTAGCAAAGATGGTTCGGTAGCGGGTGAAGGGGCTTATGTAAAATATGAAATGTGGTTGCGTCGTCAGGAATCGGAATTGTCCGGATTGGTGGGTTTGAGTGGATCTTTTTTTGCCGCGCGAAAAACGATTTGTCAGGAGTGGGATATACATTCACCCAGTGATTTTAATACTGCGTTAAATGCTGCCAAGGCAGGATTGCGAGCAATCAGTGCCAGCGATGTTTTGGGTTTTTATACGGATTTACAAGATCCCGCCAAAGAATACCAAAGAAAAATTCGTACCGTTATTCGCGGCATGACGGGCTTGTCCCGTCATGCTGAAGTGATGAGCCTTGCCAAGTTTGGTTTTTTTGCAGTGCAGGTTATTTCCCACAAATTAATGCGTTGGTTGTCACCGTTATTTTTTATCGCCTTCTTTTTAATTTCAGCGATGTTAGCTAACGATGGTGTCTTTTACGGTTTGATTTTTATTGCGCAGCTGGCATTTTATGGTGTGGCATTAGTCGCGCATTTTTTACCGGGTTTGCGACGCTTGGCGTTGGTCAAACTGGTTTATTTTTTTGTTCAGGTACACGTTGCATTATTTGATGCAGCCCTGAAGTTTTTGGCGGGACAGAGAATGACAACATGGAAGCCTTCCGCGCGTTAATTCGCGGTGATTTATCACCGGCTGGAAATCCCGTATTGATCAAGACTGCTGATCCGGTTGAGCAGTTGTTTGATCATAGTGATTACACCATTTCCTGGCTCGATTCCGGCACTTCAGCCTTGGCCTTGGCGTTAATGGATTGCAAGCTTCGTGCAGATTCTGTATCTAATCCGCAAGTGATTATCCCGGGTTATTGTTGCCCTGATCTGGTTGCTGCCGCCCTTTATGCAGGTGTTGAGCCTTTGGTTGTTGATATTGGTGAAGATGATCCCGGTTACGATTTAATGCAATTGGCAGATGCGATTGGCGACAGGGTAATTGCTATTATTGCGGTGAATTTTTTGGGCGTGAAAGAAAATCTGGATGCAATCCGGAAATTGATTACGCAGCGAAATATAAAAATAATTGAAGATAATGCGCAGTGGTTTCCTGAAAATGCCGGACAAACATTCAACTCTGATTATGTGATCTTTTCTTTTGGCCGGGGAAAACCCGTGAGCTTGTTGACAGGCGGTGCCTTGCTTGCAAAAACAGCACTAATTAATTCGGTCCAGCAACAAAATACCTCTGCGTCGGCGTTTAAATATCAACTTAAAGTCAGAGCTTATAACTTTCTTTTGAACCCCCTGGCTTATTATTGTTTAAATCGCATGCCTTTTATTCATTTGGGGGAAACAAGACTGGATTTGCATCAACACATCAATCCTATGTTGGTAACAGCTCGGAAATTGCTGGCTGTAAATCTGCAGGCACATTATCAACGCAGTGAAAAAATTGCAGACGACTACCAGCAGTGGTTTGTCGGGATACAACATCTATCGGGAGTTAATACTGAGCGTAAAGGAAGATTGTTACGTTATCCTTTGTTGTTAAAAAACCAATCGCAGCGTGATGATATTTTTGGTCAATTACATGCTGCCGGATTGGGTGCCTCCTTGATGTATAAACAGGAATTGAATCATATAGAAGGTGTGGCCGATAAAATAATGATTCATTCTCCGCTCCTGAATGCGCGATCCTTTTCCCGACGATTACTGACCCTGCCTGTGCATCAATATGTTGATAGCAACAGATCGGAAATAATAAAGAAGATAATATTTTCCTGCTTGAATTAAGTTTTGAAATTATTTACCAGATAGCATCAAGTTTTTGCATGGCAATCAATTCTTGTTTGCAGTCTGATTGGCATTTACTTTGAGCGACCCACAAGCCGAAGTAAGGTTGATTGAATAATCTGGCTGGTATTTGTAATAACTTGGCCTCGTAATAATCGGGGGTGCTGAATGATCCCACCTGAAATTTATGAATCAACAACACCTTTGTTTGATTATTTCGGGCTTCCAGAATTTCTGCATGGCTTTGGGTAATTCCGGTTGCTTTTTCCAATGATCGCCAATGCACAGGGTTATATAAACTACCGATAAACGGCACTATTTTTTCCTGTTTGTTTTTAGGAGTTGATACTGACAAGTTGAGATCAATCGCAATATTGTCCAATAGAATTCTTTGCTTGTAGTGGTGATCCGCGAGCGGTAATTGGATTTGGAGTTCGGGTTCTGCTGGTTGTTGATTATCGACAAAAGGGGATTTAATCGGGTTATTGGTTGTGTCAAAAGGTGTGGCGAAATAGATGGCCGGCCCGGTGAGTGCCGTAACAAAAAATATCCATGACCCGTTTGTTTGAATGCCCAGCGGCGGCCAGTTTTTTGGGTATTGGCGACAAGCCAATAATGCTGGAAATAAAATACAAACAAATAATGTCCAGCCAAAAAATTCGTGGTCGCGCACAAGACTGTGTTGCATTTCAGTGTAATAACCTATCAACACAATAATGATAATCCGCAACCAGTTGGTGAACAGGCCAAGTAAGGCGGCGACAATAAAAATACTGATTTTTGTTTTTAAGCTGTAGGGATTAATCAGGCAAAGTAAATAGGCAATCAATAATGAAATGATGAAATAACGCAAGCCGGAACAACCATCGGCAATCACAATCGTTCCCCATGGCGTCATGAACTGATTATCCTGAATGTGCAATGTCAAATCGGTATAACCAAGCACCAACGCAACGACTTTGCTGCTCAGTGTTACCAAAATTTCAGTGAGTATAGTCCATATAGGTAAAGCAAAAATAAACAGTGTTAGCAAGGGAATCAATGCTATTGCAACGCGCCATCCAAAAAAACCGGCTATCAACAATCCGTAATTATTGAGTGCGAAAATATAACCGGGAAGTTGCAAATTACCCAATTGCGTAAAACACCAGGCGACCGAATTCAATAGCAAAGCAATAGATAAAATCCAGGTTGGGGAGTGAGTATTGATCTGGATGTAAAAATCTTGTCGCCAGATAAAAAAGATAAATAAAGCGAGGCAAGCAAATCCATGACTCAAGGCTTGATCCCATTTTTGCCATTCATGAATCAGTGTGATGCTGCTGGGATAGGTAATGGCTGCACAGAACAACAGCAGCAGCAGAATCAGTAGATTATTTTTCTTTTGGGAGAGTGTTAAAAATGACATGGGGCACCTGTTCAGATGCCCCATTATAGTCAAACAGGATTATTGGTAGCGTTTTAATTAACAGTAACGAAACTGCTGTATAGCCCGGCTACGTCAAAGACAGCTATTTCAACAGTCATGGTATCAACATAGTTACTCAGGCTGTAACTGGTAGTGGAGTTTCCGTTTATTTTGTAAATGGTATAGGTTGAGCTGCCCTCAGTGCGCACCCTGATGTCATAGCCACCGATTTCATCCAGTTCCAGATAGTTACCATTTTCCCTTTGTGTCGGGTGCGACCATTGAATGGTGACCGCTTTGGCTGCTGTGCTTGATGCTGTGGAAGATGAACTTCGGGAACTCGATGAGCTTCTGGAGCTTGATCTGGATATAGACGAACTTCTTGAACTGGATGATATGGAAGAACTTCTGCTTGAACTTCTTGAGCTGGATATAGATGAGCTTCTTGAGCTGGATATCACAGCCTGGCTTGAGCTGGTCACTATAACTACAGGAGTTGAACTGGCCGCGACTGATATAGCGGTAGAGCTGCTGACAACCGCGACTACAGACGCTGTGCTGGAGCTGGATCTGCTGGAAGATTGAGCCTGCCGGGAGCTGGATACAGAACTGGTCTCGACTGTAATGGTGCTGCTATTCACCGATACATCGGGTTTTTCGTTAACGGTTGGATCGTCGATTGACTGCGAGCCGCAAGCAGTCAACAAACTGGTAATCAACAGAATCTGGATAGACTTACTTAACATAATTGACACCGTGATACATCTGCGAGTGTGAAAAACATAACCACATGAGGGTTCGTTATCTTGCCAACGAACTATGTGTGAACCTGAATCTATGTTTAGCAGTTATAAATTTTATTACGCGGATTCTGCAGTATTTCTTTCAGAATTTTCGATTGGTTCATCACAAATGTGATAGGTTCGACAAAATCACTGTGCAAGTTATATGCGTTTTGGTTATGAGGTATGCGGCGCCTGGGTTCAGGTGCCGTCTTTGGCATCATTTTCATTGAGTTCGCTGGCCAGTGGCATATCAAATTTCTTGAGCAAATCGTAAAGGGTGGGTCTCGTAATACCCAATAATTTGGCCGCTGAAGAAAAGTTGTTGTCGGTCATGCTTAATGCCCTTAACAAGGCATTGCGTTCCGCTTCCTGCCGTACATGGCGAAGATTCAGTGACAAATCCCCGGCCTCTTCCAAACCAAGGTCATCGCGCGTGATGTATTTACCCTCCGCCATAATCACTGCGCGTTTTATTTTGTTTTCCATTTCACGAATATTGCCCGGCCAGTCGTAATTTTCGATGGCCGCCAGAGCATCGGGTGTAAAGCCGGTTAATTGTTGACTGTATTCTTTGGCGAATCGCAATTTGAAATGGCGAGCCAGAAGCACCCGGTCGCCGATACGATTGCGCAAAGGTGGGATATTGATGGTCATCTCGCAGATACGGTAGAACAAATCTTCCCGGAATTTTCCATCCTTCACCATGGCTTCCAGATTTTTGTTGGTAGCGCAAATTACCCGTACATCAACAATGATTTCCTGCCTGCCGCCGACCCGTTCAATAACGCGCTGTTGTAAAAAACGCAGCAGCTTCGCTTGAAGATTAAGTGGCATATCGCCGATTTCATCGAGAAAGAGCGTGCCTTCATTTGCGGTTTCCACTTTTCCCAGTGTGGTTTTATTGGCACCGGTGAAAGCTCCTTTTTCATAGCCAAAAAGTTCGCTTTCGATAAGATTCTCGGGGACGGCCGCACAGTTGATCGCCACAAACCGTTTATTTTTTCGCGGGCTGAGATTGTGAATAGCACGTGCCAACACTTCTTTGCCTGTACCGCTTTCACCCAACAGGGTACAGGTCACATTGGTAGGGGATATTTTTTCCAATTGACGACAAATTTTTAGCATCACACTGTCGTTGGTGATCAATCCTTCCAGCGGTTCCTGTTGTGAAAATTGCAAGCGTCGATTGACGTCTTCCAATTCAAAAATATGGAAGGCGCGCTGAACAATTAAATCCAGTGTGCCTGGATCTACCGGCTTTTGGCAAAAATCATAAGCGCCCATAGCGACTGCACGAATGGCATTTTCCTGATCAGTTTTGCCAGTCATGACGATAATTTTGGTGTTGGGGGATATGCGCAAAATTTCCTGAATACATTTGAATCCCTCATCCACACCATCAGGATCCGGCGGTAACCCCAGGTCCTGAATGACCACCTGGGCTTCATGCAGACGTAACGCAGTAATCGCCTCCTGACGATTATCAGCAAACACAGTTTCAAATTGATCAAAATGCCAACGCAACTGACTTTTGAGTCCCCGATCATCTTCGATTATTAGCAAGGTGGGTTTTTGATTGCTCATGTCTTGTTATTCCTGTAGCAATGGAAGGCTCATGGTAACTGTAGTTCCTTGATTGGGTTCGCTAACAACATTCAACGTGCCACCCAATTCACCAATGTATTCTTTTGAAAGATAGGCACCAATACCCATTCCTTTGCCTGATTTGGTGGTCTCAAAAGGTTTAAAAAGTCTATTGTGAATAAAATCCCAATCCATACCGGAACCATTGTCCTCTATCGATATTTGAACGCGATCATTAATGACGCGGAGTGTAACATGAACCTTGCCGTTTTCCGGCGTTGCTTCTTGTGCATTTTTCAGGAAGTGGGCAATCGTCATAACCAATCTCACCGGGTCGCCAATCACAATGCGTGAGGTTGTTTCTATATCTGTTGTGATTTGTGGTTTCCCCTGAATGCATTCCTCCAGTGCACTCATCATCACTTCATCAATTGGAACCAGTGTGATTGAGTCGGGTTCATCACGCCGCAATTTTTTTAACAGGTTATTCATGCGTGTAACTGAATGGCTTATGGTGTTGATCACGTCATCAACAAATTCAGGATTGTCTTTGTGTCTTTCCGCATTTCTCACAAGCAATGCCTGTTGTGCCATGAGGTTATTCAAATCGTGCACAATAAATGCAACCAGTTTGTTGTAAGTATCAAATTGTTTTCGCTCGGCCAGTTGTTCTTCCTGATGATGCCTTTTCAAATAACTGGCAATTTGCCGGCCGATTGTTTTTAACAAATCAAGGTCTTCCCACGTCAGGGATTCATTACTTAAGGGTTTGGTCAATGCAATAAAGCCGATTAATTCTTCGGCGACAATTAACGGAAATATTAACCACAGATCGGGAATGTTTTTAGTCCAATGTGGCAAGACTTCATTGTGTTGGCTATGGGCGTGATCATCGTTACTGTCGGGAATAAATACCCAATCAGATTCAATAAACGCACGGCAGAACGGGCTGTTTACGGGCTCTTCCTGCAACTCCACAAAGTTGGGTAAATTGGCTCGATAAACCGGCTCATAAAATCCCTGTTTCAATAACCATATGGCGCCACTTGGCGCTTTGGTGACAGATGCAACAGCAAAAAACGCTCGCTGGTTAACGTCACCAACAGAGGCCGGTTCTGCAAGATAATTAATCAGGCGCAACCATTCGCTGCGATAGTCGTACTTATAGCGGAACAGATGCTTATTGATCAGAACGGACAGTCGGGCACGAATTCGACTGGAAATGAAAACGGTGGCGATCAGGATAACCGCAATAGCCAGCACGAAGGTATAAAAAACGGTGCCCCAGTTGCCACCGTAAAGTTTGACGTAGTAGCCGCCGAGTGACAAAAAGGCCACTATAAAACCGGCCAGAATGAGCGATGTGGTGTAAAGCGCAATAGGCCGTGAAATAGTCAATCGGGCGGGTCGGTCTTTTTGCTGGAATAAAAGTAAACCACCGAGGGTCATCAACAAACAGGTGGTTATTGAAATGGCGGCACGTGATTGCCAAAGGAGTGAGTCAACCCCGTTGAAAATTAATGCGTGGGTATATAAATAAATATCAAATAAAAAAATGGCTAACAGATTCATGCACAGGAGTTTTATCTGCCGATCATTTTCAGCCGCATAACGGTAGAGTTGTTCTACAGAAACCAGTGCATTAATTGAAAGTGCCAATGCCAGCCAGACAAATAGTTGTGTCGCCGGAAATCCGATATAGGTCAGTGCGATGCCGAAAAGTGTGATTGGCCAGCCACCGTAAAATAAAATATTCAGGCTTTTGGGCATGTTATTTGACGCAAGGTCGCGCCGGATAAACAAACCGATAAAGAAAATCCAGGCATTGAAATGTAAAAATTCAATGGCGTAGAGAAGGCCGGGTGAGATGTCCCCGGAGTAATAATGCATGGCGATTAAAAACAGGTTCAGGCTGTGTATTGACGATGCGCCAGCGAGTACCCAGGTATTTTGTTTGGAAAAATATTGGAAGCAATAAGCAAGGGTGAGCAGTAAGGCGACTATGGATGCACCCAAATATGCAAGGAAAGTAACGCTTTGATATTCCATGAATCATCTCGAATTTTAATTTTGGAGGCTAGAATATCAGTAGATTGTGGTAGATCAAATTCAGTATTAACGATGGCTTTATGATGCGGCTAACCCGCTTTGGTTAAATCTCGCTATAATGCGCCCCGCTTGGTTTGGGCTAAACTTTTTAAGAGGAAATTTCTGTGAAACTATTGAAAACCCTGGTGCAATCCTTCCTGTTGGCAACCATTCTGGTTGGTAGTGCAATTGCGAGCGATCAGGCTGACGATGTGAAATCGCGAATTGCACCTGTCGGTAAGACCTGTATGTCAGGTGATGATTGTGCGGCGGCTCCGGTTGCGGTTGCCTCAGGCCCCAAGACAGGCAAAGAGGTTTTTGAGAGCTTTTGTACAACCTGCCATACCGCTGGTGTGTTGAATGCCCCCAAATTGGGTAATGCAGCTGATTGGGCACCGCGAGTGGCGAAAGGTAAAGAGACGCTTTACAAACATGCACTTGAAGGATTCAACAGTATGCCTGCAAAAGGTATGTGTTCCGCTTGTAGTGATGATGAGATCAAAGGCGCTGTGGATTACATGGCCAAGTAAAATTTAAATGTCTGACTGACGGCGCCTTGTGTGCCGTTTTTTTTGAACCCGATGTAAATTATTTAAGAAGAATCTACTTTTCCCCCTATCAGTTTGTCCGTTGTCGTATAAATAAACCCGGTCATCATTTTGATACTGAATCAAAAGGTTTGTGAAATACCAACCTGCCATAAATGATCTAGGCTTGATGTTAATTGGCTTTCCTGAAATCAGGTTGAGTTCCATTTTTACATCATCAATCACTATGGCAAGGATACAAATTTTGCAAAATTCGAACTCATTTATGTGTTTGCAGAATGGTGCAATATGCTAGTTAATCGACAGTCTCGCCACATCGCTGCCTGGCTGTTGTGTTTATTGCCAATCGCCTCCCATGCAGATGATTATCTGGAAATGGATTTGGAAGAATTGTTGGCGGTGACGGTGAAAGGCTCCACTCTGCGCGATGAATCTCTCAAAACTGTGCCGTCATCGGTGACAGTATTTACCCGGCAGCAATTGGACGCGCTGGGTCTGGATTACCTGCATGAATTGATTAATCTGGTGCCAGGTTTTCAAACCACACGCGGTGCCGATAGCCCGATTAATTACACTTACAGCGCACGTGGTCGCCGTTTGGGTGTTCGCGCCCGGGAAATATTACTGGTGGTTGATGGCCGGGTATTTTCCGATCCGCGCTCCAGTGGTGCTGATAGTGCGGTGAGTCTTTTCCCTCTATCGAATATTGAGCGGATTGAAATTATTCGTGGGCCAGGTTCAGCTATTTATGGTTCGGGCGCATTTACTGGTGTGATCAATATTATCAGTCGTCGCAACCAGCAACGTTTTGCTGTAGCAGTAGGGAGTGAAGAGCGGCGTAAAGCCGATATCAATACATCGCAGCTGTTGGGTAATGTGAAATTGGATTTTTATGCGCACGCTTATGAAGATAATGGACAGGATTATCGGTTGACCTCAGTTGTGCAACCAGACACTGATGATCCGCGTCAGGATGTTCTGTTGGATCTTGAGTTAGGTTATGAAAATACCAAAGTAAAATTATTTAACTCAAAACAACAAGGGGAAAATTTCTACACGCTGGAAAAAGTAAATAATGATTTTAATGAATACACTACCCGTTACCGAAACTTGCAGATAGAGCAGGGACTAAAGCCCGCCGATAATTGGGATTCCAAATTATCCTTGGGTTATTCAAAATCCTCGCAACTTTTTCATGGTGTTCTGGTGCCTGCCGGTAATCTGCAAACCATCAGTCAACCGGCCAGTGCACAACCTATGTTGGCAAAAGTATTGTTGGCGGGTGAGGTTTATGGCGCATCGCTGGCGAATGATTTAACGCTCAGTGATATCAGCAGTTTGCAGTTTGGTGTGGAGTGGCGGCATGAACGTGAAACCGATGCCAAAGCAGACACCAACTATGATTTGGGGCAATTAGCGCTGCGGGATTACCCCATCACCTATTACGGTGATTTTGATCAATCGTTCAAAGTGGGTACCCAGGCTTCAAGAAAAACCAGCGGCATTTACAGCCAATTCCTGCACGATTTGACCGAAACCACACGCCTCACTCTGGGGGCTCGTTATGATTATTATCAGTCCATAGGTGAACATGTCAGCCCGCGAATTGCGTTGGTGCATCAGCTGGATAAAAACCAAACTTTGAAATTACTATACGGCGAAGCTTTTCGTGCGCCCAGCATGGCAGAGACAGGGCTGCTGAATAATCCGGTGGTGGTGGGAAATCCTGATCTGAATAACGAACTTGTCAAAACACTGGAGCTTATGTGGTTGGGTAATTGGCACAGCATCTCCATGGCCGCCACTGTTTATCACAATCGCTACGAGAACCCTATAGTGGGTGGAGTAATAGGTACTACCAGAACCTATCTTAACGACTCGGATGATAGTAATTCTGGCTGTGGCATGAGGATCGACTGGCAAGCGACATCACAATGGTTGTTACGAGTGAATTACACTCATATGAAAGATCTGCCGGATTCCGCCTTCCGCGAAGCCACGGATCTGGGAATATTCACGTTGAACTTCAACCAAAATAAATGGAATTGGAATTTATCAGCCAATTATCAAGCAGAGCGCCGCTACCTGCTCACCCAAACCCAGCGAGCTACATTGGACTCTCATTGGATTGCCAGCAGCAAATTACGTTATCAATTCAACGATTCCATCAACATAAGCCTGGCAGTAAAAAATCTTTTCGATAAAAACTATTCCAACCCAACTCAGGGAACCGGTATTCGCGATGGTATTCCCAATCGCGGTCGAGAGTGGGCATTGGGGGTGGAGCAAGAGTTTTGATTCTCAATCAAACATATTCAACAAAGTGCTAATTGTTTCGCTGCCCTTTGCCTGATTTTTTTCCGGTGTCAATTCGCCGAAACCTTCGCGTTCAATATGCTCTTGTGGTAATTCATCCAGAAAACGGCTGGGGGTAGTGTCGATGATTTCGCCGTATTGTTTGCGTTTGGCGGCGAAGGTCATGCTGAGTGTGCGTTGTGCGCGGGTGATACCAACGTAAGCGAGTCTTCTTTCTTCTTCGATATTGTTATCGTCTATGCTGTTGCGGTGTGGAAGTAAATCCTCTTCCATGCCGACTAAAAATACATGCGGAAATTCCAATCCTTTTGATGCGTGTAATGTCATTAATTGCACGGCGTCGGTGTTGTCTTCTTCGGCTTGTTGTTCCAATAAATCGCGCAGAACTAATTTACCGATGGCGGATTCAATTGATGCATCATCATCCTGATCTTCCTGTCGTTGTAATGTTTTGGCGAGTGATTCGATTAGATAGTTAACATTCTCCATTCGTTTTTCAGCTGCCTTACTGCTGCTGGAATTTTGATGTAACCAGCCTTCATAATCCATGTCGTTAATCATTTCACGAATTGCAGCAATAGCGTCACTTTCAAAACATAAGCGGGTAACACGCTCAATCCAACGCACAAAACCCGATAATCGTTCATAGTTTTTTTCCGGTACACGCGATTGCAATCCCAGTTCGCTGATTGCACTGAATAAACTCATGTGTCGCTCACCAGCATACTGGCCCAGTGCTTCGAGGGTGCTGGTGCCGATTTGTCGGCGAGGAGTGTTGATGATGCGCAAAAAAGCATTGTCATCATCGGGATTAATCAATAAACGTAAATAAGCCATAACATCTTTAATTTCCGTTTTGGAAAAAAATGATGAGCCGCCGCTTAATTTGTAACTGATCTGGTGTTGCTGTAATTTCATTTCCAATAAGCGCGATTGGTGATTGCCTCGATACAAAATCGCAAAATCTCGAAATTGATAATTAAAACGTAATTTTTGCGTGAGTATTTCGGTGGCGACTCGTTCGGCTTCTGCATCTTCATTGGCGCATCGAATTAAACGCAGTGGGTCACCCAGCCCCATTTCGCTCCAGAGTGCTTTATTAAATTCATGTGGATTATTGGCGATTAATTGGTTAGCGGCACGCAATATGCGACTGGTTGAACGATAGTTTTGTTCAAGTTTGATTACTTCCAGTTGTGGATAATCCTGTTTCAGTAATGACATGTTTTCCGGGCGTGCACCGCGCCAGGCGTAAATTGATTGGTCGTCATCGCCGACCACTGTCAAAGCTCCGCGTGCACCGACTAACAATTTGACCAATAAATATTGGCTGGAATTGGTGTCTTGATATTCATCCACTAACAGATAACGAATTTTCTTTTGCCAGTGCAATAAAATATCTGCATGAGTTTGGAAAAGTTGCACCGGAATTAAAATTAAATCATCAAAATCAACGGCGTTGTAAGCTTTCAATGCTTGCGCGTAAGCTTTATAAATAATCGCAATTTTTTGGTCACCTTCTGAGTTGGCAAAAGATTCCGCCTGATGTGGCAGCACCAAATCGTTTTTCCATTGGGAAATTTGTTGCTGCACCTGATTGAGTAAATCCGAATCCTGATCGCCTTCGCGAAACAGTAATTCTTTTAACAAGCTGCGCGCATCTTCTGCATCAAAAATGGAAAAGCCGGGTTTAAAACCCAAGTGTTTATGTTCGCGTCGAATAATATTCAAACCCAGATTGTGAAAGGTGGACACAATCAAACCCTTGCTGGCATCACCACGCAAAAGTTGGCTGACACGTTCTTTCATTTCACGTGCGGCTTTGTTGGTAAAGGTCAGTGCAGCGATATGACGTGCAGGTATGTTGCACTCTTTGATGAGGTAAGCAATTTTGCGTGTGATTACGCTGGTTTTGCCGCTGCCCGCGCCTGCCAGAACCAGACAGGGGCCATCAATATAAAGCATGGCCTGGCGTTGACGGGAATTGAGCTGAGTCACAAGCAAACCCTGTGGTTATGGTGGGCGGCGATTCTAGCAGCCCGGGTTTAAAAATCTAAGCGATTTTTTTACCATTTGGCTTGATGGATGATCAGACTAGGCTATAACTCATGAGCGGTGTTTGGATTTTTAATGCGCCCAATTGATATAACAACAAGGATCAAATAAGGATTTAAAAAAACATGACTTCCACTAAACTGATTTTTTTCAAATCTGTAAGGGGAAATAATTTCCTTGAGTGATAATGTTCGAGTGCTTTTCATCGACCCCGAGCAGGGCGAGTATCTGTTGGTTGCCGAATTGTTGTCGCATATTCGTCATGTGGATTACGATTTGGTCTGGTGTCATTCTCTGGTAAAAGCTTTGCCGCTTTTATTATCTGATGAATTTGATGTGGCATTGGTCGATTATTATTGGGGACAGGATTCGGCACGCGATTTGTTAAATGTCACACGTATACAAGCTTGCAAAACACCGATTGTCATAATGACGGATGAAATAGAAAAACAGGTGGCAGAAGATGCTATTCGTGTGGGGGCAGCTGATTATTTAATAAAAGATCAAATTGATGCTCCATTGCTGGAGCGAACCCTGCGTTATGCCATTGAACGCAAAACCATGGAACAGCATCTTGCGCGTCTGGCACATTATGATTCGTTAACCGATATTCCCAATCGTATTCTTTTTCGTGATCGACTTGAGCATGCCATTTTGTTAGCTGAGCGCGATACCACCAATTTTTGTTTGATGTTTATTGATTTAAATGGTTTCAAACAGGTTAACGATAATTTTGGACATGATGCTGGTGATGAGATTATTAAAGTCTGCGCCCAGCGGTTGAATAATTGTTTGCGACGAAGTGATTCTGTCGCCCGTATGGGTGGCGATGAATTTACTTTGTTATTGCAAAATACAGATAACAATCGTGATGTTGCCTTGATTGCTGAAAAAGTAATTCAAGCTATATCCCAACCCACCATTATCAAAGGATATGAAGTGGTTGTCGGTTGCAGCATAGGTATTGCCATTTACCCACAAGCGGGTCGCGATGCAGAAAGTTTATTCAAACATGCAGACATGGCGATGTATAAAGCCAAGCAGGATTCAGACAGCAATTATCAATTTTTTACAGAATCCATGAATAAAGATGTCAAACGACAATTACGAATGGAGGCGGATTTGCGTTTGGCATTAAAAAAACAACAATTTATTCTGCATTATCAACCGCGAATCGACGTTACAACAGGTAAATTGGTCGCAGTAGAGGCGCTGTTGCGTTGGAACAAACCGGGAGTTGGTTTAATTAATGCCAGTGAATTTATTGCAACGGCTGAAGAAACGGGCGTTATTACTGCAATTGGCTACTGGGTGATTCGACAGGCTTGTCATGATTTGAAACGTTTGCAATCTGTCGTCGGCTATCAGGTAATGATGGCGATTAATTTATCGCTTAAACAGTTTCGCGATGAGAATCTGGTGCACCATGTTGCCAGTATTTTTAATGAGTTTGCTATTAATCCCGGAGATATTGAATTTGAAATTACGGAAACAGCGTTTTCTGAAAATCTTGACCTGATTACACTGTGTATGAAGCCCTTGGCTTATTTTGGCGTTAATTTTTTGCTGGATGATTTTGGTTCTGGTCATTCATCGCTATTGCATTTGCAACGGTTGCCCATGAGCAGTGTGAAAATTGATTTGAATTATTTGATTGAATTAAATCGTAGTTTGGTCGATCGTCGTCTGGTTGCAGCGACAATAGCGTTTGCCCAGCATTTGGGCAAACAGTTGGTTATTGAAGGCGTTGAAACACAACATCAACTTGAATGGTTGGTCAGTCTGGGGTGTGATCAAATGCAAGGGCATTTATTTTCAGAAGCGAAAGAACTGGATGTGGTATTGCAATACCATGCGTCACACAATCTGCAAGCGCCAGTTGATTAACTGATTTGCCTGTCTAATGTTCGATAACTTAATGCCTCTGAAATTTCAGTTAATGTAATCTGTTCTTTTTCTGCCATATCAGCCAGAGTGCGTGAAAGTTTTAGCACTCGATGTAATGCGCGTGTAGATAAGCCTAACTTTTCAATCGCTTGTTCTAAAAATTGTGAGTCCTGGGAACTAATGACGCAATAGATATCCAATTCGGATGCATTGAGTTGATGATTGATTTTACCCTGGCGTTGCAGTTGTATTTGCCTCACTTTTTTAACGCGTTCACGAATAACTTTACTCGATTCATTTTGTTGTTGTTTGGAAAGTAATTCACCTTGTTTTAGTGCGCGTACAGGAACGTGCATATCGATGCGATCCAACAATGGCCCCGATAATCTGTCGCGATAGCGGCGAATTTGTTCGGAAGTACATCGGCATCGGCTGTTATCACTGCCGTGATAACCACAGGGACAAGGATTCATCGCAGCGATCAATTGAAATTTTGCGGGATAACAAGCTTGCGCACGTGCACGTGAAATTCGTATCTCACCGTTCTCCAATGGTTCACGTAACACTTCCAGCACTTTGCGTTGAAATTCGGGAAGTTCATCTAAAAATAAAACGCCTGAATGTGCGAGAGAGATTTCTCCAGGTTTCGGATTTGATCCGCCGCCCACTAATGCAGCCGCAGAACTTGTATGGTGCGGAGCACGAAATGGGCGTTGTCCCAGAGCCAATTGACTCTCTGCAGACGCTACAGAATAAATTGCTGCCACATCCAACATTTCTCTTTCGGTTAACACAGGCAGTAATCCAGCCAAGCGACTGGCTAACATGGTTTTTCCTGTACCCGGCGGTCCGTAGAGCAAAAGATTGTGTCCGCCCGATGCACAAATTTCCAGCGCACGTTTTGCGTGTGATTGGCCTTTTACATCGGCAATATCCAATCCTCCTTCTTGTGCAACAGGTTTGGTGGGGATTTGTTGGTGTAAAAATTCACGGCCATGTAAATGCGCGCATACTTGTAATAAAGAATCCGCTGCATAAACACGGGTTTGGCTACCCATTGCGGCTTCTACTGCATTATTTCGACTGATAATCAACGCACGGTTTGCATCGCAAGCAGCAAGTGATGCGGGCAGTGCAGCATTGACTGCACGCAATTCGCCTGACAGTGCCAGCTCACCTAAAAATTCTGTTTGCTGAAGGCTTTCCAGCGGTATTTGTCCTGATGCGGCCAAAATTCCCAAAGCAATTGCCAAATCATAACGTCCACCCTCTTTGGGTAAATCAGCAGGTGCGAGATTAACGGTGATGCGTCGTGCAGGAAATTCGAGATAGGAATTTAAAATCGCACTGCGAACACGATCTTTGCTTTCTTTCACTGCGGCTTCGGGTAAACCGACTATGGATAAAGCAGGCAAGCCATTTGAGAGATGAACTTCAACTGTGACCAGCGGAGCTTCAATACCGAGTTTTGCGCGGGAATAAACAATAGCGAGAGACATATTTTTTTGCATCCTTGTAAATGAGTGAAACATCCAGTGGCGTGAACTATACCTGAGCAGGTTTGAATTGCCAATTACGAAGGGCGCATCATCAAGTTCTACATCTTAAGGGCGACTTTTTTCCAGTTCAGCCAATTTTTTTTCCAGGGCTTCCAGCCTGCTCCTGGTTCTTTGCAATACAGCGGTTTGTGCATCGAATTGATCGCGGGTGACCAGATTCAGCCGTGAAGCCGCTGATTCAATAAGGTGTTTCAAATCCTGTCGGGAGATCAATTCTTCTTTGGGAAAATGCTGTTGCACTTGTTCCAGTAATTCTTTGATTGGGGAAACCATGATCTTTTCTCTGAAAAAAATGTCACTTTGTGAGTCGTTGCTGCTGACTATATCAGCTGTTGATTTGATTTGCCTGAATTGATTTTCCCTGCAAAAGTGCAAAATTTTCTGGAATAACCCCGGTATTTTTCTTTCCTGATCCATAAAAACTGCTGTTTGCATCATTATGGTGCTGTTAGTTTTGTTGTGTGTTCTTAATTGGTGCCCGCTTTTCTTTTGTTAGGGGTATTCGTTCTATCCAATCGCCTGAAAAATATCTAACCATCTGTTTCTAAATGTTTTTTTTATATTGGCCTGCCTTGTGCAATTTTCCCCGGGCAAATAGTTCGAGGATTTAGACGTCTTTATTTTTTAAGTGATGTTTGAATTCTGGAGTTTTCGATATTCCACATGTTCGTATGTGGTGATTTTTTCAGGAGAAGCCAATGAAATTGGTAACAGCGATTATTAAACCCTTTAAGTTGGATGTGGTGCGTGAAGCCCTGTCTGAGATTGGGATCAACGGTATGACGGTCACTGAAGTTAAGGGCTTCGGTCGTCAAAAAGGCCATTCCGAATTGTACCGGGGGGCAGAATATGTCGTTGATTTTTTGCCAAAAACAAAAGTTGAAATTGCAGTCTCTGACGCTGAGGTAGATAAGGTAGTTGAAGCAATTACCAAAGCGGCCAATAGCGGCAAAATCGGTGATGGAAAGATTTTTGTGTCTGGATTGGAACAGGTGGTGCGGATTCGTACGGGTGATACCGGCGATCAGGCACTTTAACAATAACGAAATCTATCTATTAGTAGCAGTTGATTAATCACCTTAGGAGTCATCCCGTGAAAAAATTGATCTCAATGGGCACCAAACTTGCCCCGCTAGCAACGCTGGCAGTTTTATCTTTAGCCTCTGGACAGCTTTTTGCGCAGGAGGCTGCTGAAGCTGCCGCTGCACCGGCAGCACCCAGTTTTGATAAGGGTGATATAGCCTGGATGATGACCAGTACCTTGTTGGTTCTGTTCATGGTTTTGCCGGGTTTGGCACTTTTTTACGGCGGTATGGTTCGTGCCAAAAACGTCCTGTCTTTGGGCATGCAAATTTTTGTCACCTTCTGTCTGATCAGTATTTTGTGGGCGATTTATGGTTACTCACTGGCATTCACTGCAGGTGGCAGCCTGGGAGAATTTATAGGTGGTTTTGATCGCCTGTTTTTAAAAGGCATGCTGGATGATGCTGGCAACCTCACGGCAGCCGCCACTTTCAGCAAAGGTATTTATATCCCTGAATATCTTTATGCTGTATTCCAAATGACTTTCGCCGCTCTGACACCGTGCTTGATCGTAGGTGCTTTTGCCGAGCGTATGAAGTTTTCCGCAGTGCTGTTGTTCATGGTCTTGTGGTTCACTTTCGCTTACTTGCCAATTGCACACATGGTGTGGTTCTGGGCGGGTCCTGATGCTTACACCACTGCTGAAGCAGCCGCAGCCGCTACTGCGGGCGCAGGATTCCTGTTCCAACACGGCGCACTGGATTTTGCTGGCGGTACGGTAGTACATATCAACGCTGGTATTGCGGGCTTGGTAGGCTGTTTGTTGATCGGTAAACGTAAAGGTTTTGGTAATCAATCATTGGCTCCACACAATGTTCCTTTCACTATGATTGGTGCTGCGTTGCTCTGGGTGGGTTGGTTCGGTTTCAACGTAGGTTCAAACCTCGAAGCTAACGCTTTCGCTGCGCAAGTGTTTATCAATACTTTCGTTGCAACAGCTGCTGCGGTATTGGCCTGGACTTTCGGTGAGTGGCTGCTGCGTGGTAAACCTACGATGTTAGGTGCTGCTTCGGGAGCAATTGCTGGCTTGGTTGCGATTACCCCGGCTTGTGGATGGGTAGGACCTATGGGTGCCATCATTATTGGTTTATTGGGCGGTTTCATCTGTATGCTGGCTGTGCTGAAACTGAAAGCGGCTTTGGGTTATGACGATTCATTGGACGTCTTTGGTGTTCACTGTGTTGGCGGGATCATAGGTGCGATTCTGACAGGTGTATTCAATAGCCCTGATCTGGGTGGTACCGGTATATATGATTATGTGACAGGTACTTGGGGATATGCTGGTATGGGTACCCAGGTATGGGCTCAAACCAAAGGCGTGTTAATTACTATTCTTTGGTCTGGTGTTGTCTCCTTTGTGGCTTACAAACTGGTTGATATCATCATCGGTCTGCGTGTAACAGAAGAAGTGGAAACTGAAGGTTTGGATACAGCCGAGCATGGTGAGCGCGGTTACCACATGTAATCCTGATTTCTCCCCCGGGCAACGGGGGAGACTTTATGTGGTTTAGACAAATAGGATATTTGCCATAGAATAGAGAGCGATGACAGGTGCTTTTGACAAACCGAAAGTGTATCTTTAGTCCTTATTGAAATGTTCATCCATTCGACAATAACGCAGGAAACTACAATGAAACTCATTACCGCTGTCGTAAAACCATTCAAACTTGATGATGTCCGCACCGCACTTTCCGACGTGGGTGTGACGGGCATGACTGTGACAGAAGTCAAAGGTTTTGGCCGTCAAAAAGGTCATACCGAATTGTATCGCGGGGCAGAATATGTTGTTGATTTTCTACCCAAAGTTAAAATCGAATTAGCCGTTGATGATTCAATGGTTGAGCGAGCCGTTGAAGCGATTACCAAGGCAGCTCATACAGGTAAAATCGGCGATGGGAAAATATTTATTTCATCATTGGATGAGATAATTCGAATTCGTACCGGTGATACCGGGCCGGCAGCTGTTTAAATATGCTGCATCAAAAAAAACGCTGCCATGAGCAGCGTTTTTTTTGCGGATAATTTGCTTGCAAGAAAAATTATTACTAGAATTCCCAACATTGGGTGCGAACTTGAATAATGAATTCAAAGAAGCTGAATCGGTAATAACGTGTTCCAGGTGACAATATGAGTGATGAAGATTCTATCAACGATGAATTGGAAGATTCCCCGATTGAAGGAGAGGAAGAGGTTGATGATGTAGAGGATGCGGTTGATGGAGCAGATGATGCGGGTTTTTCTGCATCACCAGCGACTAAAGTGGCCGATGAAATTGAAGCCATGGAAGATTTCAGTATCGCTTCCCGTCAAAAAGCCCGTGATGAATTGGAAGCGCAAATAGCAGAATTTTTGGCAAGAGGTGGAAAAATTTCCCAAGTGGAACCCAATGTGACAGCCGATCCCCCTAAAAAACCTACTTCCGACTACGGCGGCCGACCGATTTGATATTTTAAAAATAGCCTCCTTGTGAGGCTATTTTTTTGGTCGATTTTTTGAATCCAGTTAGATTAGAATGGTTGCGCTTTGACTTTGCGCCGCATGGTACGGTTAATGCTTATCGATTGTTGAATTCATATTGATATCAATAATTTTTTGTGAATTACAACGATATTGATGATGAAATTTCTCTGGGTTAGTTCAACCCGATTAATCAACTAACAGAGGATTGACTTATGTTTCTCGCTCTTGTTTTTACTTTCATGCAGATCAGTTACCTGATATCTCATCAAGGAGTCAGCAAATGTTAACGGGTTTTGTTGCGCTTTATTTGATCCTTTCTATCGGTATAGGTATTTACGCGGCCACCAAAGTTCACAATGCCAAAGATTACATTACTGCGGGCAGAAGCTTGCCCATGGGTATTGTTATCGCAATGGTGTTTGCTACCTGGTTTGGTGCAGAAACAGTGTTGGGTGTGCCTGGAACTTTTATTGAATCCAATCTGGGTGGGCTGATTTCAGATCCATTCGGTGCATCATTTTGTTTGATATTTTTTGGATTAATTTTTGCGCGTCCACTGTATCGAAAAAATTTGCTGACACTGGGTGATTTTTATCGCGACAAATTCAGCAAGCCAGTAGAAATAGCGGTGTCGATTGCAATTGCTCTTTCATATCTGGGTTGGGTATCTGCACAAATTACTGCTTTGGGTTTAACTTTTAATGTATTAACTGGCGGCGATATCAGTATGGCTATGGGCATAGTGATTGGAGCCAGTGTGGTGCTTTTATATACCCTGTTTGGTGGTATGTGGTCGGTAGCACTGACTACCGTTGTGCAAATGACGGTGATTGTTATAGGTTTGTTGTGGATTGCATTTTTGATGTCTGATGAAACCCAGGGTGTTATGCCTGTCATCCAGCATGCAGCGGAGGCTGGCAAGTTTGAGTTTTGGCCTGCACTGGAATGGGCGGCGATCATCACATTTGTTGCGGGTTTTTTAACGCTTGGATTCGGTTCCATACCGCAACAAGACGTTTTCCAGCGTGTGAATTCATCAAAAAATGAAACAGTGGCTGTTTGGGGTACAACGATTGGCGGCATAGCTTATTTTTTCTTTGCGGCAGTGCCTATTTATCTTGCCTACTCTGCGACCATGATCGATCCGCAGCTGGCAGCACAAGTGGGAGCCGAAGATACGCAAAAAGTATTGCCAACATTTGTTTTGAATCACATGCCGGTTTATGCACAGGTTATTTTCTTTGGTGCACTCTTGTCCGTCATCATGAGTACTGCCAGTGGTACATTACTTGCGCCGTCGGTTACGCTCTCGGAAAACGTTATCAAAGAGTTGTTGCCAAATGGAAAAAATATGAATGACAAACAATTCCTGATGTTGATGCGAATTGTTGTAGTGTCGTTTACTGTGCTGGTGACGGGTTATGCGCTTTATTCCTTGCAACATGAAACCTCTATACATGCGATGGTTGAAAACGCGTACAAGGTGACCCTGGTGATGGCACTGGTACCTTTATTCGCCGGTTTATTCTGGAAAAAAGCCAGTAATTTTGGTGCTGCCAGCTCAATTATTGCCGGTTTGCTGGTGTGGTTGCCTTTGGAGTTTTTTGGTAGTCCGGAGTCTGCAAATGCAACAATCAGTTTTATTGCCGAGCAGGATATAGCGCATTTTGCCGGGTTTATTGTCGCAGCAATCGCCATGGTAGTGGGTAGTTTGGCAAAACCAGCGGTTAAATCTGTTTGATTTTTTCACAGGGGCAAGTGATCAATCACTTGCCCCTGTGCCTCTTGTTGGAGTTCAAGTGTTATGATTCGCACTTTGCCAACTCCAAGTGTTTGATTTTATGTCTGAAGCGCCAACTTTACGCATTGCCACCCGAAAGAGTCCGTTGGCTCTTTGGCAAGCGGAATATGTCAAAGAAAAACTTGAAATATTTCATCCGCAACTCAAGGTTGAATTACTGCCTCTTACCAGTCGTGGAGATAAAATTCTTGATGTCCCTTTAGCAAAAGTGGGCGGCAAGGGTTTATTTGTTAAAGAATTGGAGCAAGCTCTTTTGTCGGGTGAAGCCGACATTGCAGTGCACTCTATGAAAGATGTGCCCATGGAATTTCCTGAGGGTTTGGGGCTGGCGGTAATTTGCCCGCGTGAAGACGCACGTGATGCGTTTGTTTCCAATCAATTTCAATTGTTGGATGATTTGCCGCACGGCAGTGTAGTGGGTACGTCCAGTTTGCGCAGGCAGTGTCAAATATTGGCGCAAAGACCTGATCTGCAAATTAAATTTTTGCGCGGTAATGTGCAAACGCGATTACAAAAATTGGATGATGGCGAATATCACGCCATTATTTTGGCTGCGGCAGGATTGATTCGTTTACAGCTTGATCATCGTATTAAAAGTTTTTTAACGCCCGAACAAAGTTTGCCAGCCGGCGGACAAGGTGCGGTCGGTATTGAATGCCGGATAAATGATGTCAATACCATTGCGTTGTTACAGCCATTACATCATCCATTGACGGCCGAACAAGTCACGGCAGAGCGTGCAATGAATCGCCGTTTGCAAGGTGGATGTCAGGTACCCATTGCAGGTTACGCCATACATGAATCAGATACGTTATGGTTGCGTGGTTTGGTCGGTGATCCTGATGGCAGCTTGTTGCTGAAAGATGAAATATCAGGCAAACCTGAAGACGCAGAATCAATGGGCATCGCTCTGGCAGATCGTTTGTTAGCTGCAGGTGCTGATAAAATCCTTGCAAAAGTTTATGCCGAATAAATCCGCAACAGTAATCATCACCCGCCCGCAAAAACAGGCAAAGATTTGGGCAGAAAGATTGAAGTTGGAAAATATTCAATCACAGATTATTTCGTTGTTGGAGATTAAATCGTTTCAAAACGAAGTAGAGGAAACAGATTTGGTAAGATCCATTAAAAATTGTGTGTTGGATCTTGATCTGTTTCAAAAAATTATTTTTGTGAGCCAGAATGCAGTTGAACAGGGCATGGAGTGGATAGATGCCTACTGGCCGCAAATACCGGAAGGTATTGATTTTTTTGCGATTGGTGAAACAACTGCTAATTTATTGCGCAGTTATGGCGTTACAGTTCAGGATCTTGCTGTTTCAACAAACGGTGATATGACCAGTGAAAGTTTGTTGAGCGCTGATGGATTACAACAAATCGTCAATCAAAAAATATTGATTGTACGGGGTGTTGGCGGGCGAGGGCATTTAGCCGAAGGTTTGATACAACGGGGTGCCCTTGTCAAATACTGTGAAGTTTATAAAAGACAAATTCCTGATGCTGCAAAAGAGGAATTAATTAAGTGGTTGGAAAATATTAACAGTGATTCCGGCAGTTATTTATTGGTATTTCATAGTGGGGAATCCCTGCAAAATTTTCAGCAGCTATTAACAGGTTTAACAAAAGAGGTATCGGCAAATCTGCATCAGATATTGGATAAAACCGGTGTTCTGGTTCCCAGTAAAAGATTGGAAGTAGAAGTCATCAATCTTGGTTTCAAACACTGCGTGGTTGCTGCCAATGCAACAGACGATGCTATGACACATGCCGTTAAACAATATTTTTGGAGCAACTAGCGTGACAGAAAACAATACAGAACTTAATTCATTACCTGCTGCATCAAAGAATGTAGGGCAATCAACATTAATCTGGTTGTGTATGTTGGTGTTGTTTATTGCAATTGTTGCTGGAATGAGTTTTGTGTATCGCCAATATTCTTTGCAGCAAAACATGTTGTCTGACATGGAAGAACAGTTGGAAAATAAAATGGCTACCCTGTCGCTCGAACATGATGTGTTGGCAAAAGAGGTTGAGCAGCAGTTAGTCAGTCAACAAGCACAAGTACAACAAGGTTTGGATGACATGGCTGCGCGTGTGGATAGCAATGCGACCAAGTTATTAGCCTTGTCCAGTGTAAACAGGGATGATTGGAAGTTGGCTGAAATTGGGTATTTATTACGCATGGCTGATTACAGGGTGCTGATTGAAAAAGACAATCTGAACGCATTGGCGTTGGCACAATCTGCCGATGAAATTTTGCGTTCTTTGGATCAAACCGGTCTGCAACAAATACGCAAGATATTGGCCGAAGAAATAACAGTGATGAAATTGGCAGGGCGTGTTGATCGTGAGGGAATCTACATGCGACTGGCTGCATTGGCCAATCAAATAGAAGCAATACCTTTTGTACAGCCTTTGGGTGAAGAGAATGTGCAAGAAAATACAGATGCTCCTGAAGTCGATAAAACAATAAAGCAAAAAATGCAGGATTTTTTTCACGGTGCATTACGCAAATTGCAATCCTATGTTCGCGTAAGGGATCACGGTAGAGCGATTAATGCTATTTTGCCGCCAGCAGAACAAGTTTATTTGCAACAGAATTTACGTCAAATGTTGGAGCAAGCACAGGCAGCAATGTTGCGCGGCGAAGATAAAATTTATAAAGATGTATTAGTGAAAGCGCAAAATTGGATCAATCAGTATTATGAGTTAAACGAACAATCGAAAATTATTCTGGACGAATTACATTTGCTGGAGCAACAAAATATTGCGCCTGATTATAATAATTTTGAAAACAGTCGCTCAGCTTTGAATGACTATATTCTTCGTCAGCAACAAGCGGCCGTTCGTCGGGGAGTGCGCTAATGAAGAGACGATTGTTTAAAGCGCTGTTGTTGTTAGTAATACTGGCCATTTTAATTGCGTTATTGTGGCAAGGTGATGGTTATTTGTTAATTGCTTACGGTACTTTTACCGTTGAGATGACACTCTGGGTTGCTGCGATCACTCTGGTTTTGATTTGGCTGGCGATTAAGGCTGTTAAGTGGTTGTTAAGTGGAAGTGTAGAACTGGCTCGTTATTTCCGGGAATTGTTTTTGTTCGGAAGTGTCGAGCGCGCGCAAAAACGCGCTGCTACAGGAATGGTAAATTTTTTAATGGGCGATTGGTTTGAGGGGCGTAAAAAATTAGTGCGCACAGTCACCAAAGTAGAATATCCATTAGCTAATTATATTGCTGCAGCACGTTGCTGTTTTGAAATGGGCGATGAAACAGAGGCTTTCCGTTTATTGGATCAAGCAAGGGCAGAAAGTGACAGTGAATTACCTGTGTCCCTGATCAAAGCCAGAATGTTGTTGGAAAAAGGTAAAGTGGATAAAGCGTTGGAAATTATAAAACCTTTACAAATCAGTATGCCCCGACACGCTGCTATTCTGGATTTGTTGCATCATGTTTATTTGGCGCAGGAAAACTGGGTCGCCTTGCGCGATTTATTTCCGCATTTACGCAAAGCCAAGGTTTTGTCCAATCAGGAAGTGGAAGAGCTGGAAGTTAAATTGGCGATAGAATCGTTGAAGGTTGCATCTCTGGATAGTCAGAAAATGCTGGTTGCCAATCGATTGTCACATTTGCAGTCTGTTTGGTCAGGTTTTGCGCGATGGGTTCAAAAAAATCCCCAGGTTGTTTATGGTTACGCACAGGCATTGGTTGAAAACCGTTTGGATGATGAAGCGGAAATTATTTTGCGTAAGTCCCTCTCATCACATTGGCATAGAGCCTCTGTTGATTTATATGGTCGATTGCAAGTAGTGGAAGTTCATCGACAGCTCAAAACGCTGGAGTCCTGGAAATCCGAACATGAAAGAGATGCTGTGTTGTTACTGGCGATAGGACGAAATTATTTGCGGCACCAACAATTTGATTTGGCCAGAGATTATTTTAATCGTAGCATCCTTGCACAAAAAACACTGGATGCATTGCTTGAAATGGCAAGATTGCTTGAGCATCTGGGCGATCATAAGCGTAGCGCTGAATATTACGAGCAAACCCTTTCATTGGCTCAAACCCCTTTGTCATAAAAAACGTGAACAGGATTTTTTCAAAACGTAATTTTATTTTATTGTTAATTACGTCCTGCTTGTTTTTGGTCGGCCTGTTTTTTTGGCCACTGCCAAAAAGCATTAAATCAATCCCTTATTCATCAATACTTTTTTCCAACGATGGCAAAATATTGGCGGCAAATATAGCCGCCGATTATCAATGGCGATTTGAATCTACACAGGATTTACCGCAAAAGTACCAACAGAGTTTGCTGTTGTTTGAAGACCGGTATTTTTACTCGCACCCTGGTGTTAATCCTCTGGCGATATTGCGTGCGGCAAAAAATAATTTTTCCCAAGGCTATGTGACCAGTGGTGGTAGTACTATTACCATGCAGCTGGCGCGTTTGTTATTGCAGCAGGACGCGGTTCTTGCGGGGAAGTCAAAAAATAACAAAAGAGGTTTTTACAAAAAAGTGCTGGAAGCACTATTGGCGATTAAATTGGAATTGCATTACAGCAAGAATGAAATTTTAATTTTGTATGCCAATCATGCGCCCTTTGGCGGGAATATTGTTGGCATATCGGCTGCCTCATGGCGATATTTTGGGCGTGCCGTTGAAGAGCTTTCCTGGGCGGAGGCGGCGCTTTTGGCGGTGTTACCCAATAGTCCATCGATGATGCATTTGGGACGACAGCGCGACAATTTGTTAAACAAGCGTAATCGACTGCTAAAAAAAATGCTGGATAATAATATTATTTCGCAAACTGATTACACACTCGCTTTGCTCGAATCTTTACCGGAAAAACCCAAAAGTTGGAAACAGTTGGCGCCGCATTTATTGACTCATTTGCAACAGACTTATCCTGATCAGCATAATTTTCATTCGACTATAGATTACACCGCACAACTGGATGCGATGCGAATTGTGGAGCAACATTCCCGGCGTTTGGCGAATGATGGTGTGAATAATATTGCATTGGTTGTTATCGATAACCAGTTACAAAAAACACTGGCTTATGTAGGCAATCATGCTTGGGAAAATAAAGCAATTTATTCACCGCAGGTTGATATTATCCAGCGACCCCGCTCAACGGGCAGTATTTTAAAACCTGTTTTATATGCCTTGATGTTGCAAGAAGGAAAGTTGTCCCCGAATAGTTTGTTGCCTGATATACCGACATTATTTTCTGGATACAGCCCTGAAAATTATGATCGACAATATCGCGGTGCTGTACCCGCACATTTTGCTTTGGCGCAGTCTTTGAATATTCCTGCTGTTTATATGTTGCGTGATTACGGCATTCCGCATTTTTATGAAAAATTAAAACTCATGGGCATTAGCAGTTTGTTTCGCCCGGCAGATGATTATGGTCTTACATTAATTCTGGGTGGTGCGGAGGCCAGCTTGTGGGAATTAACCAGTGTTTATGCGCGTATGGTAGCCACTGCCAGATCGGGAAAAGCAGTGAAAGAAGAGCATCCGCAATTATTAATTGCACCCCACCCCAACCCTCCCCTTGGCAAGGGGAGGGAGTCAAGTTCCTCCCCCTCGATAACTGCTCCGGGCGTGATTCTATCTCCTGCATCCATGCAGTCGTTACCAAGGGATAGGTTAGGAGGGAGTGAAACTCCAGGAATAAAAAATATTATTCAACAAGGTGCTGCATGGTTAACGCTGCAAGCATTAATAGAAGTCACTCGCCCCGGGAGTGATGCACACTGGCGTGATTTTACCAGCAGTCAATTGATTGCCTGGAAAACGGGCACCAGTTATGGGCTTAGAGATGCGTGGGCTATTGGCAGTAACGGACGTTACACAGTTGGCGTTTGGGCCGGTAATGCCGGTGGTGAGCCTGCAACATTTTTGAGTGGCCAGATAACATCAGCGCCTGTTTTATTTGACATGTTTAATGCGCTGAAAAAAGTCAGTTGGTTTGAAAAACCGGAACATAGTTTAAAAACAATTCTGGTATGTAAGGACGATGGTTATCTGTCAGGTAACCAATGTGATGCACAGGAAATGCAAATTCCCAAGGAGAGCCATTTTGATAAGGTCACGCCATATCATCGTGCCATACATTTGGATGCGGAAGAAAAATTTCGTGTGCATAGTGAGTGTGAATCGGTCAGTAATATGAAATTGGCACAATGGTTTGTGTTACCTCCTGCCCAGGAGTTTTATTGGAAACAACAGCAAGGTAATTATCGATCATTACCTCCATGGCGCGCGGATTGTGTGCAAAAAGCCATGGCCTATGACAACGATCAGCCGATGGAAATTGTTTATCCCTATTCAACCAGTCGAATTTATATTCCTGTCGATTTAAATGGGCGACTGGGACGAGTAGTAATAAAAGCTGTGCACCGTAATCCTGATGCGTCTATTTATTGGCACATTGATGATCAATACCTGGGTGAAACAAAAGTCTTCCATGATAAAACCCTGTTGCTGGAGCCGGGGCAGCATCGCATTACCTTGCTGGATAAAGGCGGGCATCAAATTACCCGTGTATTTACGATATTAAGTCGTGAATAAACGATAATAAGTGCGTCTCTATTATTACGTTTTTCTTTCTTTTGACAGAATTGATTCGAATTACAATAAAACTTAACAAATCAATTTCTATTTCTACACTAAAATTAATTAAGTGCGTTTTGCACAGAGCTTACCGTTGTTATGCCTGCGAAGACAGGAATCCTGCGGGCAGGTTCGCACCCCAATGTACAATTAATTTGAAAACTCGCCGGAGTTTTTTTGAAAGCATCTCCTCTTCTGATTCGCAGCATTTTATTGTTGGCCATTCCCGTTGCATTACAAATGTTGATGCAATCGCTTCTGGGTATGGCTGACGTACTTATGGTGGGGCATTTGGGTACTGTTGCAGTTGCTGCTGTGGGTTTGGCAGCAAAAATCCATTTTTTAATGTTGGTATTAATGAGTGGGTTGGCAACAGGTGCCAGCGTATTGATTGCACAATATTTTGGTGCGAAAGACACACAGAGCTGCCAGAAAATTTTTGCAGTGACTATGTTAGTGAGTACACTGACCATCTTGCCGTTTTTTGTTGCCTTTGGATTTTCTTCTTATTGGGTAAGCTGGATTAATCCTGACAAAGAAGTGGTGCGTCTGGCAGCAAGTTATTTAATCATTACTGCACCAGTACTTTTATTCACTCAATGGATTGTGATTTATGAAGCTTCTTTACGTGCAATGGGGCACACGACCATGCCATTGGTCGCGGGGATATTGGCAGCAGTTGTTAATATCATTATGAATTATGTGCTGATTAATGGTCATTGGGGATTTCCAGCTTTGGGCGTTGCCGGTGCAGCCTGGGCTACTTTAATTGCACGTTGTTTACAGATTTTGTTGATTGTGAGTTGGGTATATTTTTCAAAACAAATTTTCGCACTGCATTTTTCACAATGGCGACAGGCAAAAGATAAACAACACATTCGTCGTTATCTGCAATTCTCATCTCCTTTGGTAGCAAACTATGCGATCTGGGCTGTTGGTAATTCCCTTTATCATTTGGTGACAGGATTTGCTGGTACACAAGCACTTGCAGTAATGGGCGTGATAGTGCCGGTTGAAAGTGCTTTCTTTGCATTATTTGTCGGATTGGCTAACGCATCCGCAGTGTTGGTTGGCAGGGAGTTAGGTGCAGGCAATATGCAAGCGGCTTGGGATCTACATAAATTTTTTGATCGATTGACTTATATATTGCTGGTTATGTTCTGTGTATCTTTATGGTTTTTGCGTCCGCAGATTATTGGCCTGTTTGACCAGTTGGATGAAGAATCAAAACAATTATTAATGCAAACATTAAATATTTTTTGCCTGTTGGTGTTTTTAAAAATTATCAATATGATTCGTATAATCGGTGTTTTACGGGCAGGTGGCGATAACAAATTTACCTTGATTACTGACACAGTAGTGATGTGGGGGTTTGGTATTCCAATTTATGTCGCTGCTGTATTTTTTGGGAATTTTTCATTTGTGTATTTATATTTATTAATGTATTTGGAAGATGCGCTGAAATTTATTCCAGTGATCAGGCGTGTTGTCAGTCGTAAATGGATGAATAATCTGACAACACCTTGATCAATATTTTGTACTGAATCCTATTGGGTTAGTACAAAATATTTCCCTGACAATTCTGTAGTCCCATCCGGAACCAAATCCTGCCATTTTGTGATGTAACCATCTTTATTGTTGCTCAAAGAAAATAATGTACCATCAGGGCTATAGACGGCAATGCCCAAGGGGTTGGTTGTTGAACCATTGGCATAACTTTTAAAAGCAATTGAAACAGAATCACCGGATTTTTTTGGCGAACAGATTATCTGCTCATCAGTTTGCAGGCCGACAATTCCCAACAAACACTTATCATCTGTAATTGTCAGTGTGTACTCGATGAAGCTGGAAATACCTCCGGCACCCTCGCCAACCTCATGCTCATAAAAATAAATACCACGCCAATCTACATTAGCGGCATTATTACAGCCTGCGAATAACATCAATAATGGGAGGAGACAAAACTGCAGAAATTGTTTATTCATAATTTATCCTTTATAAGTTTTGGTTAAGCCTTTGTTGTACATGGCGCGAACTTTTACCGAAATTTCAGCGGGCGTAATAATTCCATCTTTATCAGCATCAAACCCGGAGTTTTGTTCGTAAGTTTTTTTACCTTTTGTGAACAGAGCAGAGTTTGCATCTTTGCCAACTGCAGCAGGGTACAAAATGGACAAGTAAACATCTTCCAATGTTCTGATGGGTTTGTTCGTTAGTTTGAAATATTTTTCCACATAATCCAATTGCACAACAGCATCCATTTTTGCAAGGGCTTCAACAGTAGTGCCCAGATGTTTTGCTGTGGATGGCATGAACTGGATCAAACCCGTAGCGCCGCTACCTGCCGCATTTTTAATAGAAGGGCTAAAAGTACCTCCGGTTTCAAACGCCATGCACGCCATCAAATAATCAGGTGAAACACCCATGCCGGCCGCAATTTTGATGACCTTTTGTTTGAATGCATCTGTTACCTTGGCGCCCCAGGCAATTTCATTCGTAGATGAAGCAGGTTCTGTGTCGAGTTCAACGCTGTATTTAGGTTTTTTCGGTGTATCAAAACAGTAGAAGTGTGTGGTGAGAAAAGTGGGGGTTCCTTTTGCGTAACGGCTTAATACGGCCCATGTTTTTCCCCCGGCATCAATCAATCCGTCAGGGAATTGAAATCCCATGACTTCATGCTGAAAAAATTCAATTCTCTCGATAGTCTTTGGGCCGATAATTCCATCTGCATCCAAAAGCCTATAGGGTGTGCGAACTGCACGATTGAGTAGTTCCTGAACGGCAAAAACATCTGTCTTCAGGTTCTTCCCTTTTTTTCCAACCGATGAACTAATAGCCATAGATTCTATCCCTTGTCAGTTTGTGAAATGAAGTTGGCAATTTTAGCGAGGGTATTTGGTTACAGGCAAGGTAAGTCTGATAAACAATGTCAGCGTTGTTAACTACTTATTATTTATTCAAGTCGCAGTATAAATTTCTCTTGCAGGAATGATGAAGAATTGGACAAAGATAGATTTGTCCAAAATTCTCTATGAACGTAAGAATTTTTATTGTTTGCGTACATCACTGACAAATGTCGGTAGGCTCCATGCGCCACCGGCAGCTACCAGTTTGCACATGCCGGAAGTTGTTATTTCGCTTTGCACAAAATTTTTGCCGTCCCACACCCAGGAGTCAAAAGACATACAGTCACCGTATCCGCGACCTTTGTGTGATTTGGAAATAACTCCCTTCTCGTAGTAATCTCCTGAATCAGTAACAATCACTGCATTATGTGGCGCCTGTTGATTGATAACCCAATAACCATAACCTGTATTGTAAGCACCCTGCCAGCATCTTGCCGATACTAACCATTTCGTCGCCGTCAGCTGGTAAGCATCGAATTCCGTATATTCATTTTCAAAGAAATCATTGCAATCATCTTTGTTAATGGATTTTTTTAAAGCGGTAATTAATATCGCTTGCTCAGCATCGCCAGGTTTTTTATCGATAGTAGCTGCCGCAAAAATAACAGGCGCTGGCAATGCAGGTAATACATGCTTGTCATCTTTAGGGCCTTTTTTCACCAAGGCACTTTTTGTGTCCAGTCGCCCTTGAAAATCATCCATTTTTAACAATATTGCCGCTGCTCCCTGATCTGATAGATGCCATGTTTGCGATTCGCTGATAAATTGAATATCACTAGTTTGTAACAAAGCTTTAAGTAAGGCCTTAACTTGTAATTCTGATAATTGAATAACTGAACTATTTGGATCAATGCTGATAATTCCAATAGATTTATTATTAATTTTCATCGTAACCGATGAGGGCAAAGCAGCTTCTGTTTCACCAATCATTAATTCTCCGAGTACCGGTTGCTGCGCACCTGCTTGGCGAGTTAATAAAGCAGAAATCGTCAGCTCATCGTCATCGCTTTGATAGCCAGCTGCTCTGCAAGTGCGGGTATTATCACAAGCAACCTCCCAATCACCATGCTCAAAATGAATGCCGGGGATTGTTTCGGCAATCGCACAATGCATTGAAATAAAACTTAAAATACCCGGCAGCAGTAGTGGGATTTTCATTGATATTTCCTGTTGTTAATTGCTCAATTTGTCCCGAAACATAAAAAACACGGCACCTAATAAACAAAGCCCGGCCCACAGATAATCCCACTTCAATGGTTCTTTTAAATAAAATAATGCGAAAGGAACGAAAACACTGAGGGTGATAACTTCTTGCAGAATTTTTAATTGACCGACGGACATAACGGTATAGCCAATTCGATTGGCAGGAACCTGTAATAAATATTCGAAGAGGGCGATGCCCCAGCTGACGAAAGCGGCGATTATCCAGGGTTTGTGGTTAAGCTCTTTCAGGTGCGCGTACCAAGCGAAGGTCATAAAAATATTGCTGCAAAATAGTAAACCTATGGCGATGAGTGATGCCTGCATCAGGTTTTCTCCTGTTCCATTTTTTTACCGACGAAATAACTGGAAATGCTGCTGAGAATCATGGCAGCTAATAACAGCCACAGGAATTGTTGTATTAATGGATCGCTAAACAGCTGGCTGTGCACATCGAAGTAAAGGCGTTTGATATCAATCGAAAAAGTGTGCATTAACATTTTATTCATTATTGATTGTGTTATTGAGATTAAACGTACCATCAGCAGAATCAGTATGATGGCTGTCGGAATAATAAAAACCAGTGCGCGTCGTTTTTTACCAAGTACCCATAAACCTGCGCCGGGAAATATCAGTAATGAGAAAATGAATGCACGTGTAGATGGTTTCATGATTATTCTTCCACTAATTGTTCAAGCCGATAAAACCCGTTTTGATTGTCACTTAATAGATCCACAGCAAAAGGTAAAGTTTCCTCCATGGCTTTCCATAATGTCCAGGGGGGATTGATGGCTATTATGCCGCTGGCGGTCATACCGGATTCTGGTGAATCCGGGGCAATTGCCAATTCATAAAGTTGAATATTGCGAATACCGGATTTAATCAATGATTTTTCCATTTCGTCAATTCGTGAGCGCAATACAACCGGATACCAGAGTAAATAGGTACCTGTTGCAAAACGTTTATGTGCTTTGATCAGGTTTGCCACTACGGATTGGTAATCTTGTTTTACCTCATAAGAGGGGTCGATCAATACCAGTGCACGTCTGTCCGGTGGCGGTAGCAGGGATAACAAAGATTGCATTCCGTCTTCATTGAGCGTGTGTACATTTTTTTGCGGTCGAAACAGATGTTGCAATGAACGAAAATCGGCAGGATGCAACTCATGCAGGAAAAGTTGGTCTATCTTGCGTAAAAATGCTTGTGCTAGCAGGGGCGACCCGGGATACAAATGCTGATCCTGATGGTGTAGTGCGGACACTTGTTTGGTGTAGGCTGACAATGTATCCGGTAAGGAGTTTGTTTGCCAAAGGCGACCTATACCGCCAGCAAATTCCGAATTTTTTCGTGCTTCAGAAGAATTCAGTGAATAGATGCCAGCACCTGCGTGAGTGTCTATAATGCGTAAACTTTTTGGTTTTTGCGTCATATACTCAAGGCAATGAATGTAGATGCTGTGTTTTAGCAAATCTGCAAAATTGCCTGCGTGAAAACTGTGGCGATAGCTTAGCATTGAGTTGCTCGATGATTGCGGATGTGTGTGCATTATAACAAGCTGGTTTTCTACTACTACTTAAAATCCAACTTTAATTTGAGAATCTGAATTGATCGTTAATCGTTGTATTTGTTTGTTGGCATTATTGAGCTGCATCAGCGGGTCAGTTTTGGCGGCAACACCTGAGATCAATATTCGAGGTGGAATTGCTTCGCTACGTGAAAATATTTTGCACAGACTGAGTATAACGGAAGAAAAATGCAAAGCCCCCGCGTGGCGATTGAATACCCATCTGGATGCAGCAGAAGCCGAAATTGAGCAGGCAGCCAAAGCGCTGGGATATTATCGTTTAACCTTCGAATCAAAATTAATGCGCAATAATGATTGCTGGTCTCTGGATATTCAGCTGACACCCGGCGAGCCTGTTCGTGTTAAAGAATTGCGAATTGATATTATGGGCGACGGTCGACTGGACCCCGTGTTTCAAAATCTTTACGACAAACCCGGCATCAAAATAGGCAGTCGCTTCCATCATGGAAAATATGAAAGCCTGAAGGCGCGGTTTGAATCATTGGCAACTGCCAGAGGATATTTTGATGCGCAATTCGCATTGGCACGTGTGCTGATTAATGAATCAGAAAATTCAGCAGTTATCGAACTGACCTATGACACAGGCAAGCGCTACCGTCTTGGGAAAATTGAAATAGAACAAGATACCTTGCATGACGAATTTGTTCAGCGTTATTTAACAATTCGTCCTGATGATGACTACGATACAGACAAACTACTTGAAACCAAAAATTTATACAATGCCAGCAATTATTTTGGTTCTACCAATATCACGCCCAATCTGGAAGATAAAAAAGATCAGCAAGTTGATATTCATATCAAATTGGATAAACGCAAGCGTCATGAATATTCTCTGGGTGGTGGATATGCCACCGATACCGGGCCCAGAGTGTTATTAGGTTTCGAAGATAGATATATCAATAAAAGCGGTCATTTTTTTAATGCGGATGTGTCTGCATCGGAAACCAAAAAAGAAGCTCAGGCTGTATATACAATTCCTCTGCAGAAACCGGCATTTGAATTTTTAAAAATATCGACAGGTTATGAAAAGGAAGAAACTGAATCCAGCTTTAGCCGAAAAAAAACCATTGGTACCAGCTACACCTATTATCAAAAAACCAAATGGCTGCAAACCTATGCCATTACTTTTGAACATGAAGATTCTATTGTGGGCGATCAGCCTCTGATAATTACTGATTTAATCATTCCATCATGGACTATATCGCGTATCAAAACCGGAGCGGCAGCTTATCCATTGCAGGGGTGGTCATTGATGTCGCGCGTATCCGGTTCACCCAGTTCGTTAGGTTCTGATTTCAGTTTTGTACAGTGGGATACTCGCTTGAAACATATTTGGGGTGGAGATTATGGGCGATTAATTTTACGCGGGCATTTGGGGATAACTGAAACGGTTGATTTTGATGAGTTGCCAGCATCGGTGCGTTATTTTACCGGTGGTGATGCCAGTGTGCGTGGTTATGATTATGAATCTCTTGGTGCTACTGAAAAAAATGCGGAAGGGGACGATATAGTGATAGGAGGTAAAAATCTGATCGTAAGCTCAATTGAATATGACCATCCTGTTGGTGAAAGTAATTGGGTACTGGCTGCGTTTTACGATCATGGCAACTCATCAAACGATTTTAATTTTGATATTAAACGCGGAGCGGGTGTTGGTGTGCGATGGATTTCACCGATTGGCCCTGTTCGTGTTGATTTTGCGAGAGCATTGGACGACGAAAAATCCTGGGCCATTCATATCACTATGGGGCCGGATTTGTAATGTGGCGCAAGATCAAGAAAATATTTTTTTATTCACTGGCGACCATTATTATTTTAATGGCCACCCTGGTCACCCTGATTGAAACCCAAACGGGTAGCCGTTTGGTGGTGCAATATCTTGCGCGTACTTTGGGTGTTGAATTAGGTAATATTAGCGGTAATCTTCGCAAAGGACTGGATATAGAGTGGATTCAATATCAAACTGAAAAAGAAAATATTTATGCAGGCAATGTCAGTTTTCGCTGGAATTCCATGGCATTGTTTTATACCGCGGTATCGATTGAATCTTTATCAATTGATCAATTAAAAATTCAATTGCCGGAAAGTCAGAATAATAACTCACAACCTTTTTCCAATTGGCCAAGCCTGGGTTTGCCGCTGCGGGTAGAGCTTAAAAAATTCCAATTGCACAATATTGAATATGCACAGGGAGATTATCGTGATCAATGGCGCAGCTTCAGTGGATCACTCAGTTTGGGGACTTTTCATTTGCGTTATGCACTGCTTAAATTGATTCATGAAAAATACCAATTGGAATTACATGGACATTCGGATCTGGATTACCCCTATACAACATCAGCCAATTTGCAATGGCAGTTTGATGCTGACACGCATTATTCCGGAAAAACCAAATTAACCGGTAGCATTAAAAAATTGGTCACAGAAACACAGATGCTGTCACCTGTAAAAGCGACAGCCAATATTCTATTGCCGTTGGTGAATGCTAAAAAGGAATTGCAATCGCAACCTGAATTACAGGTTGATCTTGCAATAGAAAAAGAACATTTGCCTGAAGTTTGGTGGATTGCTGGAAAAACGTCGCCGATTCTGGATTTAAAAATGCAGGCGAAGGGAAACTGGCTGGATTATTCAGGCCAAATAACAGGCAACATGATGCTGGAAGGATATCCAGCGGTTGATTTGGTATTGAAAGCGAATGGTAATTTGCAACAAATTGCGATTGAGTCTTTTGATGCATCTGAATTGCGTACGGAAGAGATGGAAAAACCGGTTTCCCGTTTGAATGTTAGTGGCAGTGTGCAATGGAGCCCGGTGCTGAATTGGAATTTGCAAGCCAGTGCCAATTCTTTTGATGCAGCTCTTTTGGTTGAGAATTGGCCGACCAATATCAGTGCCAGTTTTCATTCAGAAGGCGAAAAAAAACAGGACTATTGGTTGTGGAAAATTGATGAGTTAAATGCAGAGGGAGCAGTGCGCGATCTGGCATTTTCAATGCAGGGAAATTTACATCAAAATCAAAATGAATGGCGCAGCAATGGATTGCGAATGATTTGGGGCGCTAACCGTATTGATGTTAACGGTTATCTTGCGAATGAATCAAAAGTGGAGTGGAACCTGCGCGCTCCCATGTTGCATCAAATCGATAATGATATTTCCGGAAGCCTGATCACCAAAGGCAATATATCCGGTTCCTGGTCATTGCCTGAAATTACCTTGGAAGCCACAGGCAGTGAACTGTCATGGAAGAAATTTTCACTTGATAATTTGCAGATGAATGTGACACCGATAACGAATAACGAAACGAATAAATCTCCAGTTGGATTTACTGTATTAGATGATACCAATTCAATGAAATCTGAACTTGAACGACAAGTGGTGAATCAGCATTATCGGATGGAGTTGGTGGCCAAAAAGCTGCGTGTAAATC
Source organism: uncultured Cellvibrio sp. (assembly GCA_946481095.1). The sequence continues at coordinate 95,369 of CAMLML010000001.1, forward strand.
AGGAAAGTTTTAAATCAATAACGATTTCCGGTGAAGGCAGTTTGTCAAATCATAAATTGAATGCGGGCATCCGTCATGATCGATTGGGGAAATTGGATGTGGGTTTGATCGGAGGTTTGCTGCAAGAAGAATGGGTTGGTCAATTGCAATCTATGGCAGTCAAGATTAAAAAGGTTCCCAAATGGTGGCTCAGTTCCAGACAAGCTATAAGAATTAATCAAAATAAAATTGCATTACAACCTGTCTGTTTTACAACGCGCAGTAACCAGACAGCGATTATTGATCAATCAACCGTAATTGCTGAAGATGCACCGGCAGGCGCTCCTTTTTTTACCAATGCAACTCCTGTGAAAATCCGGAATCCACAGTTGCAGGGTCATAATCCACATCCCCATTCAGCTATTCAAATTTTACATGCGCCTGAACTTTGTATTGATCTTGATTGGCAACAAACAACAGGTTTGGCGATGAATATTGATGTGAATGCGGTTCCCTTGCGACAATTTTATTCGCTCTTCAAGCCGGAAGTTTTTTTTGCGGGTGTTATGGATGGTTATATCCGTATTAAAAGTCCACAGCTTGATCTGGCATCAACCCAGGCGGATGTGCAATTGAAAACGGGTGATGCTGAATTGCGTTATCAATATGAAGGCGGTGCGACAGAAGTTTATCCCTGGCGCTCTGCCAGTATTTCTTCGCGACTTTATCAGGAAAACTTAAGTTCAGAATTAAAAATGGATTGGGCAGATTTTGGTTTTATTGGCATGGACAATCAATGGCAGCTAACGGGTACGTCATCCATAAAAGGCAAATTGCAAGCCGAATTTCGCAATCTTGAACCATTGGAAACCTTGCTGCCGTTTACGGACAACGTAAAAGGCCAGTTAAATGCCAATTTACAATGGCAAGGGAATTTGGTTCAGCCACAAATTTCCGGTGCAATAAAATTGGAACAGGCATCAGCCAGAATTCCCAAATTAGGCGTGTCGCTGGACAAAATCGGGTTCGTTATTTCGGCAGACAATTCCAGTGAAATTAATATTGATATGCTGGCTGAAGCGGGTAAAGGGCAATTAAATTTACAGGGAAAATTAACCAATCCGTTACAACCGGATTGGTTGTTGTCGGCCGATTTAAATGGAAAAAATTTCCAGATTATTAATTTGCCCAGCATGAAAGCACGTTTGAATCCGGCTATTAATTTAACAGCGAATGCACAAGTAATTAAACTCACGGGCGAAGCGGAAGTTCCGCAATTGATTGCCAACATAAAAACCTTGCCACAATCGGCCGTGCAGTTGTCAGATGATGTGGTGGTTGTGGATGAAAAGTCTTTGGAGTTAAATCAATCAAAAGCTAGCATTCCCCTGCGTGCAAATTTGCGTCTTAAATTGGGTGATGAAGTAAAGTTTGCAGGATTTGGATTGGATAGCCAATTGACTGGTGATGTTAAATTAATAAAAGAACCTCTGCGTCCATGGCTTACCAATGGTTTTGTGGGTGTAAAAGAAGGGAGTTATCAAGCTTATGGGCAAACATTGACGATTGAACGCGGGCGATTAATTTTTCAGGGCGACTATGAAAATCCAGGGTTGGATATCAATGCGTATCGTAATATAGATGACGAAAAAAATACTAAGGTGATTTTACAAATTGCCGGTAGTTTACAGCGCCCGCAAGCCAAAGTATTTTCGGAGCCGGCAAGTTCCGATAGTGATGCCATGATGATGTTATTAACGGGTAAGCCCTTATCAGAAGCGTCAAAGGCTGATGCTTCGATGTTGATAGCGGCCCTGGGGGGCATGGGCGTTGAACGCAGTCAGGGCATTACCCAGGAGGTTGCTCAGTTTTTTGGTGTGGATGAGGTCGCGATAAAATCCGAAAAAGGTATTGATCAAAGCCAATTATGGGTGGGTAAATATGTAACCCCCAAAATCCTGGTGCGTTATGTGGTAGGGTTATTTGATCAGGCATTCAGTTTGGGTGTTGTTTACCGACTGACTGACAAAGTCAGAATTGAAGCAGAATCAGGCGAAACCCAAAGTGTCGATATGATTTATAAAATAGAGCGTTAATGTTTGAAAATTCTGTTTCATCCAAAAGCATCAATCGATTTAATGATGCGTTATATATCAATAACAACGAGGTCAACAAAATGCATATAAAAATTAATTTTTCATGTTTATGGTTATTTCTCTGTTGCAGTTTTATTGCAGCACCGGCGTTTGCTGATAATGCTTGGGAAACATCAACCGGCTGGTGGAATGCAACAGATATTCCCGCATTTGATCGCAAGCAAATCAAGAAACAATTGCCGCTGATTAAAGTGAAAGGAAACCAGTTTGTCACAGCGTCGGGACAAGAAGTTGTGTTTCGTGGTGCCAGCGTCGCTGATCCTGACAAAATAAAAACCAACAAAAAATTTACCAAAAATCATTTTGCTGTTTTAAAAAGCTGGGGTGCCAATGTGGTGCGCATTCCAGTACATCCCACAGCATGGCGTAAACACGGTAAAGCAAAATATCTGGCAATGCTGGATCAAATTGTTGTTTGGGCTAACGATTTGGAAATCTATGTGATTTTGGATTGGCATTCGATTGGCAATTTAAAATCTGAAATGTTCCAGAATCCATCCTATTACACTACTGCAGGAGAAACCTACGATTTCTGGCGTACTGTTTCCGAGCGATATGCTGGTATTCATGTTGTTGCTTTTTACGAATTATATAATGAGCCCACTGTGTTTAATGGGCGATTGGGTGTTGTTTCCTGGGAAGAATGGAAAAAAATAAACGAAGAAATGATCACCATAGTACAAGCACATAATCCCAATGCAATTTGTCTGGTTGCCGGATTTAACTGGGCTTACGATTTAACACCTATTGCCAAAACACCCATCGAAAAACAAAATATTGCGTATGTCAGCCATCCATATCCCATGAAAGTCGGTGCGCCCTATGAAAAAAATTGGGATAGGGATTTTGGATTTGCTGCTGATAAATATCCTGTTTTTGCAACCGAAATTGGCTACCAATTGGCGACCGATAAAGGTGCGCACATTCCGGTAATTGATGATGGCAGTTATGGCAAACGCATTACCGATTATTTCGGTGCGAAAAAAATCTCCTGGGTAGCCTGGGTCTTTGATCCTGACTGGTCACCACAAATGATTAAAGATTGGAGCTATGAACCTACCATGCAGGGAAAACATTTCCGCGAAGTCATGTTGAAAGAAAATAAACCGATTCAGTAATTGAATTTGACTAAAAAATGCCTGATTTAATCAGGCATTTTTTATATCTGAATGGCGAGCTTTACCCAAAAACACTAAAGAAATAATCAGCCCCAGAAAACCGCCCGCATAACTGCAATTATGAATATAGGCCACGCGAATGAACGACACACCGTCAACAACGCCATAATAGTGAACTCTGTGTTGCCACTTTTGAGGATCGGGCGGAATTAATGTGCCGTAGACATAAGCTGCAACGCCGAACAATAATCCGCACATAAAAATGATCAGGAATCCTGAGAAAATCTTTTTTCTTGCCAGGGTATAGGGAGAAACATCAACAAATCGGCGCGCTAAAAACCATCCCGCCAACAAGCCTACCCACCAGGTAGCCATAAAGCCAATTGTACTCACAAAAACTTGATCACCAAGCCCAAAGTTTGCGTAAGCAAATTGCTTGAATTTTAGTTTGGTGAAATATTCAGGAGAGATTGAATAAGTAATCTGGTCATGTAATACACCATAACTTCCCGCAATTAATGCACCTGAAAGAGCAAACTTCATTAAGAATAAAATATCGGCTTTGTTGAGGTTGGGTGCAAGATAATTCATCATTATTAAATCAATTCCGCAAAAGTCTCTTTCGCTGCTTTCAAGGTTTGCTCTATATCTTTTTCAGTGTGCGCTGATGACATAAAGCCCGCTTCGTAAGAAGCGGGAGCCAGATAAACGCCGCGTTTTAATAAGCCGTGAAAGAATTGATTGAAGCGTGGAATGTTGCAAGCCATAACTTGTTTGAAGTTGGTGATTTTCTTTTCTTCGGTGAAGAAGAAACCAAACATGCTGCCGACATGATTGGTGGTGAAAGGTATGTTGGCGTCGTTAGCCAATTTTTGTAAACCGTTCACTAAATCGGTAGTACGTTGACTCAGGTTTTTATAAAAATCTTTTTGTTCCAATAGTTCCAGTGTTTTTAATCCTGCAGCCATAGCAACCGGATTTCCTGATAAAGTTCCCGCCTGATAAACAGGGCCTGAAGGCGCGATCATTTGCATTACATCGCGTCTGCCACCAAATGCACCGACGGGCATGCCACCACCTATTACTTTTCCCAAGGTGGTGATGTCGGCGCGAATATTATAAAACCCCTGGGCACCTGTGTGGCTCACACGAAAACCTGTCATGACTTCATCGAGGATTAACAAGCTGCCGTATTGATCGCAGACTTCACGCAGTGTTTCCAAAAATCCTGCAACTGGCGGAACACAATTCATATTGCCGACAACCGGTTCAACAATAATGCAAGCAATTTGGTCGCCATGTTGTGCAAAACAATCGCGCACTTGTTGTGCATTGTTGTAATCGAGGGTGATGGTGTGATCCGCCAATACTTTGGGAACGCCGGGAGAACTTGGAACACCTAAAGTTAATGCACCAGAGCCAGCTTTAATTAATAAAGAATCGGAGTGGCCGTGATAACAGCCTTCGAATTTAATAATTTTATCGCGCGAGGTAAACGCTCTTGCCAAACGAATTGCACTCATTGTTGCTTCAGTGCCTGAGCTGACAAAGCGAACCATATCCATGCCCGGCATTAATGAACATAATTTTTGTGCCAGTGTGGTTTCGCGTTCAGTGGGTGCACCAAAACTTAATCCATTTTTGGCAGCATCAATAACGGCCTGAATAACTTCGGGATGCGCATGACCCAGCACCATAGGTCCCCAACTTTGCACATAATCAATATATTGTTTGCCATCGGCATCCCATACATAAGCACCCTGTGCTTTTTCAAAAAAAACCGGTGTGCCGCCAACTGCGCGAAACGCACGAACGGGTGAATTTACGCCGCCGGGAATATGTTGTTGGGCTTGAGCAAATAATTCTTCTGAGCGAGTCATGGTGGCGTCCATTATAAAGTTTTTGAAAATACGATTATACAAAAGTAATGATAGGCTTTTACAGGTAGGAGATATTCCTTCCTCCCATTTTTTCTGCAACTCCGTGTATTTTAAGAGCCACAAAAAAATCTTTGGGTTTATGTATGCCAAGAAGTTTATATTTTGTTTCCATGTATTCATCGCTTAAGTAACAAAAAATTTCTGCTCGTACATAATCCACGCAGTTATTGTGGGAATTGTCCCCTTGGATTGTGTCAAAAAGTTGGTAGTTGGCACGAATAGGTTTGTTGAGATCGGATTCAGAAAGTGGTTTGTTCGGAATATCAAAAATCAACGAGTTTCGGGGATTTCCATAACGTTTGATATCATCATTAAAAGATGACAGTTTTCCTTGATATTGGATCACCGGGAGAACAAGGCCAGGTTTTATCCCGGGAACATTTGTACGGGATGCGGGTTTGTTATTTTTATCCATTATGCGTTTACCAGGTTTGGTTTTATCTGGCTCAAATGAAACATGGGGACGCGTTCCAATTTGGATTGCTATATGACCCACATCAGATTCCCATAGATAAATTTTCACTTTTAAAGATTTTATGATTAAGCTCATAGAGGTGTTTCCTTGAAGGGTTTTCTTTTGAATTGTATTTTATTCAAATAGCGATTGCAGTGTTGTTACTTAAAATTAAGAAATAATTCAGTATTTTGCGTGATTTCGCTTGAAGAAAACAACGCATGACACACTGCCAAAATATCTGCGCCAGCATTCTGTACAGACTTGGCATTCTCCGGTGTAATTCCTCCAATGGCCACGATTTTTATTGATGGAAATTGTTGTCTGGCTTGTTGTAACAAATTGAGGTCTGCTACGTGCGCATCCGGTTTTGTATTGGACGAAAAAAAACGCCCGAAGGCAATATAACTGGCACCGTCGTCAATGGCTTTTTTTGCCAGTTCCAATGAGTTGTGGCAGGTGACACCGATGATGGCATCTTTGCCGAGCAGCTTGCGTGCTGTCTGTACATCACCATCTGTTTGCCCCAGATGGACGCCATGAGCACCGATTTTTTTTGCCAGTGCAGCATCATCATTAATGATTAATGACGCGTTATATGATTGACAAATTTTCAGCAAACGGGCGGATTCATCAAAACGCTTTTTTTCATCCTGTGATTTATCGCGATACTGTACCCAGCGACAACCGGCTTTCAAGGTTGATTCGACACCGGAAAATAATTTTTCGCCGGGTAATAAAATGGAGTCAGTAATGGCGTACAACATAATTAAAAAGGTTTTACCACAACTAAAATCACTATACCAAATAACATCAGTACTGGGATTTCATTGAAAACTCGAAAAAACTTATGCGACTTGTTACAGCGATCATCGCGCAATTGTTTGAAGTAGGCGATACAGGCATGGTGATAAATGGTGAGTAAAACTACCAGTGACAATTTACACCAGTACCAGATCTGTGTGGAATAATAATCCCAGTTAAGATAACTCATCCAGACACCAAAAATATAAGCAGCAATCATGGAAGGGTTGCCAATCACACGTAATAATTTTGCTTCCATGATTTTGAATCTATCGCGACTGATCTGGTCTTCGCTCATGCTGTGATATACAAACAAGCGTGGCAAGTAAAAAATGGCTGCCATCCAGGTGATCACAGCAATAATATGCAGGGCTTTGATCCACAAAAACATGATTTAAATCCTGTAGTAATTGTCTATTTTATTGCGACTGATAATCCCGAGCGGTTGGTGATTGTCTGTCAGTGATTCAACCCAGAGGGCATCTACCTGATGGTGATTCATTAATTGTAATGCTTCATACAAATTGGCATCGGCTGAAATGCGGACAAGATCATAACGTCGCGCCGGTATTTCATGCAGATTGATATTTTCTTCATGCGATATGTTTTGTAAATAAAGATGCAGGTCAGCAGGGTGCAATAATTGATTGACATCGCGCAATAAAATCCAATGTGGATGATGATTCAATAATTGATTGGCAGTTTCCAGTGTTAATTCATTTGGTGCTTCAACCAGATGTCTGTCCATCAATCCACGAACCCCTGTATGTGATAACAATTGTTCGGTAATTTCGGGGCTGCGAAATTTTCCCTGAATTCGCAACACATGTTGAAACAAACCATCGCAACGGAATAACCAGCGTGTTGTTAAACAAGCCGCAATCACTACCAGCATGCTGGGAAAAATAATATTCGGGTTATAGGTGAGCTCAAGAATTGCCATCATTGCAGCAAGTGGTGCATTCAGCGTTGCACCCATCATGGCGCCCATACCCAAAATCACGTAAAAGCCTATGGCACTGGCAGAGTCCGGGATCAATATTTGTGCTGTTATGCCTACAGCACCACCCACGCAAGCACCGATAAAAAGTAATGGGCCTACAACACCGCCTGGCATCCCAACACCGAGGCTGACAGACGTTGTGAGGAGTTTGACCAGTGCGATGATTAACAGGAGTGAAAGCCCGATTTCACCGGTCATTGCACTGCTGATGGTGTCGTATCCAACACCCATAATTTGCGGGATAAAAATGGCACAGCAGGCGGTGAGTAGCCCTGCCAGCGTAAACCGTAACGCAATTGCGCGATTCAATGCCCAGTGACAACTCATGCTATGCAGGCGTATGTAGGCAGCTGCGAATACAGCAACGACTAATCCAACCAGCACCATCATCGGTAATTCCTGTAAATCCCCCATTACCGATTGGGCGTTGATAAAGGCAATTTCCGTCCCGAATGCCATGCGGGTCATAGTGGCACCTGCCACCGCTGCCAGAGTTACCGGGATGAAGCCGGTAATGCTGTAGCGCATGACGACAACCTCCATCGCAAAAATGACACCGGCCATAGGCGTGTTGAAACAGGCCGCAATTGCAGCCGCGACACCACAACCGGCAAGCGGGCGCAGGCTGTTAGTGGGTAGCTTCAGCCATTGTCCTAGCAGACTGCCACTGCCTGCACCCAGATGGACTGCCGGGCCTTCGCGCCCTACGGATTGCCCGCTAAGCAAACACAAAGCACCGCCAAAAAATTGCGTGACAAAATTTCCCAAAGGCATACGCCCCTGATGGTTTTGCAGTCTGTCCATTACATGGCCGATACCAGCCGCATGATGGCGTTTATCCACCCTTTGCAGAATTAATCCAAGCAACACTGCGCCTGAAAAAGGCAAGACAAAATGTAACCATGAACTCACAGCTTCAAAGTTTTCAAAATCCCCTGGCAGGAAATAACCCAGGGGCAGTTCAACTGCCCAGCGGAACAGGACGATTACACCGCCCGCCAATACCCCTGTGATCAACCCCAACAAGGTTAACAAGGGGAGAGAATCAATCGAGGCCATCTGGTCGCGAATAAATTCAGTGTGGCGATTCAGTCGGGTGCTGATGCTTTTGGGTGAGGGCTCAGAAGACACTCGGGATTACCTGTTTTTATCGGCTGCAGGAAAGAGGCAGCTTTTACTTTCGATTTATGGTTAAGGCTTTTATGATAGCTCTCTTTCGTTGACTCAGGCGCTTACCATACCCAGAGTCTATCCTTGAAGCAAACTTGAATATTGATGGAGGTTTGGTGTGATCAAAGCAGGTATCGTTGGTGCGACAGGTTACACAGGCGTGGAATTGTTACGTTTGTTGGCTAATCATCCCCATGTTGACGTGAGTGTGATTACTTCACGCGCAGAAGCCGGAATAAAAGTCGCTGATATTTACCCCAACCTGCGCGGTCATATTGATCTGGCGTTTGTTGAGCCGGATGTTGATCAATTATCCAAATTGGATGTAGTTTTTTTCGCCACCCCTCATGGAGTGGCACAAAGCATGATGCCGGCTTTGATGAAAACCAATACCCGTATTATCGATCTTTCGGCGGATTTCAGAATTCGCGATGTGCCTTTATGGGAGAAGTGGTATCACCAGCCGCACGCAGCACCGGATTTGGTTGAACAGGCAGTTTATGGATTGCCGGAAGTGAATCGTGCGGCCATTAAAAATGCAAAATTAATTGCATGTCCCGGTTGTTATCCCACTGCAACCCAATTGGGTTTTATTCCTTTGCTGGAAAATAATCTGGTGGACCCTGCACGGTTGATTGCCAATGCTGCCAGCGGAGCCAGCGGTGCTGGCCGTCAGGCAAAAATTGATAATTTATTGATGGAAATCAGCGATAGTTTTAAAGCTTATGGTGTTGCCGGGCACAGGCATTTACCGGAAATTGAACAGGGTTTACGCGATGTACAACCTAAAGGTGTGGCGCCGGTTAATTTAACGTTTGTCCCGCATTTGTTGCCAATTATTCGTGGAATACACGCCACGCTGTATGCCAATTTGCTGGACGCAAATTCAGTTCCGGATTTGCAATCACTCTATGAAAAACGTTATGCCAACGAACCTTTTGTCGATGTGTTGCCCGCTGGGGAATTGCCGCAAACACGCAGTGTAAAAGGCTCGAATGTGTGCCGCATTTCGGTATTGCGTCCGCAATCGCGCGATACGGTTGTGGTATTGTCGGTCATCGATAATCTCACCAAAGGCGCATCGGGGCAGGCAGTACAAAATATGAATATTATGTTTGGGTTTGATGAAAAAGCCGGACTGGATATTGTTGCACTCTTGCCATAGATGGCCTCATGCAATAGATCTTAAAAAATTGAAGAAACATAACAAGACAGGGTTATAACAATGCAAAACGTCAAACCTACAACCGTACATCGCATGAAAGTGGTTCCCCATCGCCCGATTAAAACCATGATAAACAGGGCGATGATTCTATTGTTAGTCCTCGCAATCGTATTGGCAGTTCGTCAATACACAATTTTTGATGAGAGAAAAACCTTGTTGTCACCAGAGCAAGCCAGTGAGTTGCGTGCAGAAATGGAAGGCTTGAGAACAGCAAATCAAGCATATCAGGAACAGCTGACACATTTTCAGGTGACAGCAGATGTGGATCATCAGGCGACAGAATCTGTGCGCAAACAAGTGTTGCAACAACAAGAGAAAATCGGTGAGCTTGAACGGAGTATTGCTGTGTACCGCATGATGTTGGCGCGCGATTACCGAAATCCAAAAGGTATTAATATTGGCGCATTTTCCGTTGTGTCGGGTGAACAAGAAAATTTATTTCATCTAAAATTAGCCATACAAAAATTGTCAGAAGGAGAGGATGATTTTGAAGGCGAATTACGTTGGTTAATTGTTGGACGTGAAGCAGGTAAAGAGAAAAAATATCCTTTACATCAGTTAGCTGTAATCAAGGAGAATGAGTCTGCGCTCACAGAAATTATTCCATTGAGCTTTAAAATTTTCCAAAATATTGAGGTAGATGTCATGCTCCCTCAAGGATTTGCTCCAAACCGTATCGAACTGCAAGTGACATCACCCAAACGCGATGCCACACGTGTCGATGGCCAAGTGGAATGGCCCAAAGCTCCACCTACATCAACTTCCAACACATAGGCAAAAAAATGGCATTTTCAAATACTCACACCCTGATTTCCCGCACAACTCATATCAAAGGCGATGTGTCCTTTTCCGGTGAATTGCAGTTGGAGGGAAAGGTGATTGGTAATCTTTTTGCTGATGGTGAAAAAGATGCCCGTCTGGTGATTGCGGATACAGGTGTGGTAGAGGGCGATATTCGTGTTCCGGTAGTGATAGTGAACGGCACGGTAACCGGGAATGTCTATTCCAGCAAGCAACTGGAAATGGCCGCTAAGGGAGTAGTCAAAGGTTCGGTTCATTATCATTCTATCCAGATGGTAAAAGGTGCGCAGGTGAACGGCAGCATGGTTAGCACCCAGACAGATACCAAATCAGTTGATCTTGGCAATAAGAAAAAGCTCGCTGAGCCGGTTCCTGGCTGATTTAATAGTTGACTGTTTTACTCAGGCTTGAAGATAATCCTCTTCAAGTCATTCGTTTTACGGAGTTGTCATGGTTGGTGGTGCTGAAGTTTATATTCCTCAGGTTATGCAGGTCACCGATTCTGCTGTGGCTAAAGTTCGCAGTTTAATTGAGGAAGAAGATAACCCGGATTTAAAATTGCGAGTCTATGTCACCGGTGGTGGTTGTTCCGGGTTCCAATATGGTTTTACCTTCGATGAAGCACTGGCTGAAGATGATTCGGTTGTTGAAAAAGACGGGATTAAAGTTGTTGTCGATGCAATGAGTTATCCCTACCTGGTTGGTGCCCGGGTTGATTACGAAGAAGGCTTACAGGGTTCGAAATTTGTGGTTCAAAATCCGAATGCATCCAGCACCTGTGGTTGTGGGTCTTCGTTCTCGATTTAACCTCCGAAATAAATTGCCCCTAAAACACTCGTGCTTTTAGCTCCTGTGACTGTACAAATGTTCCCGGTTTTATTGTGCATACGTTGGTAGGCTAGCCAGGCAAATGCCATGGCTTCTATCCATCGTGGATTTATATCTAATGCGGCTGTTGAGCTGACTGGATGGGGTGATAATAAACTTTGCAAACGTTGTATCAGCAATTGATTGAATGCGCCGCCACCGCAAATAAAAATTTCTTTTTGATCTGCGCTTAATTGTTGAATGGAATCTGCAATACTTTTGGCTGTAAGTTCGACGAGTGTGCGCTGTACATCAACCGGCGAAATAAATCCTTCAATCTTTTCCAAATGGTCGCGCAGCCAACTCAAATTAAACATTTCCCTGCCGGTGCTTTTTGGGTGAGTTCGCTGAAAAAAATCCTCTGCCAATAATAAATTTAATAGAGTTTGATTCAATTTTCCTTGCGCGGCCCAATCGCCATTTGAATCAAAACGTTGTTGCAAATGTTGCTGAATCCATTCATCCAATAACACATTACCTGGCCCTGTATCGAAACCGATTACTGATTGCTGCTGCGATGTTGGTAGCCAGGTAATATTCGCCATGCCGCCAATATTCACTATAGCCCGATCAATTTTATTGCTGGAAAAAATTGCTTGATGAAATGCCGGGACCAGCGGTGCTCCTTGTCCACCTGCCGCCATATCCCTTCGACGAAAGTCGGCGACTGTGGTGATACCTGTATGGGCAGCGATAATATTGGGGTCGCCAATTTGCAAGGTAAACGGGTATTTCCCGCAAGGTCTGTGCCTTACAGTTTGACCGTGGCTGCCTATAGCAGCTATCTGCTGAGCGGGTATTCGGGTTTTATCCAAAAGCTCCAGTACGGCTTCAGCAAAAGCATTTCCCAGTCTTTGATCCAGCTCTCCTAATTGGTCAATTGAGGCGTTTTGAGATGGGTCGGCGAGACGATGAATTTCTTTTTGCAGTTCGCTGGAAATGGGTTTGGAGTGGCTGGATAAAAGACTGATTCGGGGGTGAGTGTTAATCAACGTCAGGTCAATTGCATCAGCACTGGTACCTGACATTATGCCGATATAGTAAGTGGATTCAGGGTTCATATTAGTGAACTGGTGATTGGGTTTCCGTCATGGCCAGTTGTGACGCGCCCAGCTGGTTCAGCTTTGCCAAAAGAGGTCCGGTGGTTGCTGTGAACAGAGCCATTTCACTTTGTGCAATACCTGTTGATTTGGGTAGCGGCACGGTCACCGGATTTCTGACCTGGCCATTCATATGAAATTCGTAATGCAAATGAGGTCCTGAAGCCAAGCCGGTTGATCCTACATAACCTATCACATCCCCTTGACTGACCTTGCTGCCAACCCTCATTCCTTTTGCGAAACCATTCATGTGCCCATAAAGTGTTTGGATACCTTGACCATGCTGCACCACAATACAATTTCCATATCCGCCTTTTCTGCCTGCAAAAGAAATTTTTCCATTACCGGTTGCACGAATAGGAGTTCCGCGAGCGGCAGCATAATCAGTTCCTTTGTGCGCACGAATAATATGTAGAACGGGATGTTTTCGGCTCAAACTAAAGTGTGAGCTGATGCGGGCAAACTCAATGGGGGAACGCAAAAAGGCTTTATGCATCCCTTTTCCATCGGGACTGTAGTAATTGGTATTGCCTTCTTTGTCGGTGTAACGAACTGCTTTGTATGTTTTCCCTGCGTTGGTGAATTCGGCAGCCAGAATCTTCCCGGTGCCAATCATTTTGTCTTCAAGATACAACTCTTCATACATAACTTTGAATGAATCGCCTTTTTGGATATCAAGAGCAAAATCTATATCCCAGCCAAAAATATTGGCGAGATCCATGGTTAAACTATTGGGAATTCCAGCTCTTTTCCCTGCCATAAACAACGAGCTGGTGATTGAGGCCTGGTGGAAAGTGAGTTTTGAGTCGGGCTTTAAACTCAGCTTCTCGGTCAAAAAGGTTTTCCCTTCCGTGCGGGTAAAACTGAGGTTGTCCAGCTGATTGATGGAATATTTGAGGCCTTGTAATTTTCCTTCCTCAACTAGAAAAGACAGTGTTTGTCCTGGGCGAATTCGTCGTAAATCTTTGGCTTCAGGTGCATTGCTGGTCAATTCGTAAATATCTTTATCATTAAGACCTGCACGGCGAAACAGGATCGACAGGTTGTCACCAGTCTGGATTTGATATTCTTTCCATTGTGGGCCTACCGGTAGTGCAGGTTCTGCTGTGTGGTGCTCGATGAATTGTGTTTCTACGTCTTGACGAATTTCGGGAAGTATCTGTGCTTGGGGAAAAATCTCGGTTTGTACGGGTATCTCGATGGGTTTGGGAGTTGCCGTTTCATCCGGCATCAAAAAGGTTACGGACAATAGCAAAACAACCAGAACAGCCGAAGCAATCAAATGACGGCGAGGCATGGATGTTAGAACAAGCGCGCGCAAACTACTGTAAGGATGACCCTTCTTCGGCATTATTGACCACACAATAATTATTTATTGGTAAAAGATAAAAGGCATTTATAGCAGAAAATCAACGAGTTAACAGCCCAAACTTAAACAAACTCTTAAGTTAACCCGGTTGCCGCTTGAAAACGATGGGTTTTGAGGTATCTTTGCCGCCTTTTGTTCCCGACCGAAATAACTTTTTGCTTGAGGCAGGTTTATGTCCGCATCCACAATAGACAAACAATTTCTGGATGAATTGGAATCGAGGGGGTTGATTGCGCAAACCACTGGGGGTGATGCGTTCGCTCAACATTTGGCTTCTGGTTCACGCACCCTCTACTGTGGCTTTGATCCCACGGCGGATAGTCTGCATATCGGCAGTCTGGTCCCTCTATTAATGTTGAAGCGTTTTCAGTTGGCGGGTCATAAGCCAATAGCGCTTGTAGGCGGGGCAACAGGATTAATTGGCGACCCCAGTTTTAAAGCACAAGAACGAAAGCTCAATACGCCGGATGTGGTTGCCAGCTGGGTTGATAAGCTCCGGAGTCAGGTCAGTCGATTTATTGATTTCAATTGCGGCGAAAACGCGGCTGAAGTTGTCAACAATCTGGATTGGGTTGGCAATATGAATGTGCTCGATTTTTTGCGTAATGTAGGCAAGCATTTTTCTGTCAACAACATGATCAACAAGGAATCTGTCAAGCAGCGAATTGAGCGTGAGGGTGAAGGAATTTCGTTTACTGAATTTACTTATATGTTGTTGCAGTCTTACGATTTTGCCGAGCTCTATCAGCGTAACCAATGCACCTTGCAAATTGGCGGCAGTGATCAGTGGGGTAATATTACTGGCGGTATAGATTTAACCCGTCG
>CAMLML010000002.1 GCA_946481095.1 uncultured Cellvibrio sp.
ATACTTGAGCGGCGCGAGTTTGATTGTGACGAGTGTATTTCAGCACGATTTCCAGCATTGGCGCTTCTACTTCTGCCATTACCATCTCATAAACATCGCTGACATCCTGACCGTCGAGGTGCTTGAAATAATTGTCCATTGCTTGTTCAACACATCCGCGAAGGGATTGACCTTGATTGGTTGCTGTGTTGTTTGTGGTGCTTTTTGCATCGGCAAAAAAAGTTGCAGTATTCATGCGGCTTGATCCTCTAGTATGAGCAGCGTTTCGAAATAATTTCGGATGCTGGTTTGTTGTTCTTCTGCGTTCACTATTGCATTAAAAGTACGACGAAAGTCATCGCTATGAGGTAAGGTGTGCAAATACCAGCTCACATGTTTGCGAGCGATTCTTGGTCCCATTACTTCACCATAAAAACAATAAAGTTCCCGCAGATGGTTGAGTAAAATGTCCCTGATCTCAATCAGGGTTGGTTCGGCCAAACATTCACCTGTTTCCAGATAATGTGTAATTTCCCGAAAAATCCAGGGGCGACCTTGTGCAGCTCGCCCGATCATCACTGCTGCAGCTTTGGTGTAATCCAGAACTGCTTTTGCTTGCTGAGGCGTTCTGATGTCACCATTCGCAAATACAGGAATTTTTACGGCAGAAACAACTTGGGCAATAGTGTCGTATTCTGCGTGTCCGGCAAATGCATCCTCGCGCGTGCGCCCATGTAATGCCAGTGCCTGAACTCCTGCGTCTTCGGCAATTTTCGCAATACGCAATGCATTGCGACTTTCAACACTCCAACCGGTACGACATTTCAGTGTCACAGGAACTGAAACAGCATTTACCACAGACTGCAATATTTCTGCCACTAAAGCTTCGTCTTTTAACAGAGCGGAACCAGCGGCTTTTTTGCAGACTTTTTTGGCTGGGCAGCCCATGTTGATGTCAATAATTTGCGCACCCCGATCTACATTCAAGCGTGCTGCATCCGCCAGGCTTTCTGCATCTCCTCCGGCAATTTGAACCACAATAGGTTCAACTTCGTCGGTGTGATCCATACGTAAACTGCTTTTGCGACTATTCCACATCTGGCTATCGGCAATCAGCATTTCCGAGACTACCATCCCGGCTCCCAAGCGACGGCAAAGACGCCGAAATGGAAGATCGGTAACACCCGCCATGGGAGCGAGTACAACAGGGTTCTCTATTTGATATGGGCCAATTTGAAACACGGATAATCGCGCGGGCGCTTGCGTAAAAGGGTCGCCATCATACCCGTTTGATAGGGGGGTTGGAACCGTATAACAACAAAAAATGACGTTTTTTTAAGCAGATTTTCAGTTGATTTTTTGGTCGATATGGGGCAGTGAATTGTGTAAACGGGAGTCGAAAAACTCCCGTTTGAAACTCAATTAACAGTAATTTTTCCGTTGGTCGCGCCATGACAACCATTGCAGCCGCCGCCAGTGATTAATCCTGGCATGGTATGTCGCAGGCCATCTTTGTCTTCCACTACAACATCCACGCCATCAACCAATGGGCCACCCTGAACAAACAAACCGGGTACGCTGGCAGTAGTATAGAAATTACCGCATTTGTCAGTTACCAAAGTAGCAACAACAGTGTTTGTGTTATGTGCGTACAAAAACACTGTTGCGTTCGGATTTCCGGAAGTTGAATTTTTATAAATGGTACCTGCTACTGTAAATGCAGTAGCTGAACCGCCAGCGGTGTGGCAAGTCAGACAACTTTGTCCAACCCTGTGAGAGGTATTATTGCGCGTACTGATGGCGCTGCCCTGAGTGTTGTTGCATGAAACGATGCTGGGGCTGGATGATGTGCTGGTAGTACTGGTACTGCTTTGTTCGCTGCCCCCTCCATTTCCTCCGCCCCCGCCTCCACCACCACAAGCTGTGAGCAGTACAAAAATACCCAGTGCGATTGGTCGAAACATGAATAAGCTCCAATTGATGTCCAATTATTGGATGGAGTCTAGCGCCAAAATAGTAGTGGTGCAGATAAATTCCGAAAACTGTGATCTGTGAAGTGTTTTCTGCCAGATCCTAGAGAACATCCATTTTGTAGTTATCGACTTGAGGGTCTTTGATTTCAAGAATCAAATGTATGGGTTGCATGCTGGGCATGATTTTTTTGCCGGCCAATTCCCCGCCAAGATAATCTTTGGGGGTAAATCGGCGGGAAGCTTTAATCTGGCCGTCCATATCACTGAAGCTGAGTAACAAATCAGGAAAAGGTTGTTCAAATCCGGCTTTATTAAGGAGCATGACATCAACCTGCAGTGCTTGCTCGATTTCATCATGTGGGCGTACAACAAGATCGTAAGTCACGATTTGTTTTTTATCGACCAGTATGGGTAATTGGCAACCGAATAAAGGGCAGGCAATAGCATATAAATTACGATAGGGTTGAATTCGCGCGTAATGATCAAATCGGAAATAAGCCAGTTGTGCTATCAATGCTGTCAATGCCAGCAGAGTCATCACTGGCCACAACATCCGGAAATACCAGTGGCGAATATTATTGCCAGCAAATTCCAGTGGCGCCGGGATGATATTTTTAAGGAGTCCTGCACGTGAACCGTCATAGGAGCGAATTTTGGGTTCTATTTTAAGTTGGCGTTTATTGGCTGCCTCATCAAAATCATCATCATGAAAAATACCGGCAACAGGGATGGCATTAATGATTTCTTCTTTTTCTTCTACAACTGATTCACCGAGAGGTTTGGCGGTTGGCATTTTTCTTAATTCATCACTCAATTCCAGTTCTTTGGAGGATGAGTGTGATGAAGCATGTGCAGGTTTTGCCGACGCTGTTTTTTCTTCGGCCGCAAAATTAAATACCAGATTATTTTTTGTATTTTGTTGTGTGGGCGCAGGTACAGGTGCTTTGGCAACTTGTGTTTTTACAATGCCAATCTGCGGTATATCGTCATCGTCATCAATTAAATTTTCTGCCCAGGATTCATCAGAGTTATCTTTGATAACTTTTTTCTCATCGACAATTTTGCGGTCAAATAACGAAGTAGCCTGCACCTGGGTCTCCAGATCCATAAAACCATCAAACTCATAGCGTGAGCCACCGCCTTCCATGTCATCACTGATGAGGACATCGTCGTCGTCGGATAATTTTGATAAAGGTTTTTTCAGGCTGGTGGATTTGGGTACAGGTTTTGGTTCTGTGATTTTGGGTGTTGGCTTGGATGCTGTTTTTGCTGAAGGTGTCAGTTCAGCTTTTGTATTGATGCTGGTGTCTCGCGGGGTAGTAACAGGTTTTGCGGTCTGATTTGCCAAACCTGAATTTGCCGCTGTTTTTTGCGGCGCAGTTTTTACATCAGTTGTTTTAACAGGTTTGGCTGGTTCGATTTTTGTATTTTCTTTTGCTGCATTTGTTTTGGGAGCAACAGCTGTTGGTTTTGAATTATTTTTGTTAACAAAAGGTTCTATCAACGAGGGTTCCTTTTTGATCGGCTTTGCCGACATTTCTTTTGCTGGAGTTTCTTTTTTTGTGGTTTCTTTTTTGATTGCAGCCTCGGGTGCAGGTTTGGTTACCAAACTTGATTGTGCTTTAAATACATGCAGGCAGGAGCCACAACGCACCGCACCTTTGGCAGAGTCCAATTGTGCTTCGGTAATACGGAACGCTGTGCCGCATTTTGGGCAGCGCGTCACCATAGACTGTTGAGTTGAAGCAATTGTCATCTTCTGTTGCATCCGATCTGTGAGCCACACTGCCTGAATTCTAGCACAGGCTGGACAATGCTAAGTATGTAAGAATTAACGAATTTTTACAGCAGTTAATCTGACCCATTCTTCTTTTTCGGCAACAGGGTCAAATACAAACCAGTTTTCGTAAGCTTTTATTACTGTTTGGGCTTGTGTAGTCAGTATCCCTGATAGGCAAATTTTGCCTCCGATTTTTGTCATGCCACTCAAAACAGGCGCCAGTTCAGCCAATGGGCCAGCCAAAATATTCGCCAGCATCACATCAACTTCAACATCAGGGCAATCGACTGGTAAATAAACCGGCATGGCGTTATCCGCCAGATTATTGCGTTTGGCGTTGTCGGCTGTCGCCAGTAATGCCTGTGGATCTATATCTACGCCTATGACTTTTTTGGCTCCCAACAATAGTGTGGCAATACCCAAAATGCCGGAGCCGCATCCGTAATCGACTACATCAAGTCCGCTGAAATCCTGCTGATCAATCCATTGCATACACAAAAAAGTAGTGGGGTGGGTTCCTGTACCAAAAGCCAAACCGGGATCCAGCATCAGGTTGATTTTTTCTGGCTCGGGTGGTTGTTGCCAACTGGGGCAAATCCAAAGCCGTTCACCGCAGCAAATAGCATGATAGTGTGTCATCCATTCGCGTTCCCAATCCTTGTCCTCCAATAACTCCCATGCATGCTCGGGTAATTTGTTGCCGAATCGCTTCTCGGCTGTAGCCACGGTTTGTGCAGTGTTGATATTCGCATCAAACAAACCGGTAATTTTTACGTTATCCCAAAGTGGTGTTTCACCCAAACCCGGTTCAAGAATCGGTTGATCAGCGTTGTCCTGCAAGGTTACCGATGCTGCACCACTGGCAAGCAGTGAGTTTTCCAGTGATGCAACATATTTTCGGGGTGCGATCACTTTTAATTGAAGCCAGGGCATGTGAGTTACCAGATTTGTTGCATCAAAAAATAAAACGCCCCAGTGTTCTGCAACACTGGGGCTGGTTTTTATCAAAATTACTCGGCGAGTTTTTTCTCAAGATAATGGATATTTACCCCACCTTTGCGGAAGGCTTCGTCGCGAACCAGCATTTGTTGTAATGGAATATTGGTGCGAATGCCATCGACAATGGTTTCATCCAACGCGTTACGCATACGATTCAGTGCGATTTCGCGTGTATCACCAAAGGTAATAATTTTTGCGATCATCGAATCATAATTGGGTGGAACTGTGTAACCGTTATAGAGATGTGAATCAACACGCACACCCAATCCACCGGGCGCATGGAAACCTTTAACCAAACCTGCGCAGGGCATAAACGTTTTAGGATCTTCTGCGTTGATACGACATTCAAACGAATGACCTTTGATGACTATGTCAGATTGTTTAATTGACAACGGCAAGCCGGAACAAACGCGAATCTGTTCTTTGATTAAATCGATACCTGTCACCATTTCGGAAACCGGATGCTCAACCTGAATACGTGTATTCATTTCGATGAAATAAAAACGCCCGTCTTCATACAAAAATTCAAAAGTACCTGCGCCTTTATAACCAATATCGATACAGGCTTTTACACAAGCAGCATAAGTTGCTTCGCGAACATCTTGTGGAATTCCTGGTGCTGGTGCTTCTTCCAATACTTTTTGATGACGACGTTGCAGTGAGCAATCGCGGTCACCCAAATGAATCGCATGACCTTGACCATCCGATAAAATTTGTACTTCAACGTGACGTGGATTTTGCAAAAACTTTTCCATATACACTGTGCCATCACCAAAAGCAGCTTTGGCTTCTGCCTGGGTAATGTGGATGGAGTTAATTAATGCAGCTTCTGTGTGCACCACACGCATTCCGCGACCACCGCCACCTGCTGCTGCTTTAATGATCACGGGGTAACCAATGCGTTTACCGATTTTCAAACATTCTTCAGCATCTTCCGGTAAGGGACCATCTGACCCGGGTACTGTTGGAACGCCAGCTTTTTTCATTGCTTTGATGGCTTCTACTTTATCGCCCATCATGCGAATCACATCAGGGTCTGGCCCGATAAAGGTGAAACCGCTTTTTTGTACGCGTTCAGCGAAGTCGGCATTTTCTGCGAGAAAACCGTAACCGGGATGCACAGCTTCTGCATCGGTAATTTCCATCGCTGCAATAATCGCGGGAACATTAAGATAACTTTTGGGTGATGGGTTAGGGCCGATACAAACAGATTCATCTGCAAGGCGAACGTGTTTTAAATCGCGGTCAACTTGTGAATGGACAGCAACTGTCTGGATGCCCATTTCTTTACAGGCGCGCAACACTCGCAGAGCAATTTCACCACGATTGGCGATCAGGATTTTTTGAAACATAAATCAGTTCCTCAGTGTGCTATTTGTTTAGCGCAAAAAAATGTTTAGCGCGAATAATTAAACAATTGTCACCAAGGGTTGATCGAATTCGACGGGGCCGCCATCGTCTACCAGGATAGCTTCGATGGTGCCAGCTTTGTCAGCCTGGATTTGATTCATCATTTTCATGGCTTCGATGATACAAATCACATCGCCTACTTTGACTTGTGAGCCAACTTCTATAAATGACGGGGTGCCTGGACTGGGTGAGCGATAAAAAGTGCCGACCATAGGTGATTTCACCAGATGTCCACTGGTGGCAGGTGCAGCAGAACTGGTGGCTGCAGCAGCGACTGGTGCTACTGATGCAGGCGCAGGCGCTGCTACCGGAGCTGGAGCATAGTTCATGCTTGGTGCAAAAAATTGGGTGCCGGTTGGGTTGCGTGCGATGCGCACGGATTCTTCGCCTTCTTTGATTTCAAGTTCACCCAAATTGGACTCTTCCAACATTTCGATGAGTTTTTTAATTTTGCGAATATCCATAGAGACCTCTATTTGTTAACAAGGAGTTAGTTGTTGTAAATGTTCAGGAGTGAGAAAGTTTGTGTATTGCGGCTTGCAAACCCAGGTAATAACTTTGTGCGCCGAAGCCACAAATGACACCTTGGGCAATATCTGAAAAATAAGAGTGGTGACGAAAAGCTTCTCGTTTATGTACGTTGGATAAATGAATTTCAATAAAAGGAATATCGACACCGGTCAGCGCGTCCCGCAGGGCAACACTGGTATGGGTAAATGCAGCAGGGTTAATCAAAATAAAATCGACACCTTCTTTGCGTGCATCGTGAATCCGGTCAATCAATTCATATTCCGCATTACTTTGTAATGTCAAAAGATGGTGTCCGGCTTCCCTTGCGGTTTGCGATAGTTGCTGATTGATCTCATCAAGGCTGGCTACACCATAAATGCCAGGCTCACGTGAACCAAGCAGATTCAGGTTGGGGCCATGAAGTACCAAAATGGTTGCCATTCTCAGTAATCCTGTTGTTAATTTCGGGTATCGTCAAGCGACACGAAAAGGAAGAAGAAGTTCAACCAACCATGGTCAAAGTGCGGCGAGTTTGCCGGAAAAAGAACGTGCTGTCCACGTTGACAGCACAATTTCTTTCAGATATGAGGAGATGCCAGCAGGATTGCAGAAGTTGGCTTTTTGATCAGCAAACTTATGAGGATATTGGCGTCATTGGCCTTTTTTGCCGGATAACGCCTCCAGAACTATGTCTTTTGTCAGTATTTGCGGCAATACATCCGCTTTCCCTGCACGATTGGCGGGGAAGTAGAGATATAAAGGTACGCCACTGCGACCATACTCTTGTAAAACAGCGGTGATTTTCGGGTCGGAGTTGGTCCAGTCACCCTTTAATGTAGCAACTTCATATTGATCAAAAGCGGCACTTATATCGTCTGTATCCAGCACGGCTTTTTCGTTGGCCATACAGGTGATACACCAATCAGCAGTGAAATCGATAAAGACAGCACGGCCATCCGCACGTAATGAATCAACCAGTTCAGGGCTATAAGGCTGCCAGCGAGATACTTCCTGGCTGTCCTTGAATTGGTTCCAGGGGATATAAAAAGCAGTAAGAAAGCTCAGCAAAATCAGCAAGCGTTTCAAGTGTAGTTTCCAGTTACTGGTGTATTGCGTGGTCAACCAACAAGCGAAGGCTATGAAGACGCCGCCCATTACCAAGGCTGCCATACCAGTAGTACTGGTTTGACGGCCGTAAACCCAAACCAGCCAAACCACTGCTATGTAGATGGGGAAGGCCAGGAATTCTTTCAGGGTTTCCATCCATTGGCCGGGTTGCGGCAAACGATTGGCTAATGCAGGTATGTAGCACAGCAAGAGTAGGGGAAATGCCATGCCAAATCCCAATGCGATGAATACCAGTAGGCCAATATGGAAGGGTTGGGATAAGGCAAAGCCCAATGCTGTTCCCATGAAGGGAGCCGTGCAGGGGCTGGCAACAACAGCTGCCAATACACCGGTAAAGAAAGAGCCTTGATAACCGGACTTGGTCGTAAGCCCTTGCCCAACACCCATCAGGCTGCCGCCTATATTCAGTAAACCTGAAAGGCTTAAGCCTATGATGAAAAACAAGTAAGCCAGCGTAGCAACAAGCCCTGGAGATTGGAGTTGGAATCCCCAGCCCACTTGTTTGCCGCCTTCGCGCACCAGCAGAATCAACGCTGCGAAAGCAACAAATGACACGACAATTCCCATGGTATACACCCATCCATGCGCCACCAGATGTTGTCGGTCAGAACCGGCAAGATGCATAACCTTTAGGGATAAAACGGGGAATACACAGGGCATGAGATTCAAAATAATGCCGCCTAAAAATGCAAAGAGTATGGCTTGCCACAAAAATCCGGATGAGTATTCAGTTGTGTCTGCTGGCGGATTGGTTTGTGATGTTTGTTTGCTGGCAGGAATATCCGGCGACTGGATTTGCTCGGGGGTGGCAACGGCAACAGTTTGTTTTTTGGCATCAACCCACAAATTCAATTTTTGTGGTGGATAACAAAGCCCCGCTTCCGCGCAGCCCTGATATTCCACTTTCAATGCGAAAGGATTGGTTTTATCTGACAGGTCAATGGTTGCTGTGATCTCATGGTAATGAACGGAAGTCTCCCTGCCAAAAATTTCGTCGAATTTCATCTTTCCCTGAGGGTATTGGGCAGTCAGCGGGGTTTTATCCAGCAGCAGGAATTTGAATCTTTCTTCGTAAAGGTAATAACCTTCGGCGATAGTCCAGTGAAGTAAAAGCTGCTGGTTGAGTATTTGGTAATCAAGCACATAAGCCTGATCTACGGGCAGGAAATCATCATTGATCACAACAACTTTTGATGCGCTGTTGCTATTAGGGCTGGAAAATAATGCATCAGCAAGGCTGATATTCCAACTTGTGCCCAGAGCTAAAAAACAAATCAATTGTAAAAAAAAAGATTTCATAGGTATCTCTAAAAGACTATTAACTGAAAATTACAGTAAGATGGCCCCCAACTGCGAGCTGTGATTCTACCTTGTTACTGCTTGCCTCGACCTTAATTCAAGCTTAACCCTGTCACAGAATAGCAAATTCCATCAGAGGTTAAGCTGGTTTGTTGTGAGAAATGTTTGTTAT
Source organism: uncultured Cellvibrio sp. (assembly GCA_946481095.1). The sequence goes on from CAMLML010000002.1 coordinate 9,251, forward strand.
GTCCTGTTCTTTTTATTCCTTTCGCATCCTGGCTGTATTGGTCGTTTTGTTGTCTGTACAAGCCTGTCAAATTAAAAAAGAAATAAAAGAAATTCCCAAACCTGTCGAAAAACCGGTTCCGGTTGTTACCAAACCGGTTGAGCCGCCTATGTCCATGGCCGTGAGATTATTAATTCTGAATGGTGAATACACCTTGGCACATGATCAATTGTTAACACCAATAAACGATAATGCATTTGATTATTTTCGTGCAGCATTAAAATTGGATCCGAATAATCAACGGGCAAAAGGCGGGCTGCAAGGAATAGTCATGCGCTATGTTGATTTTGCACGTCAAGCGGCTGCACGCGGTAATTATTCTGTAGCGACTAGCATGTTAAACAATGCCCGTATCGTTGATCCGGAAAATTTATTAATTAAAGAAGTATCTGCTGCTTTGAGCGAACAAATTAAATCTGCACCGCCCGTTGAATCCTATAAAGGTGGTAGCAACGAATTTTTGCTGAATGTTGCTTTGCTGGGAAAAGATGATCCAGAAATTTTATCCAGACTTGCTGAAATAGTTCACAAATTAAAGGCAACCAATTCATTGGCATTGATTATCGCCAGAACCGATAACGAGGGTCGATGGATTTATCAAAAAATGCGTGAAGCTGTGCCGGGTTACAGAGTGAGAGGTGATATCAAAATAGGTTCACCTCCAAGAGTGATACTGGAACCAATTGTGCAGTGATATGCAGATGTTTTTTGTTATTAGGTTTTAATATTCAATACTGTGTCATAAATTCGTCATCTTAAAACTCTAGAGTGCCGCCGCAATTCCAATCAGCGAGCACTCTGCATGTCACCCAAACACTCTCATTTTAATGTTGCATTAGTTGATAAAATCTGGAATTTAAAACGGATTTGTGAATCCGAACTAAAAGTGCACATCCCGCTGAATATGGTTTTAAAGGATGATGAATATCGGGCGGAGCTTCTGGAAAAAGCTTTGCAAGTCAATCATGCGCCACTGACGCAATTGGTTTGGGAGATCCGGCAGATGGAAGACATTCTGATTGCTGCGAATACCCCTGATGACAGTTTGCACATTAAAAGAAAATCCCGTTATCGCATTCGCTTGAATTATTTATCGGCATTCTCGTTGAGTATACTGATTTTTTTGATGGGATATCTGTTACGTTCCTTTTTACCACTGGAAGCGGGTTCGGTATTTGTATTGGAAGCTGTTGCCAGTGCAGATATCAAGCCTGCACTGATCCAGAAAAAAACATCCGCATCCAATACAATTATTGAATCGGACAAACCTTTATTTCGATTGCACGGTTCCAATACGCTGGGTGAAAAGTTGACGCCGAGATTGGTTGAGGCCTATTTGATGGCAAAAGGTGCTTCGCAAATCAAAATCAAAGAAGGTGCCAATGCAGGTGAAAAAATTATTTCCGGATTAATCGGCGATAAAATTGAGTTTGTTGAAATTCATGCACATGGCTCGGGTACTGCATTCACTGATTTATCTGCCCGGAAAACCGATATAGGCATGTCGTCCCGACGAATAAAAGAGCAAGAGCGAGAATTGCTGCTGCCGCAGTACGGTGACCTGCAATTGCCGGAAAATGAATTGGTGGTAGGTTTGGATGGGTTGGCGATTATTACGCATTCAGGAAACCCCATACCATCATTAAGTCTTTCTCAGGTTGTGAAAATATTTTCCGGTGAAATTACCAATTGGAGTGAATTGGGTTGGAAAAATTTACCTATAAATCTTTATGCACGCGATGATAAATCCGGTACTTGGGATAGTTTTAAGTCTCTGGTACTGGAGCCTGCCAAAGCGCAACTTATGACAACGGCAAAACGTTATGAATCCAGTTCATCATTGTCAGATGATGTTGCAAAAGATCCTGGTGCAATAGGTTTTATTGGTTTGCCTTATGTACGGCGCTCAAAATTAATTCCTGTTTCGGCAACTAAAAATTCTTTGGCAATATTACCCAATCATTTTACCGTGGGAACAGAAGATTATTTATTGTCGCGTCGTTTATATTTTTATTCATCGCAATTGACGTTAAATACAGAAGCAAATGATTTTTTAAAGTTTGTTGCAACAGAGCGCGCTCAATCCATAGTCGAAGATGTTGGTTTTGTTTCACATAACATTAAATTGGGTGAACCTTTTGATCCGCAATTTTATCCTGAGGCAATGCAACAGCTAATTGCGCAATCACAGAGATTATCACTGAATTTTCGATTCAAAGACGGCAGTGACCAGTTGGATAACAAAGCCATGCAGGATTTGGATAGGCTCACACGCTATGTCGAACAAAATTCACCTATGCGCGTGCAATTATTTGGATTTTCTGACAGTGAAGGTGATGAAAAAGCCAATATTGAGTTGTCAGAACGGCGCGCCGCAGTAGTGGAAGATCTTTTGGTTTCCCGTGGGATTTTTCCACTGGTTGCCAAAGGTATGGGATCCGTTGCGCCACTCGCCAGCAGTAAAACAGAGGAGGGGAGGCGAATGAATCGTCGGGTTGAAGTTTGGTTGTTGTAACTTTAACCTTGTTTATCAATACAGCGCCTTAGAAATATGCTTTCAATTTAACTGATGCACGGTTTTCGGAGTAATCCGCTGGCGCAAAATTGGAATCATATTTTCCATTTTCTATTTTGGTTTCTATTGAAATACTCTGTGTCAGATAGAAGTCCCAGTTGATGTCTATGATTTGGCCTGTGTCATAACGTTCGGCGTTAATTTCTTCTGTAATGCCAGAATAATTGCGTTCAAGTTGACGCCAACTCAATTGTACTTTTTGTTCCTTTTTTCCCAACATAAATTTGTGTGATATTTTTGCGCTGTATTGGCTGGCTGTGTAGTCAAACGAATTTGTGCGAGCGTCTTCTTTGTCAGTGCCAAGGCTGGCAGCTACAAATGTTTTGCCATGGTTAAAAAATATAAATGCATCACTTGAGAAACCCAGATTGTGAGCGTCACGTTCTTTGGCAGAATTAAAACTTTTATCCTGAAGGTTTGTTGCTGCACGTAAATACAAAAAGTCATTGATTAATTTTGATGCATAAAAGTTGGTTTGATTTAACACCAGAAGTGAATCTTTATCTAATATGGCATCGGCATAGTGATGGCTGATGCCTATCGTCATGACATCAAAATCATAATTGGCATCAGCATTAACTTGATGAATGGCTAAATTAAAGTTTTTGTTGGTTCGATAATTTTTACTGTTATAAGAATAACCACCGGAAAGTGATAGCTTATCGAAATGCTTGCTGCTCACATCTAGTTTGAGGCCCAATAACGCTGCCATATCACTTTCTTTAGACTGTTGGTCCAATTCTGTAACGTTCAGGTTGCTATCCTGTTCAATGCCTGTGCTGGCTTCAATATTGACTGCAGCGGCTGTGTATTGTGATTGTAAAAAAATACCTATAGTGAGAGCCGATAATGTAAATGGAAAAGTTTTCATATTGAATTCTCGCTAAAGTGTTTGAGAAAAGCTGGCGCTGTAGCGCCAGCTGATTTCATTAGAGGCCAAGCCCCAGATTTTGAGTCACTGTATTAGTGACAGAGTTTTGTACGGAAGTGGTAATGGCGTTATTGATTTCTTGCGCTACAGCGGAGTTAACCTGGTTAGATATTTCCTGATTCAGTGCCGCATTAGTCGTTGACTCGACTGAGTCGGTTATGCTGAGTTTGCTTACAGTATTTACCGCTGCTTCAGTATTGGCTTGTAGATCCTGCAAATTGTTGCCAGTAGTTTCCAATGTATTTTTTACATGAGAAGTCGCATCGTTAGCAGTGGTTTTAACAAAGTCAGTTTGTGATTTAATTGCATTTTTTCCTGTTGCTGTTGCTTCTGTAGAAAGAGTCGCCGCACTTTCAATACCGGTATTCAAGGCGTTCACACTTTGCACCAGTTTTCCATCGATAGCTTGCGTAACTTTTACAGAACTATCAGCCGTTTGTTCGGTTGAAATTTGATTGTTATCGGATTCCGTTGAGTTGTTTTCGGTTTCCTCTGAATTAGTATCGCTGGCAGATGGCATCATGGGTTTTGCTAAACTTAAATTGGTTTGGTGTTGACTGTTGTTTTGAGCTTGCAGAGAAGTTGCAACCGATCCTGATTCAGATTTTATTTGATAGTTGGTTTGGGTGTTTGCAGAAGTGCGGGACTCGACTTGGCTATCAGATACTGTTCCGCTGACAGACAGGTCTGCAGCAAAAGCCATGCTGGACATCAAAGAAAGAGTTGCTGATAACAAAGTGGTTTTGGTGATTAATCTGGTCATGATAGTGATCCTCTGGATAAATTAAAAAAGTAAGTGATAAAAATTTAATCAATGTATCGCTTGCAAGAACCACCCGATTGGTTTTCTCGATGTGGTTTCCCGGTTAACGAATAAGGATGAGGTTTTATTCCCTGACTTCTAAAAATATTTAAAAAAGTCTATTGGTGGGGGCGTGACTAAGACAGGTAGTTTTGAGGAACGGAAAATTTTGCAGGGTTTTTTAAATGTGGGTAGAGTTGCGTAACTGATTTCGGGGCGCGATAAATAGCTTGATCGGGTGCAATGATCTGATCGATTCGACTTAAGGATCTCATTATGGTTTCAGCTTGAGACGCAAACTATTTATTGTTTCTCGTGCTTCATAGCTTGCAGTGTCGCCAGTGGTGGTATTGATTCTGGTTGGACGCACACCTTTACCGAAATTGATCCCGATTATTACGTAGGTGTTAGCGTTGTTGTTTTGATGGGTTTCGCGTTGTGTAACAATGAACCAGTCATAACCTTGTTCACTAGTGAGTTCTGCAGCGCGCAGCAGTGCGAAATCTTCAGCTCTTTTTCGGTCATTCCCTCGTACTTTATATTGAATAAGGTAGTGTGTTTGGTTGAGTTTTTCTTCTGTGTAACCATATCCGGAGCCTGTTGCTTCTTTATACCGGGAATGACTGGCGCAGCTACTTAATGCCAGTACAAGCAACATTAGTAATGTTGTTTTCGTCATATTCAATTTATTTAGACCAATGTTTGTTAATAACAGCTGCTTCTGCTTGGGCATCAAAATAGTCACCGACAGCCATTTCGTCTATCAATTCGTTCAATGCAGAATCGCCTGTTGCTGTTTGGTAGCTAGAGGTTTCTTGTGTTTTATCCAGTTTGATGCTCGCTATTAATTGCCATTCATTATTTTGTCGGCATGCAATATTTGCGCTCGCCGCTTCTGTATTATTTAAATCAAACTGACGACAGTAATGACCATTTTTATCAGTAAAGGTCAGCCGAGGTTTGATACGTGTATCGTCAATGATTTTTTCTACACCGCTGGCTTGCGTTTCCAATACCTGAGCAATATTTTGCCAATCAGTGCTGGTGTTCATTTGCATCACACCAAAACCAATTACCAGCACTACACTGGCAGCTATAGATGTATATTGTACAAAGTTGGATCGAATTTTTTTCCATAAGGGGAATTTAATAATATTTGCGTTTTGTAATGTTTCTGGTTGTCGCGTTTCTTCTGCCAGAGTTTCTTTTGACAATAGTTGTGTAATGGAGAGCGGCAGCACCTGTGCGTCAATGGTTGAATAAGCTTTGACAACCAATTCATCCACTATGGCCAATTCCGCCAAACGATTTGAAAGATTCTCGTCTTCAATTAATTGCTCACGAATGAGTTCCATTTCTGTTTCGGGTAATTCAGCATCAAGAAAAGCCGAGAGTTGTTCATCAGTAATGTTCATAAGCTGATCTCCGTCGCAGACGAATTTAAAAATTGACTCAAGGCAATACGTGCGCGAGCAAGGCGACTCATCACTGTGCCTATGGGAATGCCAAGTGTTTCGGCGACTTCTTTATAAGACATACCCTGCATGGCAATCAGCGCAAGAATCGAGCGTTGGTCATCAGGCAGTTTTTCCATGGCAGTGTTGACTTGTTTAAGTGCGATCTCGTTGTAAATACGATTGGCACCGTCTTCGATTGGTTCTTCCAGTTCAGGTAGTTGCGCGGCATTATGGCGGATTTTACGAGCCCGATACTCGTCAATCCAAATATTACGGCATACGCGAAATGCCCATTTGATCAGCTCTACATTTTCCGGCATTTCGCGGCTAAGCAGGCGTTCAACAGTGTTTTGCAGCAGATCATCAGCATCGGCACGGGCACCCGTCAATGAATAAGCAAAGCGGCGCAGGGCGGGTAAGAGTTGGGTCAGTTCTTCTTTCATAATCTCGGTTCGCAATTTTAGCCAGACTAATCAGATAACGGTTCAGATAAAAATTTATTCCATCACAGGGAATTTTTGTTCAGCTCAATCGTTTTATGATAAATAACCGGAAAAGATTCAGGTACTTTCTATGATGTCCAGATTCAGGCGACGAATACTCATTATTCTGCTGGTGTGTTACGCCCTGCCGATTCATGCCCAGCTTGATACCCGGCAGACATTGAGCAATATCAACAAGGTAAAACAACAGCTTAAGACGAATGTTGAGAAGATTAAACCTAAAGTCGAACTAAAAAAAATTAAACCTGATTTCTTGATTAGTACAACAGACCAACTTTTGAATCCTTTACTAAAACTGCCACAAGACTTACCCGTACTCAATCGAAATGGGCAGGTAGCACTGGTAGAAGTGGAAGTTGAAAATGGTTGGCGTGCCATACAACAGGAATGGCTGATTATCCTTGATGACACAGAGTTAGCCAGTTTACAAAATTTGCCAGTAAAAATTGTCGAGCAAACTTTTTTGGTAGAGTTGGAGATGACGTTGGTGCGTTTTCGGGCTCCACCGGAATTGGATTCCCTGGAAGCTTTAACAAAACGCTTGCCTGAAAATATGGCAAAACGGCTTGATCGCAATCATGTTTATAGTCCGCAAACCGCTTCAGCCAATATTCCTGCTGCTGATATTCAGGGTAAGACAGTTTGCCATCACCCGGTAAAAATTGGCATGATCGATACTGCCATTCAACTGGGTCATCCTGCTTTTTCTGCTTCTGTTATCAATCAGAAAATCATCACAAAAAATTTTCTGGAAGAAACCCTGCCCGAACCTGAAGCTCATGGAACTGCCGTTGCGGGTTTACTGGTTGGTAAAGGCGATGAACTTATTCCCTTTACTCCTGATGCTTCGCTTTATGCGGCCTCGGTATTTTATACGCGGAATGACTATGCCCAAGGTGCAACTATGATGAGTTTAGTGCGCGCACTTAACTGGTTGATGATGGAAAAGGTCAGTGTAGTTAATATGAGTTTAACTGGGCCCGATAATCAGATACTTGCGAAAGCCATCAGCAAAACCTTAAGCCAGGGAACCGCAGTAGTGGCGGCAGTTGGTAATGAAGGCCCTGCAGTAAGGGTCATGTATCCGGCGGCTTATCCGGGAGTGATTGCAGCAACAGCAGTGGATTCCAATCAGAAAATTTATCGCTGGGCTAATCGTGGACCTCAGGTTTATTTTTCTGCGCCGGGAGTTTCGGTGTTAACTGCGCGCAGTGATGGTAAATACGGCCACGAGAGCGGCACTTCTATGGCCGCACCTGTCATTTCAGCTTACGTCGCCTGTGAATTGGTGAGTAAGGATCTCAAGGATGCATTGGTTAATTTGCAAACTCGCGCATTGGATTTGGGTAAGCCAGGGCGCGATCCGGTTTTTGGTTTTGGACTTTTGTCAGGGCAATGATCTTTCTGCAAGATTGTTCGCAATATCATTTACTGTAAAATCGCTCACCCAACTTAATTGCTTCTATTCCCCAATTCACTCAAGGAATTCATATGGCCGGTTCCAGTTTGTTTGCATTAATTGATGACATAGCAACGCTGCTTGATGACGTGGCGATACTCACCAAAGTCGCTGCCAAAAAAACTGCCGGTGTTCTGGGTGATGATCTGGCGCTTAATGCGCAACAGGTTTCCGGTGTTCATGCCGAGCGTGAATTGCCTGTGGTTTGGGCAGTCGCCAAGGGATCTTTTGTCAATAAAGTGATTCTGGTTCCCTTAGCTTTATTACTGAGCTTATTTGCAAGCTGGGCAATCTTACCTTTGTTGATGATAGGTGGAGCTTATCTTTGCTTCGAAGGTTTTGAAAAACTCGCACATAAATTTTTACATTCCAAAGCTGAAGATGAACAACATCACAAAGAATTAATTTCGGCAGTGGCTGATCAAACTGTTGATCTGGTCGCGTTTGAAAAAGACAAAATCAAAGGCGCCATTCGTACCGATTTTGTGTTGTCCGCCGAAATAATTGTGATTTCCCTAGGAGCTGTAGCAGCAGCAACTTTTGCTACCCAAGCCGCTGTAGTGGTGAGCATTGCACTTCTAATGACAGTCGGTGTTTACGGTTTGGTCGCTTTGATCGTCAAACTGGATGACATAGGTGAGCATCTCATCAAAAAAACATCAGCAATTGCGAAAATCATCGGCAAGGGATTGTTGTTATCAGCCCCCAAATTAATGAAGCTTTTATCCGTACTCGGAACCGCTGCTATGTTTTTGGTGGGCGGCGAAATAGTCACTCACGGCATTGAACCTGTACATCACACACTTGAACATTGGTCTGCAATGGCAGGATCTTTCGATTGGCTAGCCTCAACATTATTAAAGATGCTGGCCGGTATTTTGGTTGGCGCCTTGGTGTTGTTGGTGTGGACACCGATTGGTAAGTTGTTGCTGAAGAAAAATAAAGAATAAGATTGGCCCCCAATAAAATACCCACTTTTTTAATTAAATGGAGCTTTTATGGATATAAATAAATTTTGGAAACTTATAGAGACTGAGAAATCTAAAAATCCAGATGCTGACGATGCGGATTATATGAAGGATGCATTGATGTCGCTATCGCGTGAAGAAATAGAATCTTTCTATTTAATTTACCAAAGCGTTTTGGCAAAACTCGATGTAGACAATGTCTATAAGTTGGGATGTGTTTTACATGAGGATGATCTATCTGACGACGGATTCGAGTATTTTCAGCGTTGGCTGATATTGCAAGGAAAAAAGGCAGTAGAGTTAGCTATTGATGATCCGGATGGTCTTTCAGATTCACTGCATTTAGTCTCTAGTTTGTATGAGCGAAATCTTGAATGTGAGTCGTTTTGTTATTTTATTGAAGATGCCTATGAAGAGAAATTTGAACAATCGATTTATGATTGTGTAAATCTTGATTCTATCAAGATTGAAGATGATGATGAGCGTGAACTGATCACTTATGAGCAGGCTGTTCGCAACTTACCCAAATTATCTAAATCCCTGGAAAATTTGATTCCGTTAGATGCCGATATAAAACATCTTGAAGATGGATTGGATTCCATGTTGGATTCTTTGGAAGATGAGGATGCGATTTCATTAATGATGAAGATGGGTGATATGGATGCAGAAGAGCTTCGTGCATTCATACGGACAACGATCCCTAAAAAACCCTGATTTTTCGTTGGACACGCCCAACCCGCTTCCGTAGAATGCGCGGTTAGATTGCGTCTGGCTAGACTGTTTGGTGAGCGGTTGGCCGCAACAATGTAATAACAAGCGAGATGGAATTTTGGTTTCATCTCGCTTTTTTACAACCTGTTTTCAGCCAGATTCACCAGACAACATCACTTATGTCCTTGATTACTCTCGCATTTCGCGCCTTTGTCTGTGCGACTGCCTTTTTGAGTCTACAGAAAGTGAACATAACGGCGGTGAGCGCATCTACAGTTTACAAACCACTGCCAAACCCAGGAGGTTGACTTGATTACTCGGGAATCCCCAGTAAGTTCTGAAAATAGTTCGGGAAAAAGGGCTGCACTGCTTGTTCTAGCTGATGGTAGTGTTTTTCGTGGTACCGCCATAGGTGCCGATGGTTTATCAGTGGGTGAGGTGGTGTTTAATACTGCAATCACTGGTTACCAGGAAATTCTGACTGACCCCTCCTACGCGCAACAGATTGTGACCCTGACCTATCCACACATAGGCAATACCGGCACCAATAGCGAAGATGAAGAATGTGATCGCATTTGGGCGTCTGGCCTGGTGATTCGTGATCTTCCTTTATTAGCCAGCAATTTCCGAAATCAACAATCTTTGTCGGATTATCTTAAAGCCCGTAATGTGATTGGTATTGCCGATATTGATACCCGCCGTTTGACCCGAATTCTGCGCGACAAAGGCGCGCAAAATGGTTGCATCATGGCTGGCTATGAATTTATTAAAGATGGCAAGTTGGATGAAGCCAAAGCGTTGGCAGCAGCCAAAGCCTTTGGTGGTTTGAAAGGTTTGGATCTTGCCAAAGAAGTTACGGTGGCCAAATCCTACAGCTGGAATGAAAGCAGCTGGTCACTTGGTGAGGGCCACAAGACCCTAACCGGTCAGAAAAAATTCAAAGTGGTCGCTTATGACTACGGCGTCAAACGCAATATTCTGCGGATGTTGGTTGATCGCGGTTGTGATCTCACCGTTGTTCCGGCCAAAACCACCGCTGCTGAAGTACTGGCAATGAATCCTGATGGCGTCTTCTTATCCAATGGCCCCGGCGATCCTGAGCCATGTACTTATGCGATTGAAGCCATCAAAACCCTATTGGAAACCGATATTCCGGTATTCGGGATTTGTTTGGGCCACCAATTGTTGGCGCTGGCATCCGGTGCCAAAACCATCAAGATGAAATTTGGTCACCATGGTGGCAACCATCCGGTGCAGGATTTGGATAGTAAGCGCGTGATGATCACTGCACAAAACCACGGTTTCGCGGTAGAAGAATCCAGCTTGCCCGCTAATTTGCGCGCAACTCACAAATCCTTGTTTGATGGTTCTCTGCAAGGTATTCATCGCACTGACAAACCCGCCTTCAGCTTCCAGGGTCACCCCGAAGCCAGCCCGGGTCCACACGATGCGGATACTTTGTTCGATCACTTTATTGAATTGATGATGGCTCGTAAAAAAGCCTGACCCCACCCTAACCCTCCCCTTGCCAGGGGAGGGGACAGTTCCTCACCCTGGCAAGGGGGAGGTTAGGAGGGGGTCAAGATGCTCGAAATGAGCGTCGAAACAAAATACAGACGGAGCAAACATGCCAAAACGTACCGACATAAACAGCATTCTGATTCTGGGTGCCGGCCCGATTGTGATCGGCCAGGCCTGTGAGTTTGATTACTCTGGCGCTCAAGCCTGTAAGGCTTTGCGTGAAGAGGGCTATCGCGTGATTTTGGTCAACTCCAACCCCGCGACTATCATGACTGATCCGGCCATGGCCGATGCCACTTACATCGAACCGATTGAATGGCAAACCGTCGAGCGCATTATTGCCAAAGAGCGCCCTGATGTGATTCTGCCAACCATGGGCGGACAAACTGCGCTTAACTGTGCTTTGGCTTTGGCCAAACATGGTGTGTTGGAAAAATACAATGTTGAATTAATCGGCGCAAAAGAAGAAGCCATCAATATGGCGGAAGATCGTAATTTGTTTGATCAGGCGATGAAACGAATTGGTCTTTCTTGCGCGCGCGCGAAAATTGTTCATACCTTGGAAGAAGCGAAAGAAGCACCGAAAGAATTTGGTTTCCCTTGCATTATTCGTCCTTCATTCACTATGGGTGGATCAGGTGGCGGTATCGCCTACAACTGGGATGAGTTTGAAGAAATTTGTACACGCGGTTTGGATTTATCACCGACCAATGAATTGTTGATTGATGAATCACTTCTCGGTTGGAAAGAATACGAAATGGAAGTGGTGCGCGATAAAAATGACAACTGCATTATTGTGTGTTCGATTGAAAACTTTGATCCCATGGGCGTACACACAGGCGACTCCATTACCGTTGCTCCCGCACAAACGCTGACCGACAAAGAATATCAAATCATGCGTAACGCATCGATTGCAGTATTGCGTGAAATCGGTGTGGAGACGGGTGGTTCCAATGTGCAATTTGCGGTGAATCCAGTTGATGGCCGTATGGTCGTAATTGAAATGAATCCGCGTGTATCACGTTCATCTGCACTCGCATCAAAAGCGACAGGATTTCCGATTGCAAAAATCGCCGCAAAATTAGCGGTGGGCTACACCCTCGACGAATTAAAAAATGACATCACTGGTGGCGCAACTCCGGCATCATTTGAGCCTTCAATTGATTATGTTGTGACTAAAGTGCCGCGTTTCACTTTTGAAAAATTTGGTGAGGCCGATGCACGATTGACTACACAGATGAAATCAGTCGGCGAAGTCATGGCGATTGGTCGCACTTTTCAAGAATCTTTGCAAAAAGCTTTGCGCGGTTTGGAAGTCGGTTCTGCTGGTTTTGAATCCAAAGTCGATATCACTACTGAAGAAGGTGTTGCACGTGTTCGTCGGGAATTGGCAACACCTGGCGCTGAACGTATTTGGTATGTCGGCGATGCCTTCCGTATGGGTATGAGTGTTGATGAGGTTTTCAATCTTTCCAAAATTGATCCCTGGTTTTTAGTGCAAATCGAAGAATTAATTTCGATTGAACAATCTCTGCGCGGCAAAGCCTTAATGGATTTAAATGCTGATGATGTTTTCGCATTAAAGCGAAAAGGTTTTTCTGACAAACGTTTATCGCTCTTGCTGGGTACGACTGAAAAAGCGGTACGTTATCACCGTCAGGGTTTGAATATTCGCCCGGTTTACAAACGTGTTGATACTTGCGCTGCAGAATTTTCTACCTCCACTGCTTATATGTATTCCACTTACGAAGAAGAGTGCGAAGCCAATCCCAGTGACAAGAAAAAAATTCTGGTAATTGGTGGTGGCCCCAATCGTATTGGTCAGGGAATTGAATTTGATTATTGTTGCGTGCACGCCGCATTAGCGATGCGCGAAGATGGTTACGAAACCATTATGGTTAACTGTAACCCGGAAACTGTTTCAACCGATTACGATACCTCTGATCGTTTGTTCTTTGAGCCAGTCACATTGGAAGATGTGCTGGAAATTGTTCAAAAAGAAAAACCGGTTGGGGTGATTGTGCAATTCGGTGGGCAAACGCCATTGAAATTAGCGCGTGCGTTGGAAGCTGAAGGTGTGCCGATTATTGGCACCAGCCCTGATGCCATTGATAAAGCAGAAGATCGCGAGCGCTTCCAACAAATGATTCATAAATTAGGTTTGTTGCAACCGCCAAATGCCATTGTGCGTTCGCTTGAAGAAGCGTTGGTTGCCGCTGATCGTGTGGGTTATCCATTAGTGGTTCGTCCTTCTTATGTGTTGGGCGGTCGTGCAATGGAAATTGTGTATAAAGAAGATGAGTTGCGCACATACATGCGCACTGCTGTGCAAGTGTCTGAAGATGCACCTGTATTACTCGATCACTTTTTAAATAACGCAATTGAAGTGGATATAGATTCTGTTTCGGATGGCAAGCAAGTTGTGATCGGCGGCATTATGCAGCACATCGAACAATGCGGCGTCCACTCAGGTGATTCGGCTTGTTCATTGCCACCTTATTCTTTGCCTGCTGAAGTGCAAAATGAAATGCGCGAGCAAGTGAAACAAATGGCGATTGAATTAGGCGTCATAGGTTTGATGAATACACAGCTTGCTTATCAGGACGAAAAAATTTACGTAATCGAAGTGAACCCGCGTGCATCACGCACTGTACCTTTTGTTTCAAAATGTATTGGTGTGTCTTTGGCAAAAGTTGCTGCACGTTGCCAGGCGGGAACTTCTTTGGCAGAACAAGGTTTTACCAAAGAAATCATTCCGACTTATTTCAGTGTGAAAGAAGCAGTATTTCCGTTTAATAAATTTCCGGCTGTTGATCCTATTCTCGGCCCGGAAATGAAATCCACCGGCGAAGTCATGGGCGTGGGCGATACTTTTGGTGAGGCTTATGGCAAATCACAATTGGGTGCCAATAATCGCATTCCTTCATCAGGCACTGCGTTTATCAGTGTGCGCGATATGGATAAAGATGGCATAGTTGGTGTTGGTAAAGATTTGGCAGAGCTGGGTTTTAAACTGGTTGCCACGCGTGGTACTGCAGCGGTGTTGCAAAAAGCGGGTCTGAATGTACAAGTCATTAATAAAGTACAGGAGGGTCGCCCACATATTGTCGATATGATTAAAAACGATGAAATCGATTTGATTATTAACACGGTTGAAGGTCGTCAGGCCACTCGTGATTCATCGTCAATTCGTCGCAGTGCAGAAAATCATCGCGTTTATTACAACACTACACTGGCAGCGGGTATTGCAGTGTGTATGGCGTTAAATGAAGACCTGGACGGTGAAATTGATGTTCGTCGTTTGCAAGATTTACATAAGAGGATAGGCGCATGAGTGCAAAATTTCCTATGACCCAGCAGGGTGCTGAAAGATTACAAGCAGAATTGGAAGATCTGAAAAAAGTACAGCGTCCACGCATAGTGCAAGCCATTGCTGAAGCACGTGAGCATGGTGATTTAAAAGAAAATGCAGAATATTCTGCTGCCCGTGAACAACAAAGTTTTTGTGAAGGCCGCATTCAGGAAATTGAAGGCAAATTAAGCAACGCACAAATTATTGATGTCACCAAAATTCCACATACAGGAAAAGTGATTTTTGGTTCAACAGTGACAATCATTAACGTAGAAACTGAACAACAATCTACCTATCAAATTGTCGGTGATGATGAGGCGGATGTGAAAGCGAATAAAATTTCTGTTAATTCGCCGATTGCGCGTGCGTTGGTTGGCAAAGAAGAAGGCGATGTTGTGGTTGTGAAAGCGCCAGGTGGTGATGTTGAATATGAAATTGATAAGGTTGAACATATTTAAGTTCAATGTGTTTTGAAAAACCGATCCTTGTGATCGGTTTTTTGTTTTAAAGACCCTCACCCTAGCCCTCTCCCTGAGGGAGAGGGGATTTACTCCCTGCTTTTTGAGTTATCGTATTTAATTAAAAGGGGGCAGCTCCCTCTCCCTCTGGGAGAGGGTTGGGGTGAAGGTAAACAATTATTCGAGAAAAAATTATGCAACAAGAACCAATAGATGCCGTAATCACCTGGGTAGATGGCAGTGATCCCAAACATGCAAAAAAATTGGAAAATTATTTAGCATCAATTGGTGGTGTTCGCCCTAAATCTGCCAGCAAAACCCGTTTTCATCATGCGGGTGAATTGGATTATTGTGTTGCATCAATTATAAAATTTGCTCCCTGGATTCGTACTATTTTTATTGTCACTGATGATCAACAACCGCAGTTAATGCAAACAATCAAAGGTACTGAATTCGAATCCCGTATCAAACTTATTGATCACAAGATGATTTTTCAGGGGTATGAATCTTCCTTGCCCAGTTTTAACAGCATGGCGATCAGCTCGTTGCTTTGGAAAATACCGGATCTCGCGGAACAATTTCTATTTTTAAATGATGATTTTGTGTTGATTAGCCCGACAACACCTGAAGATTTTTTTCGAGATAATAAGGTGGTGTTGCGCGGAAAATGGCGAACACAACCAACAGCGCAATGGTGGAATCCGATTGTTCAGTGGTTTAAAAAAGACAAGAAAAAATCCCGCATCAGCTTTTGGGGATTGCAACAAAATTGCGCTCACTTACTAGGCTTTGATCAGCAATATTTCCGTTTGCCTCATGTGCCGCATGCATGGACCAAAACTGCATGGAAAACTCTGGCGACCGAATATCAATCTGCTGTAGAAAAAAATATTCAGGCGCATTTACGTAAGTCTGATTTGTTCGTTCCTGAAAGCTTGTCGGCACATTTCCATCTTAAGTCGGGTACGGCCGTCATCGATAATTCGCGTATCAATGTTCAGTTAAAACCAGTTGAACAATCTTTCTGGCGAATAAAGTTCAAGCTGTATTTAGCTAAAAAATCAGAACGTTATATTGTGTCCTGTGTTCAAAGTATTGAATCTGCTTCAGATAAAAAACAGAAGTTGATTTTTGACTGGTTGGATAAATGCGTCGGTAACTTTACCGATTTTTTAAATAGTAGAAAATAAATGGAATAAAAATATGATGGTCAAAAAAATTCTGTTATTGAGTGTTTCTATCGGAGCCGGGCATGTTCGTGCGGCTCAAGCAATTGAGATGGCTGCTCAGGACAATAGCGAACTGCATATTCTTCATCTTGATGCACTGGATTTTGTTTCCGGTACTTTTCGTAAACTTTATTCGGATTTGTACTTAAAAATGGTTGCCAAATTACCGGCATTTTGGGGGTATTTATATCAAGTCAGTCATGATACAGAGGCAGATAGTGTGTCAGAAAAAATTCGCAGAGGTGTTGAGCGTTTATCCACTCGTGCTTTGCGTCAGGAAATTTTACATTTTAATCCGGATGCGATTATCTGTACGCATTTTCTTCCAGCTGAAATTCTTGATCGTATGATTCGCAAAGAATATGTAACTTGTCCAGTGTGGGTACAGGTGACGGATTTTGATTTGCATCGCATGTGGGTGCATGAGCAGATGACAGGTTATTTTGCAGCGAACGAAGAGGTGGCTTATCGCATGCGGGCTGTGGGTGTTCCTGCCAACAATATTCAGGTGTCAGGTATTCCCATTATGCCGAGTTTTGCGAAACCACTGGATCGTTTCACTTGTGCGAAGGAATTTGGATTGGATCCTGGCAAGACCACAGTGTTATTAATGGGGGGTGGGGTAGGTTTGGGTAGTTTGGAAAAAGTGGCAGAAAATCTTTTACGGCTTAATTCATCAATGCAATTGGTGGTATTGGCTGGTCGTAATGAACAGACTTTAAAAAAGTTACAAGCCATGACAATAAATTATCCCGGTTGTCTTTTTCCGCAGGGGTTTACTGATAAGGTTGACATGCTTATGGCTTGTTCGGATTTGGTCATTACCAAACCTGGCGGGCTTTCAACTTCAGAATGTTTGGCTATGGGCAAAGCAATGATTTTAAATTCACCTATTCCGGGTCAGGAAGAGCGTAATGCCGATTATTTGTTGGAACAAGGTGTTGCATTAAAAGCTTGCGATGCAATTACCTTGGAATATCGCGTTAAATATTTGTTGGAAAATCCTGATAAATTAACTGATATGTGCCATAAAGCAAAAGCACTGGGGCGGCCAACAGCGGCGCGAGAAGTAGTAAAAACCGTGTTATTAAACTTGATGAATTAATGTATTATTTTTTGATCTGGAGAATTGTATGTCAGTTGATTTTTCATTAAGAGATCCACTCTCCGGTGTTCTGGAGCAATTGTCTCACCGTTGGTCACCACGGGCCTTCACTAAAACTGTTATAGCAGATGAAATTCTTGCGCGCATTTTGGATGCCGCCCGTTTTGCACCATCCTGTTTTAATGCCCAGCCCTGGCGTTTTTATACTTCCAGTGAAAAAACCTTTAATGACTATTTGTTGTTATTAAACGAAAGTAATCAATCCTGGGCAAAAGATGCCAGCGTAATTTGTTTTTTAATAGGGAAAAAACAATTTGAACATAATGGAAAAGCGAATGCGCATTATGCGTTCGATTGTGGCGCGGCCTGGATGAGTTTGGTGTTGCAGGCTCAACACGAAGGGTTTTATTGTCATGGTATGGCGGGTATACAAAAGCAAAAAATTGAAAATTACTTGGGTATAGATACCGGTACCGATGATGTGTTAATTGCGTCTGCTATAGGCAAAATAGGCAACAAAGAAAGCCTGCCAGATAACCTTCGCGAAAAAGAAAATCCATCATCACGTAAAAAATTGGATCAAATCTGGCTTGCTAGATAAATTATTTACTTCGAAATTTTTGCACGAATCAAAATTAATTGTCATTCCTGCCTTCGCAGGGATGACGACTCGGAATTAGAAAAATGGATTCGTGCAATGTCTCGCTTAATTATCTTTTTTGATGTTTGATAACTCTGCTCTCTATACAAAATCGATGGCAACAAAACATGTGCAATGGCCTTTTGTTTGTCTGCCTTTGTGACCGGGGTTTGCAATAAATGGACTTTCTTTTCGGTACGATTATATTCTGCCGCTACTGCCGTGGCGTCCGGTTTCAAAATGGTTAATTTGTTTTCTTCCATCAGCGCAAAATAATCTTCGAATTGCATTATGGCGCGACCATCAATATCCGGAAAACGCACGAAATCACGCCCCGGCATTGGGTGTTTGCCAGAGACACCCATCAGTGAAAAGAGGGTAGGTCCCAAATCAATTTGGCTTGCGAGAGGTTTAACTTTTTTCGGCTGTAGATCTGCACCTAAAATTAATGCGGGAATATGGAATTTTTCTACGGGTACCAAATTATTGCCGTAGACGCGATTGTCGTGGTCGGCAACTATTACAAAGAGAGTATTTCCCCAATATGGGCTGGCTTTTGCCTTTCGAATAAATTCACCATAGGCATAATCAGCATATTTCACCGCATTGTTCACTGTGTTTTTAGGTTGTTCATAGAGTTCGATTCGTTCATCCGGAAATTCAAAAGGTTCGTGATTGGATGAAGAGAAAATCAGGCTGAAAAAGGGTTTGTTTTGTTGATGCAGTTGCAACAAGTGTTCATGGGCGTGATTAAATAAATCTTCGTCACTGGCTCCCCAGCTGCCAACGAAAACCGGGTTTTTAATATCATGAATATCGATAATTTGTTGGAAGCCATTACCAGTAAAGAAGCTTCGCATATTGTCAAAATGTGCTTCACCACCATAAATAAATTCGGTGTGATAGCCCTGACTTTTTAGCAAATCCGCGAGAGTAAAAAAATTCTTTTGTGATAACGAGAGTTTGACAACGCTCTGTGCGGGTGTTGGCATAAATCCCGCGGTGACGGCTTCAATTCCTCTGACTGATCGTGTGCCGGTTGCATAAAGTTGTTCAAACCACCAGCCTTCATCTTTTAATTTTTCCAGATTGGGAGTAACGGGTAAGCCGCCCAAACTTTCAACGAAAGTGGCTCCTAAACTTTCTTGTAACAGAATAACCAGATTCAGTGGTTTGTCGCGGGTTATGGCAGCAGTTTGATAATGCAGTGTAGGCAATTCAGGATGATCAAATTGATATTCCTGTAACCAGGGCCAACTTAAATTTTCTTTCAATACAGTTTCTCTATCCAATTTTCCATAGACTTCGCTGGATTTGGCCTCATGCTTCAGATTGTAGATGGCAAAAACCACTGAATAGCTTGAACTAATAACCAATGAATTCACCAAGGCATCACCGGTAATTGCGAACAATGCAGGATTGGCTGGTCTGTGTTGAGTAGTTGATCGAATCGCTGCAAATAGAATCAGGATTACCAACGGCCATGTCAGCAGAATGATTGGCCATGAAACCTGATTGACGACAGGTTTTTTGTCGCGAATAAAACGCGCAGACAAATAACCCAGAGCAATACTCAGTGTTACGCCCAAAATCAGAGGAATACGAAAACCATTCCAGAGAGTTGAAAATACTTCTTTGGGATATTTTAGATATTCAATAAAAAGGCGATTGGGGCGAAGGTCATATTGCATAATGAAACTGGGCGTTGCCAATTCCATAAAAATTATCAGTACAGCACCTGCAACAGCCCAATAATAAGAAAATTTTTCCCAGGCATTTTTCCATTGATTGGGTTTAAACAATAAAATAATGAGGCAAGGAAATAAGATCCACAGACTGACCATAATCAAGTCGGCGCGAATGCCTTGAATGATAATATTCATCAGCTGGTCGGTTGCAGCAACTCGATCATATTGCCAAATCAGTAAACCTGTACGACTAATGCTCAGGAAGATCAAGCTGATCAGTAACATGCGGAATAAAAATCGATAGGGGCCTGAAAATAAAAAATTGGAAAGGGCTTTTATCATAATCAATAGCTCACGAATGAGAATTCACAAAAATCGATGTTAAACATACCGGGGGAGTTTAATTTTGATAGCTTAAGCGAATCTTAAATGTCATGGTCTGTAGCCAGCAAATAATATACGGGTGCATTATTCAACTCGGGAGTGGTTGTTGAATTACCTAAATAATCCCATGCTGCTTTATATTGGAGTCCGGTAATATTTTGTGATCCTGCGGTAGACCAAGCCATTAAATAACGTTCTTTACCTTTTGAAAATTCAAGTAGATAAGAGTTTGCATTGCTTGCCCATTTTTTTTCGAATCGGGCATCACCCAATAATGTCAGAAAAAAGGCCAGTGCAGTAAAAGCCGGGCGCTCACGAAAATTATCCTGATCATCAATTAAGCCATAACCGTGTGCAGACAAGCGCCACCAAAAAACCCGATCAACATAACCTGAACAAATTGTGATGGCCAAGTAACGCAACATAAAATGTGCATAAATATCTTCTGGTTCACCCGGTTCCAGTTTGCGCCATTTGGGGGTGATGTAAGGACAAATGACAGGTGACCAAATGCCGGTGTGTTTTATCGGCCAATTGACCTCTGAAATGATGACTTTATTTTCGCAGTTGGGTGAAATCACCGCCAGGCTTTTCAGTAAGGCAGCTTTTTCCAATGTTGAAAATTTTCCTTGCCGATTTTCAGGTGCGCCTCGACGGTCAACGTAAAGTAAATGCGACAAAGCAGAAAAATGAAATGATTTTGGTAATGATTTTAATGCGGCAATAACAGGAGCGTATTCAAAATCAATACAGGCTGGGCCTGTTAATTGAATATGCGGGTATATTTTTTGTAGTTCAAACGCAGGTTGCATAAGCCCAATAAGCTCACGATTATTCCATATGCCCCATTTGACCCGGTTGTACGCGTGAGTGATTTCAATATGTTCAACCGCGTTTGCGATTGCCGGAATGACAATATTTAAAAAAGATTTCCATGAATCCGGATTGATCACCGCTTGTCTATCCTGAATCAATGCTGCTGTGACCAACACCTTGTCATCTTTTAGTTGATTAATCAGTGTTATGGACTTTTGCCAATCGGTAGCTGTTTCGTGATGATAAAAACGAATTAACACAGGCGGTTGATTTAATCGTTTATGTAAAATCAGTTCCTGCTCCAGATAATCTGCTTTGGGATGCAATGCAAAACCAATTCGGTTTTTCATATCAACCGCTCGTTGAAAGCCTTGCGGTAATTGTTTTTTGTATTCAATCCAAACCTGTGGCAAAGCAGTTAGTGTTTTCCAGAGAGAACTTAACATAAAGCGCCATTCGCGATATTGGGCTTTGTCTTTTTTGGTCATGGTAATCATGGGTTGTGCTGTTTTTTCGTCCCATAACCAAACATTTTTTGGATGAGGATAAACGCTGCGTACATTTTTGTTACGTTTTAGATAGCGAATCGGATGGCGAAATTTGCTGTTGCGTCTATGGCGCGTAAAAGTCTTGCGATAGGATTCTTCATATTGTTCAAGATCTTTGTCTATAGGTTGATGGTTGGAATAAATATATAAAAACCATCGCAGATAGCCACTGGGCATAATCATTCGTGAAATATCAAATGCACGTTCTTTAGCATTCAGCGGGCGATCAAATATTTTGCTGCGGTTTAAATCTATCCACTGCGGTGTCAGCCAATCACCACTCACTTTTCGGGGAATAAAAATATTCTGGTTGCCCATGTCACCATGCATAAAACCCGCATCGTGCATGGCCCGAACAGCAGGAGCTAAATGCAATAAGAGTTGCATCAAGGGTTCGCTATTACGTTTTTCCCACAAAATATTGCTAATTAAATCGCGAAAACAATCTGACGGTTCAAATAAACATATGTAGTAACTTTCTTTTAATCGACTACCTTGCCATAGTTCAAACCAGGCAATAGGTGCTGGTGTGCCAATTTTATTTTGTTGTAAAAAACGCGCGGCAATAAAAGAACGTTGAGCTTTGGATTTATTTTTTTTATCGTACCAGTCTTTCCAGAATGCCTGTTGTTTAAATACCTTCACGGCTATCCATACCGGGCCGGTAGCCAGTATTAATTGACATTTCACAACGTAATCAGCACCTCTTGAAAGTCTGCTTGCGGTAGCAGAGTTGAGTAGTGATTGGATGTCGCTTAACTGATTGATAACAAGTTGATCGGAATAAACAGAAACTATCTCACCCTGATAATGATCAGAATTAAAAAGAATAGATTTATCGATAGTTGAATCTGTCATGATTTAGTGCTTTAGAAATCGTGAAAGTTTTTCCAGGTTATCCTGTATCACTGCAGCAGGTAGTGTTTGATTATTCAATACCCGGTAATTTTCATCGTAAACTTTTCCTTTACCTAAGTTATCGAAAAAGAAAATTTTATTTTGATAAAAAATAGCTCTTTCTGTCCAGGTTTCCATTAACAAGCTGCGAGTCTGTGAATCTTGCCCCGTTTGATCAAACAAAGATCGCCCGGTTGAATAACTGCCAATCGGATTTGTACAAGCCATTAACTCTTGCATTATGCTGGGTACTATGTCCTCATGTGAACTCAGGTGGGTGTAAGTCTGCGATACTTTTCCGGGCCATAAAATTAACAAAGGAACTTTGGTTTGCCAGATGCTGAAATTACTGTTGTGCCCCCAATAATTGCCGCCAGTTTCATTAAATTCCTGACCGTGGTCACTGGTAATAATAATAACGGTGTTTTCCATTAATGCACGATCTTGTAAATGGTTGATCACTTTTTGAATTTGCTGGTCAACATAATGTGCAGTTGATTTATACAGATTCAAAAAGGGCAGGGGATCATAGTTGTTATCCAGTGCCAGGTAATTAACGTTATCCAGTCTGGGTTCAAACACTTTTGGATAGTTCTCCGGCAAGCTATAGGCATGCGGGGCATCATAAAATAAAAATCCGAAAAAAGGTTTGGTGGTATCGGCAGCATCGATTTTGTTAATTAATTGATTACTAATTTCTGCATCATTTTCAGCACTGGTTTTATGCGGGCCTTTGTTTAATTTCGTTCGTAATTTTGAAAAAATGGTTCGGTCGAATTCCGGGAAAGTTAATTTGGTACTGCCATAAATAAAATGTTGATATTGTTTTTCCAATGTCAGATCAAACAAAACGCTACCACGTTCATGGGTTAACATGGGGTGCCAATAAGCTCCGTTTAATCCGTAGAACAAACTGAACATGCCATAACGGGTAGAGCTACCGCCACTGAAATGATTATCAAAATTCAGCGCCTGCTTTTTTAATGTTGCCGTGAAAGGCATGATGTCTGGCGTCACCATATCAAACCGTAATGAATCAACAACCAGAAAAACGATGTTGAGCGGTTTTTCTTTAGGGCAATTGAGTGGTTCCAGTGGATAACGAATGCCGGAAGATTTAACGGATAAGTTGACCGGTTTGCTGGTGTTGATATCGAAGCCCATTTTTTTTAGTTGGGATCGCATAGTGATAGGTGGTAACCAGGGAATATAACGATTCTGGCTGGTAACGGTTTCCCATTTGAATCCGTCAGCTAAACCGTTGAGTAGAATAAACAGAATTTCAAACACTAAAAATCCACTTATCCAGCGTTTTCCTGATATTGAACTCAACCAACCACGTTTTTCAATGAAATACAAAAATAAAAATTGAATCAAGATACTGAATAGAAAAATAATCAAAATACTTGCCCACATTTGCCATGAGAAAGCAATATTTTCCAGCAGGGCGCCACTGAATAACAAATTCATTACCATGCCATTAATATGGAAATGATAAAGCGAATAAATTTGCAGGTTGGTGATAATTAATAATTGCGCGCAAGCAAACAAAATGATCGCCAGTGTTTTTTTCAGCGAAGCAAAAATCAGGCTGATTAAGGTGATGGATAATGCCAATAAAAAACTGATCAATGTGAATTGAATAATTAACCCAAGACCTCTATAACCCCACTCAATTACAGAATAATCGTCTGTAGAAATTCCCAGACTGATGAGTGCCATTGTGAGTGCATTGAGAAAACTGAACGCCAGCAACCAGGGCTGTGTTTGGGGTTTGGAAAACAAAATCGCTGTCATAATCGAGTAGGAGTGCTGAAAAAAGGTGCGCTATTGTCAGGATTTATGCGGATTATTGCTAGTCTCTTGGCTATCGGGATAAAATCTGCCGCTTTATCAATTCCTCCGGATCCTTCTATGATAGTCATGACCTTTGGTACTTACGATATTTTGCATTATGGCCATGTGCGTATTTTGAAACGTGCACGTGAACTTGGTGATAAATTGATCGTAGGTGTGTCGTCAGATGCGTTGAATATGTCCAAAAAAGGCCGGAATCCTGTGTATTCAGAGAAAGAGCGTATGGCGATCATTTCATCGATTCGTTATGTTGATGAAGTGTTTTTGGAAGAGTCTCTGGAGTTGAAGCGCCAATATCTGCTGCAGTACAAAGGTGATATTTTAGTGATGGGTGATGATTGGGCTGGAAAATTTGATGTCTTTTCTGATATCTGCAAGGTGGTTTATTTGCCTCGTACGCCTTCTATTTCCACAACATCTGTCATTGAAACAGTCAGATCAATTCCGGATCTGTAATAATGAAAGTCGTTCTTTACTGCTGCCAGGCGTATTCCTTTTCCATTCTGAGTCCCCTTGAGAAGGTGGCGAAGGCGCGTGGCTATCAGGTTCTCTGGTATTTGCGTGCAGATGTTTACGACAAATTTCCTTTCAAAGCTGTATCCTCTTTCACCGGTTCACATCGCGACATTGATTTTTTTGCACCGGATATGATTTTTGTGCCTGCCAATGATGTGCCTTATTATTTTCGAGGTGTAAAAGTGCAAATTTTTCACGGTTTTGCCGGTGAAAAAAAAGGGCACTTTCGTATTCGTGATTATTTTGATTTGTATTTAACGCAAGGCCCTTATTTCACACGGGTATTTCAGGAATTCGCCAAACAACATCGTAATTTCGAAGTGGTTGAAACGGGTTGGCCAAAACTGGATTGTTTGTTCGATGGCTCGGTAGATGCCAGTTTTTTATACGCTAAATATAGTTTGGACAAAACTAAAAAAACTATTTTATTTGCTCCGACATTTTCTCCCAAATTAACTTCAGCCAATCTGCTCTTGCCAAAGCTGACGGAACTTAATTCAGACAACGCCGGGGTAATAGGAAAAGTATTGGTAAAATTCCATCCGCTAATGGACAAAGAAACAGTGGATTTATATAAAACGACTTTTGCCAATCATCCTTTGGTAACAGTAGTTGATGAAGATAATTTAATTCCGTTGTTGATTGTTGCGGATTTAATGATTAGCGATACATCTTCTGCAGTGTATGAGTTTCTGTTAATGAATAAGCCGGTAGTGACACTCAATACATCCAATGCCGATCCGGCATGGATGGATTGTTCCTCTGCAGAAGATGTGATTCCTCAAGCTTTGGCATTATTAACATCCAATCAGGCTTTTATTTCTGAAGTAGGATTGGAGTATCACCCTTACCGTGATGGAAAATCAGCAGAACGAATGATGGATGCTGTAGAGGACTATATTCGTCGCAACGGTGTGCCATTAAAACGTAAAATTCCACTCAGGCGCCAAATCAGGTATTGGTTAATGCGCGCCAATATTTTTGATAAAACCCGTTAGAATCCAGCCATTGAAATATATTGGGAATTTGGGTTTTCAACTCTTCCGACGTTGAATTTTTTAACCACTCGGTCAGTTCAGCATTACCAAATCGATGATGTCCTCCCCACATGGGATTAGCTTCCAAAAAAACCGG
Organism: uncultured Cellvibrio sp.; assembly: GCA_946481095.1. Next base: position 34,841 of record CAMLML010000002.1, read on the forward strand.
TTGGTTGTTAACGCAGAAAAATTCCAATGCACCGAAATCCAGTGATAAAGTTTTCATGGCTTTTGTCCATAATGACAACCAATAAGGGTCGTGCATCCATTGATAAAGTACTTTATTAGCGGCCACAAATTCATTCAAGTCTTCAAATTGTACATCACTGGCGTGAATAATTTTATCCTTGCCCACCAATGCATAACCGCCGATAATTTTTCCATTAACCCAATGCACACGAAAAACCTGCCCACAGTGGTTGATGCGATTATCCACTTCGGCAGTAATCAGCGCTTGTGAACGAGAAACACGATTGGTAATACAGCGCCAACGCAATCGATAAATAATTGTTTTAAGTTGCTCATCGGTTTCCTGCCCAGTTAAATAGACAATACCTTTGCCTGAATCTTCATTATGCGTTCGAAAATAAGCCGGTGATCCCTGCATGAAAAGTCTAATTTTTTTTATTTGTTCCTTCGCTGGTATCCAGAATGACCAAATATCATATTTGAGTGTGTTGAGTTCTGCATCCTGCCATGCTTGATAAGTTAAATGTTTTTCAGCGCATAGATGAAAAGTGTCAGGGTGATTAAATATGCGGACATTGGTTGGTATGTGGTTTAATAAATAACGAATTTTTTTTAAGGTAGAACGTGAAGTTTGTTCAGGGTTTAATCTAATCTGAACAAAATCGGCCTGTTGCGGGTTGTCTACAATGGTCAAAGCTTTATTTTCAATTAACGCCTGTTGTTCATTCAGACGTGCACGCTCAAGCCCGTTTTGCATGAAAGACCAGCGACCAACTCCCTGTTTTCGACCTATAAAAGCAATTTTTTTCAGAGAAAACCCTTAATGATCAGTTATAGGCCGGTGTGATTTTTTGGATGCCATTAAATGCCAAATAACGTCCTGTACGCTTGACTTCGTTGCGAATAATATAATTTTTTCTCCAGGTTTCCGGTGTGTCATAAGCGCGCGGATGATCCAGATGCAAACAACTTACTGTGTAACGCACTTGTTTGCCTTTTAATCCGTAATTTTTCAGTCTTTCACCCAGTTCTCTGTCCAAACCACCGTATTGCATATCTTCATTAAAACCATTGCAGGCGATAATGTCTTTCCGCCATGCAGAACTGTTCATCCCATTCCATGTTGCTTTTGTCGGTGTTAATAAATTCAGTAGGGATTTAAGTTTTTGACTTTTGAAAAGTTTCCATAATTTATGGTTTGACGGTTGTCCTTTGCTGGTTAACCATGACGCATTAAAAATTACGCCTTTTTCAATATCTTGCATATTGATTGCGCGCGAAACCTCAGTTGTTAATTTCACATAACCACCGGAAAGAAAATAGCCGGATTTTGCCAATTGTTTATGTTTGCGAACGAAATCTGTTTCGGGACTGCAGTCGCCATCAGTAAAAATGAGATAATCGCAATCAGTTTGGTCAATCGCTTTATTCAGTATTTGGCATTTGCGAAACCCTTCATCGGCGTGCCAGATATGTTGAATATTCATCGTATTTTTTTGTTGGAAAGATTCAATCACCTTGCGTGTTTCAAGGCCTGAGCCGTCATCAGCGATTATTAATGTGAAGTATTTATCGGATTGCATTTCATAGCCCGACAACACTTTCTGTAACCATTCAGGTTGATTATAGGTGGTAACAATGACTCCGATATTTTGGGGTGTCATGAAAATTCTCCCTCATGAGATATTCAGATATCGAAAATATCCAAAGTCTACAGGTGGATTCATGACAAAATGATGTATCGGAATGAATGTAACAAATATTTAATAATGACTATTTGTTGATATTTTTTGTTGCAATACTTCCCATACCCTTCTGGATTGAATGTTTGATAAGCAGGGGGGGCAATCAATGGATTTTTCTGGCAGAAGTTTGCAATGACGTTTATGGCACGGCATACATTCCAATGAATTTTCCAACTGTAAGTTGTCAGTGTGCTCACCAATCAAACCTACTTTTGCAGGGGATGTCGGGCCATAAAGTGCGATGGTAGGAATTTCCAGTGCGCCTGCAAGATGAGAGAAACCGGTGTCCAAACCTACCACTGCAGTTGCGGCTACCAATTTTTCAGCAACAGCCGTGATACTCATTCGTTCGCAAGGGCGTGTCGCGCCAGAACATTCCCGCATAATATCATCGGCTAGCGTTTTTTCGTTTTCGCTGCCCCAAATAATTTCAACTTGAAAGCCTTCTGCGAGCGCAATTTTTGTTAATTGTTTCCATTGTTCAGCTGCCCAGAGTTTGGTGTTCCAACTGGTGCCGACAATAAAAATTAATTGTTTTGGTTTTTTTTCGATAGGAGCGAAATATTGTTGGATGCCAAAAGTGAAAGATTCATGCATCTGGTATTGGCCAATTTTACTCAGCAGTTGTCGGGTACGTTGTACGGCGTGCAGATTTTTATCGACAAAATAACTCTGATGATAAAAAAAACTGACCCAGGATTCGCGCGCCGATTTTTTATCAAAGCCTTGAATGTTATTTGATTTGCTGGATTTGGCGATGACCAAACTTTTAAGTAAACCTTGTGCATCAATAACCAAATCATATTGTGTTTGATTGAGCTCTGATTTCCATTGTTTAAATTCTTGCCAGGCAGCCTTGTTACGCATTGTCATCCATCGCCGTAAAGCGATCGGAATAATTCGTTTAACACCGGGATGCCACGAAACAATTTCGGCAAAGCCTTCTTCAACAACCCAATGTAATTCAATATTGGGCCTGCATTGAATCAAATCGGTTACTGCCGGGAATGTATGAAAAATGTCCCCCATGGAGGACATTTTTATTAACAGGACTTTCATTCCGCTATTTAAGCCAAATCGTCGAGATATTTTTCTGCATCCAGTGCTGCCATACAACCAGCACCTGATGAAGTAATCGCTTGGCGATAAACATGATCTGCCACATCACCTGCTGCAAACACACCGGGAATATTGGTTGCGGTTGCATTACCCTGCAATCCACTTTTCACTATGATGTAGCCGTCTTTCATATCCAGTTGGCCAGCAAAAATATCGGTATTGGGTTTATGGCCGATGGCGACAAACAAACCGGCAACATCAATTTGTTTACTGCTGCCATCAACAGTGCTTTTCAACTTCAAACCCGTGACACCTTTGTCGCCGACCACTTCATCTAATTGATGATTCCACAACAAGGTGATATTACCGTTTGCAGCTTTGGCAAATAGTTTATCTTGCAGAATTTTTTCTGACTTAAGTTTGTCGCGACGGTGAATCAGGGTCACGTGGCTGGCAATATTGGACAAATACAAAGCTTCTTCAACCGCTGTATTGCCACCACCGATAACGGCGACTTTTTGATCTTTGTAGAAAAATCCGTCACAGGTTGCACAGGCGCTCACCCCACGTCCCATAAACGCCTGTTCTGATGGCAATCCCAAATATTGTGCTGATGCGCCTGTCGCAATAATCAAGGCATCACAGGTATAGGTATTGTTGCCCACCAAACGTATGGGTTTTTCGCTTAAATGTGTTTCATGAATATGGTCAAAAATAATTTCGGTATTGAAGCGCTCGGCGTGTTCTTGCATTTGCACCATCAAATCCGGCCCTTGCAGATCATGCGGGCCACCAGGCCAGTTTTCCACTTCGGTAGTGGTGGTTAACTGACCACCCTGCTGCATACCCGTAATGACTACAGGCTTGAGGTTGGCACGCGCTGCATAAATGGCCGCTGTGTAGCCCGCAGGGCCGGAGCCCAGAATAATCAAACGATGATGTTGTACGTCGCTCATGATGGAGTCCTTCTATTAATGGATCTTGCTAATGGAATGTCGCGCATCATAGGCGATCTGACGCTGTCCACCAAATTGAATAAGCCAATTTGAGGTATTGCGGACATTTATTGTACGGCACCAGGGATTAGTGAATGGCTATGGCTTAAATCAGACGCTTTTGTGATTCATCATGGTGCAGAAAGCTTGATGGCATATTTCTTTTCAAGCAAGCCAAGGCACTTTCCGCAGATAAATTTATTGTTGAATTTAAATCGTTACGCAAAATCGCACCAAAGACGATAAAAAATGATTGTCTAAAATGCATCATAAATTTACATATTTTTAAATAATCAAAAAATATTGCTCCATTAAAAATCAAATTTTTATTTTTAATGGCAAGTTGAGATTTTCAACTGTCACTTTTCTCATCTTGTTCCTTATTTGGCATCGATTGTGCTTTAACGCTATTGACATTCAATCAATACCCATATTTACACGAGGTCATACTATGGATCATCCACAATTCCCCGATGATGAAAAGACACAAAATACTGAATCTTCTATTCAATTAAATCGTCGAAAATTATTGAAAACCGGTTTGACTGCAGCAGCAGGTGTTGCTGCGTTGGGTGTCTTGCCGGGTAGTTTACGCAGTGTGGTTTATGCGGCAACTGCAGCTGTTGAAACCACGAAAGCCAAATTGGGTTTTATTGCGTTAACAGATGCGGCACCTTTATTTGTTGCAGCAGAAAAAGGATTTTTTGCGAAATACGGTATGACCGAAGTTGAAGTGCTAAAGCAATCTTCATGGGGAACTACACGCGATAACTTGGTATTGGGTTCTGCAAATAATGGTATTGATGGTGCACATATTTTATCGCCTATGCCTTATTTGATTACCACTGGAAAAATGACGGCAAACAATCAACCTGTACCTATGTCAATTCTCGCGCGATTGAATTTGGGCGGGCAATGCATTTCAGTCGGAAAAGAATATTCGGATTTAAAACTGGATGTCACCGCGAAAGGTTTTAAAGCTGCTATAGCCGCTAAAAAAGCCAGTGGCAAAGCAGTAAATGCTGCAGTAACTTTTCCGGGTGGCACGCATGATTTGTGGATGCGTTATTGGCTTTCAGCTGCTGGTATAGATCCCAATAAAGATATTTCGACTATCGTAGTTCCACCTGCACAAATGGTTGCCAATATGAAAGTGGGCAACATGGATACTTTTTGTGTGTGCGAACCCTGGAACCATCAACTGATTAATCAAAAGATTGGTTACACAGCGCTAACCACCAGCGAACTCTGGCATAACCATCCTGAAAAAGCATTTGCAATGCGTAGCGATTGGATAGAAAAAAATCCCAATGCCACACAAGCTTTATTAATGGCAGTAATGGAAGCGCAAATGTTTTGCGAGAAAATGGAAAATCGCGAAGAAGTTGCAAAAATTTGCTCGGATCGTAAATGGATTGGCGCACCTTTTAAAGATGTAGTCGATCGTTTAAAAGGCGATTTTGATTACGGTACCGGCAAGGTTGTCAAAAATAGTCCGGAGCAAATGCGTTATTGGAAAGATTTTGCTTCCTATCCTTTCAAGAGCCACGATTTATGGTTTTTAACTGAAGATATTCGTTGGGGTTATTTACCGGGAACTACCGATACCAAAACTTTGGTCGATAAAGTCAATCGCGAGGATTTGTGGCGGCTGGCAGCAAAAGCCATGAACGTTCCAGCTGCAGAAATTCCTGCCAGCACTTCACGTGGTATCGAAAAATTCTTCGATGGAAAGATATTTGATCCGGAAAATCCTAAAGCCTATCTCGATAGCCTGGCTATCAAATATATGGCGTAAGGGGCATAGACTATGGCCGAATCCAGCATCAGCAGCGACGGAATTGTGGATGAGTATCGCAGCCCCGTTGCGCGCCTGAAACAAGTTGCGAGTTATTTTTTAGTGAGAGTAGTGCCTGCATTTTTAGTTATCGCCGTGCTGGTAGGGGTTTGGCAAATCGCTTGCTCCAAACCGGATTCTGCTCTGCCTTCAGCAACAACAGTAATTGAAGAAACGCGTTATCTGATTGAAAATCCTTTTTACGATAATGGCGGAACTGATGTAGGTATGGGCTGGCAATTACTCGCCAGTTTAAAGCGTGTTGCTGTGGGATATTCGCTGGCAGTAATAGCAGGCGTAGCATTGGGAATTTTAGTGGGCCAATCAATATGGGCCATGCGTGGACTTGATCCTTTATTTCAGGTATTGCGCACGGTTCCACCCTTGGCGTGGTTACCTTTATCCCTTGCTGGATTTCAAGACAGTCATCCTTCTGCAATTTTTGTCATTTTTATTACGTCGATTTGGCCAATTATTATTAACACCTCTGTAGGGGTGCGAAATATTCCGTTGGATTATCGTAATGTGGCGCGGGTAGTTAGATTAAGCGGTATTCAATATTTTTATAAAATTATGTTGCCTGCAGCTGCGCCTTATATTTTTTCCGGATTAAGAATTGGTATAGGTTTATCCTGGCTGGCAATTATTGCGGCCGAGATGTTGGTGGGTGGTGTTGGTATAGGATTTTTTATCTGGGATGCGTGGAACTCTTCTCGTATCAGCGACATTATTCTCGCGCTAATCTATGTAGGTTTGGTGGGTTACGCGTTGGACAGACTGGTAGCAATGGCATCCTATTTCGTTACACGGGGTACTGGCCAGTAGTTTTTACTCCAAAGTGAATCAGGTATCTTTGATAGATTGGTTGCACTTTGGAGATCTATTTATGTAGGATTGATGCCAATTAGTTCACATAATCCTGCTCATGGTTAAACCAGAATCTGCCGCCAAATTCATATTGGCATTCCTTTGTATCCAGAGTTCCCCATTTGTTTACGCACATGGACAGGGTTTGTTTGTGATGTACATTGGTGTTCCAACGGCTGCATTGGCATTTATTATTTCGGCCATTATTGTTAGGTGCGCATATAAAAGTGTGAAGCTTTGGCAGTATGCAATTTTATCTCTGTTATTTTTTTTGTTATGGATTCCTGTTTATACGATAGCCACATTTATTGCTGCTGACTTTTTAGATTCAGCAGGGATTTTATCGCATCGATATAGTGAAGAGTATGTAAGCGCATTTATATTACCGTTGCTGCTTATTTTCTGTGCCATATTCTGGTTTTCAATCAAGAGAAATAGAAATTGATTCTGGTGAAAGTGTGATCAGAAATATTTGTGAAAGCGATTACGAATATCTGATTCAACACCTGAATGATTGGTGGGGCGGTAGAAATATGGTGGATATGTTGCCTCGCTTGTTCTTTATTCACTTTCAACAATCCAGTTTTGTGTTTGAAGAAAATGGGAAAGTTATTGGCTTTCTGATTGGTTTTGTTTCCCAGACATGCAAAGAAACAGGCTATGTTCATTTTGTTGGTGTTGATCCTGTATACAGAAAAAACAAAGTAGCCACTCGGCTTTACCTGGAATTTATCGCCCATTGCAAAAGTCAAAAAATAACTGTTATTAAATGCGTCACTTCACCTCGAAATAAAAAGTCCGTTGCTTTTCATCATAAACTTGGATTCAAAGCATCTGAATATAATGAAAAAGGATTGCCAGTTGCGATTCCGAATTATGATGGTTCTTATGAGCACCGGGTTGTGTTGAGCCTGGATATTGCACCCCAATATACATGAGAATTAAATGATGAATGAATTAAAAATCGAAGACATTATTGTTGGTTCTGGAAGCTCCATCGAAAAAGGTGCGTTAATTACTGCGCATTACACAGGTTGGTTGGAAGATGGAACAGAATTTGATTCTTCGCATAATCGCGGCAAACCATTTCAATGTGTAATTGGTACCGGTCGAGTGATTAAAGGTTGGGATCAAGGGTTGATAGGAATGAAAGTGGGCGGTACAAGAAAACTTTTTGTCCCATCTCATCTCGCTTATGGGGAGCGTCAAATGGGACCAGTAATTAAACCCAATTCCAATTTGATTTTTGAAATTGAGCTGTTGGAAGTGTTGGTGCGGGATGATTAGTTTTTATTTAAGTTTTGCATAAAAATAGATATTCGATTCTCGTTTAAATAGGTCAATCATCTTATTAAATTCTTTAATAGACTCGGGAGTAATGGTTTGTTGTGGAATATTAACGACAGTATTAACCACTAGCTCACCATTTTGTGATTGGGTTGATTTTCTCGATAATTTTCCAAATTTGTGTGTGAGCTCCAAGTCGGAGGGTAGAATATGAAGACTCCACAAGATTGAAACATTGAAAGTATAATTTGAACGTGCCTCTATACCACTGATAAAAGACTCATAGTCTTCATTGCTAATCTTAATGCTGTCGAGTTCAGATTTAATCCATGCGTCTTGCTCCGTATAATCCAAATCAAGTTCCGGATCAATAAATGGTTTATAGACGGCTTCGCTTTTTATCTTTATTGGTTGCGTTACGTCTTCTAAGCCGGAAATCTTAAAAGATGGATTTATGTCTTTTGCTACTATGTCATTATAGGAATCTAGTAATTTTTTATTAATTTCATCTTTTGTTAATGCATTCAATTCTGCTCTGTAGGTACTGGCATACTCATAAAAATAGTGTCTTGTTGAGTTTTCCTTTTGTCCGCCTAATTTATCGAATTCAATTTTTGTTGTAGTCTCTGATTTCCATCGAGTAGAGCTGGAATATAATTTTTTCGGCGTGTTGTTGTGGGCAAGAAAAAGTGCAGATTTTCCCTGAATGTAAGGTGATATATAGCGCCAATCGGAATTGTTGTTGGTGAGATCTGCACAAGCTCTTTTTTTATCAACTTGGAAGCAAACAATCATATGATCAAAATAATTTAATGAAGGTATAGCCAGTCTGGCTGGCTTGGTACGATCTGTTGCAACCAAAACGGGCACGGCTTTGACATTTATGTCATTAAGCATACTGTAAAATAATGCAGCCTTATCTTTACAATCCCCGAAACGTTTATTGAGTGTTCGTATTACTGAATGGGGGGTGATTGCATTTCCATGCTCAGAATGTGAAACATATTGAATTTCCTGAGAAACAAATTTGTAAATGATATCGATCTTTTTTTCGATATTTTCTTCTTCTCCAACGAGGCCATCTACAAACTTTCCAATTTCATCTTCATGTGAATCAATTGCCAGAAAAAATTTATCTAAAGAATGGGATATGGCTTGATCCCATGATGTATAGCTGCCAATTTGAATGGATTCAAATTGATCTGCCCAATAAATTTTGTCTTCGGTTTTTATTGCAGGGATATTCTTTCCCGAGCAAGTTAATGTGTTTGATTCTTCCGTACAGGTCAGGTATTTATTATTGGTTTTCCAAAAAATAGGATGATCTGCAGGCCAGGAAAGACTAAGATTAAAATTCATTCTTGGATAAATATATTCAACAAATAACTCCCTGCTCCAATCAGTTTCTTGTTTGGAAATGTCTCGTGTTATTGTGTAATCTAAAATTCCAAATGAACCAACATCTAGCCCAGGGAAATTAAATACACCATATTTGTGGCTGGAAAATGTATTATATGTATTTGAATCATTAATCTTTAAGTCAGATTTACTAACAGAAATAAATTTTTTATCTTTGGTTAAGCTGCCTAGGTAGTTAATTTTTACCTGATCAAGTTTCTCATTAAAGGTGAGATATTCTGCGCCATTATTTTGAATGCTTTTATTATTAGGAAAATAATAGATTCGAATGATGCGTTGAATTGCTCTATTATCTTTTATATGAATATCATAACTTGAATAAATTTCAGCGTGTTCATTTGGCACACTCTCCTGAACGGACTGAATTATTTTAGTAATCGCTTCCGATAGTTGTAAATTATCTTTTGGCCACGAGATCTCTGCTTGAGAAAAGCTTGCTGCAATCAAAATATATAAAAATAGAAATATCCGATAGCTATTTTTCATAATGTTGAAATCCTGAAGCCATATTGATGAAATCATTTTCATACTTTTTGAAAGTGTTGCGCATACTAGATAAATATCCATATGTTTCAATTATCTTATCTTCCGTTTCAAATATTGTTGCAGTTTCTACAGTTGGTGAACCTAATAAGTTTGATTTGCAAACAATTTTTACCACAACTCCAGTTTGTTTTTTATCTAAATGTCGTATTTGGGTGCATTGCGGGCTGGGAGTTGAATCTTTTATATTGTATAACCTGCTAGTTGATATTGAACTTATCGTTTCATCATTCTTGTTATAACTAAACACTACAAAGTACATGTTTTCCAGGGGGCCTTTAAATTCAGTTATAGATGATCCATCCGAAACGGTTCCAGTATTAACACGTATCCATCCTTTCCCAATGATGGGTACTTGAAAGTTATCTTCAGAGTTTTTATAGGTATCTCCTGTATTAAAATTTTCTAACGCTCTACCTTTAAACCCCTCGTAAGCAATGAATAGTAAAAAAATAAGCATAATAATAGATAGTATAGAAACGATAGTTATTTCAATTATGCGCAGAGCTTTGGTTGGTTCTTTTAGACATATATCTGTTGATGCAAGCTTGATAGTTTTTATTTGGTTCGCCAGCACAGAGTAGAGGGTGGATATAACTAATAATCCAACAATCAGCGTCCAACTGGGAAACTCATATGTGTCAGAGATATTAAAAAATACTGTTGTTCCGAATATTATCAAGTGCCAACTAAAAGACCATGCAGTCCAAAGTGGTAGATTGAGTTTTTTTTGAATGGTTTGAATTTCTCCAACCATTTTAGGGAAAGCGAAAATTTGAAAAATGGCAAATAAAGGAACGAAAAACCATAACCAAGGTGTGAGGTTGGATTGGTTCCATTTTTTTATTTCATTTATTCGCTTAACTAGCCAGAAGCAACTATAAAAGGAAAAGGTTGAGAATACCCAAAGGAATTCCAACCATATAGGTTTGGGGGCTGCAAGAGTAATTGGATCTTGTTTAATGATGTTGGCATCATCAATATGTTGTTTAACTTCAGAATTTTCCATATATACATCCTGATATTCGTTATTTTATTTTTTAAACGTCTAACCGTAAAATTTTTAAAGCGATTTCAAACTCCACTCAATCGCCTCTGCATAATATTTCTCAGGTAATAAATCGCCTAACAAAATTAACGTTTCGCGAAGTTCGGTGATGTTATTACTCACTAAATTAATGTGGCCCACTTTGCGGCCGGGGCGGACGTCTTTGCCGTACCAGTAAACTCTTGCACAGGGCAGGTTGCGCCATTCGGGATTGTAGTCAGTGCCGATTAAATTAATCATCACATTTTGCCCAACAATTTGTGGGCTTGGTGTTGGCATATTGGTGATAGCACGCAGGTGATATTCAAATTGACTGATGCTGGCGCCGGCTTGTGTCCAATGGCCTGAGTTGTGAACGCGCGGGGCGAGTTCGTTGATTAATAATGTGTTGCCGACACGGAAAGTTTCCATCGCCATTACGCCGACATAGTTAAGAGCGTTTAATAATTTCCCCAGCATATTTTCTGCCTGGGTTTGCAAATCCTGTAAACGAACGAGTGGTGCTATTGAAGAATATAAAATGCCATTGAGATGCAAATTTAATGTCAGTGGATAAAAAACGCATTCGCCATTGGAATTGCGTACGCCGACCAGTGACACTTCTTCGTCAAATTTAATCGCTTGTTCGGCTATGGCTTCACCCTGCCAATCGTCAGGCACTTGATCATCGTCAGTGCGTAACCAATGTTGGCCGCGGCCATCATAGCCACCGGTTCTACGTTTTAATAAAACGGTTTCTCCTAATTGATCGCGCAATTCATTTGCAGAAATATTGTTGGCAACATTACGCCAGGGCGCTGTTGCCAATCCGAGTGAATCAATTAATTCTTTTTGTGTTTTACGATCAGCCAATCGACCAAAAACGGATTGATTGATAAATTGTGGATGTTGAGCAAGTGTTTTGGTGACTAAAGTGGCCGGCCATTGTTCGCGTTCGGCTGTTACCACATCATTCGTCTCCAAATTTGGCGCAGTTGATTCATCTATATCAACCGGGCAAACGTCCAGAGCCAAAGGCATTCCTGCATGTTTCAACATGGCACCCAATTGGCCTGCACCCAACACCCAAATTCGTTGTTTCATTTGGTTACCCTTATTGATCGCGTGGATCCGGATTATCAAGAACTGCTTGCGTTTGTTGCTGACGGAATTGATCAATTTTTTCAGCTAACACCGGATCGGTGACAGCCAGAATCTGGCAGGCCAAAAGACCAGCATTGAATGCACCGGCAACACCAATTGCCAAAGTCCCAACAGCAATACCTTTGGGCATTTGCACTATGGAGTAGAGGCTGTCCAGACCATTCAAGGCTTTGCTTTGAACAGGAACACCCAACACAGGTAAACGAGTGTGCGCGGCAACCATTCCGGGTAAATGGGCAGCGCCACCAGCACCGGCGATGATAACGGCATAACCATTATCGACAGCAGATTCAGCGAATTGAGTGAGTTTTTGCGGGGTGCGGTGAGCGGAAACTACCTCGGTGTGGTAATCCACGCCCATTTGTTCGAGTATTTCTACTGCGGCTTGCATGGTGGACCAATCACTTTTGGAACCCATGATGACTGCGACTTTTCTTGCCATAGCGGTTTGCCTGCGGGTCTGTCAGAAAAAGCCGCGCATCTTATCACAAAATAATTCAGGTAAATCCGCTTTCGTCTTCTTGCGCCTCTTTCAGTAAATTCAGGGTAAATCCGCATAAAAACCGGCAGCACCTTCCGGACGGGTTTTGAAGCGACGATGGACCCAGAGGTATTGTTCGGGGGCCATCATGATTCCCTGTTCAACTTGTTGCATGATGCGTTTGGTGTCCAGAACCACATCATCGCTCGGAAAATCGGCCAAAGGAGCTTCTACTTTCAGGTGATAACCGCCAGTTTTTTTGCGTATACAAACAAAAGGAATCACTTGTGCATTTCCCATGCGGGCAAGTTGTGATGTAGAGGTAATGCACGCGGCTTCTACACCAAAAAACGGAATGAAAATATTGTGTTTGCTGCGTTTGCGGCCGTAATCCTGATCAGGTGCGTACCAGATGGCACGTCCGCGTTTTAATTGTTTGATAACGGTTCGTAGATCCGAGACTTCAATTGCCATAGCGTCACGACTAAATCGCTCCCTGCATTTATGTTGGATAAAATCGTAAACAGGATTGTCATGTTGGCGATAGCTGCCATCGATTGAGTGTTGCATGCTCATGAAGGCTGCACCTAAATCCAGATGGGTAAAATGAAGCGCCATCAATACCACGCCGGTTCCTTCTTTTTCCGCTTTTTTCAGATGCTCAAGCCCTTCATAGGTGACCAATTTTTCCAACCGTTTTTTTGAAGCAAACCAGGCCAGTCCGATTTCAAAAAACACTTTACCCAAAGAATCAATGTGTTTGTTCAGCAATTGTTGTTGTTCCTGAACAGTGAGTTGTTTAAAACAAAGTTCCAGATTTCGTTTGGCGATGGCGATTCGTCTTTTGGCGAACAATGGCATCAGTTTCCCAAGTCCGGAACCCATTTTCATTTGCACACCAAAAGGTAATTGGGCAAGTAACCACCAAATGCCAATGCCTAACCAGTTGAGCCAATAGCGGGGATGTAATAATCGGAAGTGGAATATAGGACGGTTCATACAGCTGATCCTTTGACAGAGGCGCAATTATACAGCGGGGTACGCAATTTTCAAAAACAACATGGAATGCTCAAAAATAATCCGGATAAATATTGGGCACCAAAAGTTACGTCTCCCTCGATATTATTTAAGCGTAAAAATTTTGCAGGAATAGGCAAAAACAAAAAATTAATTTTTATAAGCTGGTTAAAACACGTTACTATCCGGCGTATTGCTATCTATTCACCCTTGTTAATACAGGAATATTGATATGAAAACGTTCAGTATCAAAAAATGTTTGTTGTCGGGTTTTATCGCGGCATTTGCTGTTGATATGTCATTCGCAGATGAAGTAAGGCCTTGGGAAGCTTCAGCGGAGCTGGGTGTGGTGTCTGCATCAGGTAATACCGAAACTACCAGCATGCAAGCAAAATTGGATATTAAGCAAAATCTGGATAAATGGACCAATTCTTACGTGCTTACGGGGTTAATTAACAAAAGTGAAGTTGAAAATGATGATGGTACAACCAGCAACGAGAAAACAGCTGAAAAATATTTTGGTTCGGTAAAGAGTGCTTACGACTTTGGTCGAAAAGAAGATTACTTATTTTTGTTTGCATCCCATGCTGAAGATAAATTTGGTGCATATCGCCGGTATTCCACCATTTCTATAGGTTATGGTTCACGATTAATCGAACGTGAGACGCTGCAACTGGATGCGGAAATCGGCCCCGGTTATGTCAGGGGAGAAAAAGTATTTGAAGATCCTGTATTCCCGGATTATTTAGTTACTGAAGATGGCACTATGTTGCGTGTTGCCGGTGTATTGGCCTGGCAAATCACAGAGAATGCAGAATTCAAACAGTCTGTCAGCGTCGAGTCTGCAGAAGATAACCGTCGTACTTTGTCCGAAACATCATTGAGTACAAAAATCAGCGAAGTCATGCAAATGAAAGCAGCATTTGCATTGGCGAGCGACTCTGATGTTGCACCCGGTAAAGAGAAAACAGATACAACAACATCGATTACATTGGTTTATAAATTTTGATTGGGAGTTTTCTACAATAGTTTGTAGATAATTTTTCGACTATGACTGCGAACAACCACATGGATGTGATGTTGCAGATTAATATTCCAACGATAGTCTTTTTCGCGAATATGAAGCTTGTTGTAACACTGAATTATCGTTAAAAAAATGCACGCGATTTTGTTCGAGACCCAGCAAGTAATCTTCAGTTAATAAGCTGTGGTGATGACTGTCAAGCAGTGTAAAATTTTCTTCATTTACACTTTTGGAATATTGGTGGATCAATACTCCGATTGTATTAGTTAATCGCCTTTCCAGAATTTCGGTAATAAATCCTGTCCATTTCTGGATCTCATCATGATTTGGTGAAGACTCATTTTTAATGGCCAGCTTTTGTTCGACCCATCTGGCAATCTTGGTGTCATTCCAGCCTTTTCGTTTTAATCGGGCAATTTCAATTTCCGGCTTTTGATCAAGATTAATTTTGCATCGTGATCCCAGTAATGTTCCACAATCACACATGCCACTGGTGGTACAAAAATAAAGATAGTCACCCTCCAATTGTTTGGTGATTTGATTGCTCAGGTTGTACCAGCCAAAATGATGTTTTTTAGCGAGTTCACCTATCTTCGATGTTTGCGCTTTTTTAGGTAGAAGTACTGTAATAAACAAGCACACAATCTTTCCTCAACTTTATCAATGGATACAGCAATATTTAAGGGCATTGATTCAAACTGTTAATCCAGTTTTGAATCACACCCAAGCCTTGAGTGTCGGTAATGCTGACGCCCAATGGTGGCATGCGGTGAATATCAGTGCGTGCCATACGCAAAGGAATAATCGATTCAGCTGCAACTCCCGGTTTTAATAAACGTGCATTTGCAATTCCAAAATTACCGAGAGAAGGTAATTGATTACAATAACCTGCAGTAGCCCAATTGCTGGTGTACCGGAAATCCATTCCTCCGCGACCAGGGCCGTTGGGTTGATGGCAATTACTGCAATTGGTATGTAAATAAGCGCGTGCGCGGTCAGTCAGGTTTTCACTGCTGTGAGGGTTTGGCATTTGTGGCAGGTTGGTGTGAGAGCCGGGATTGCTGCTGAAATAATTCACTGTTGCCAATGTTTGAATTTGATTCGCAATTAAATTGCCGGGATAAATAAAATCGCGATTGATTTGTGCGGTTTCCAATCCCAATACCCGTTCCGATGCGGGGCTGCCATTGGGCGCTGTGTGGCAATTCATACACTGCGCGCGTGAAGGATATCGCCATTCTTGCGTTGAAACTGTTTTGGTTTTTCCTGCCGAAAGTAAATAGGCTTCGGTGCCTGTATCATTCCATTCGTAAGAATAACCGCCCCATTCACCATTTTGGTGGCGAACCAACAAACGTGTTT
Source organism: uncultured Cellvibrio sp. (assembly GCA_946481095.1). Next base: position 50,688 of record CAMLML010000002.1, read on the forward strand.
CAACCGGTGTGTTTTGCAGTAAAAATGTTTTGATTAATACACTGCCAATCGGAAATGACCATTGGCCGTTGGATTCAATCGTAATTTGTGTTCCATCTGGAATTGCAAAATAACGTTCTTTACTGGCGCCATCTGACCATAGTGGACTGTTGATATCGTAGGCCACAACACCTGATGCAGGTTCGCGAATATTTTGTGGATTAAAACAACCGGTTGCTGAAAGTGTTTCCGGGAAATTTCCTGCTGCTGGTGCGTTGGTGCGTACTAATTGTTCGAAGCCGCCCCAAGAGTGAATTCGCCAAATATTTCCAGCATTATCTTCGGATAATGTTGGTGACGAACCACCACCCGGAATTAAATCGACTGCTGATGCCACGCCATTATTATCGTAATTAATTGTGGTGACGCCCGAACGAATAAAATCACCAAAAATATAACGGCCTTGTAATTCCGGCATAGCGGATCCGCGATAAACATATCCACCAATAATTGCCACCCAACCATCAGCGCGCGTTAAATCGACCACTGGCGCCACAGATTGTTGACCGCGTATGCAATTGTTGCAGCGGTCCATATGACCTTCGCGGAAAGGCCAGCCATAATTACCGCCCAGTTGCACACGATTAATTTCTTCCCTGTCACCTTCACCTACATCACCCACCCAAAGTTCACCCGTCAAACGATCAAAACTGGAACGCCATGGATTACGAAATCCTGATGCAAAAATTTCCGGAGCGCCGCCACCATTAGCGAAAGGATTATCAGCCGGTATGCCATAAGGTGAACCCGTATTGACATCGATACGCAAAATTTTTCCGTGCAAGGAATTCATATCCTGCGCAGGATTGGAAAAATTATTTGAAATAGGTACGCCGCCGCCACCTTCACCTTTGTCGCCAAGCGAAATATATAAATAACCATCAACAGGACTGAAGCCAATCCAGCCGCCTTTATGATTTGTTGGCTGATGACTTAAGCGTGTGTCAGATGAATTACGTGGAGCCAAAATATCCACCGGATTACTAAAAGTTAATCCATCATTAGAAACCGTGTAACGACGCACTACAGTCACCATTGAAACACTGCTGTCAGTAATCCCGTAAGTTTGTCGCGATGCCGTTAGAAAAATATAAGCGTAACGATTGGTTGCAAAATTCGGATGAAACGCCATGCTCAGCGCGCCACCTTCACCAGCAGTCACCACTTGCGATGAAAAATCCACTGCCAAAGTGGAAGCTCCACCCAGTACAAAACTGCGAATACGTCCAGGGCGCTCCACCACGTAATAACGATTATTAATTCCCGGCGCTTGTGTGAGATAAATCGGGCTATCTATGCCTGAAGGAATTCCTTGCACCCAATCAAAATTATAATTGCCAAGTGTCGATGCTGGCGCAGCCGGAGCGTTACAACTGGTATTGCTCGCCCGCGAAGTTAAACCCGAATCCACACGAGTAACTCCAGATGTAGAACTGGATGAACTCGACAAAGAAGATGAGTTTGATGAAACACTTGAGCTTGATAAAGAAGAGCTGGATAAAGAAGATGAAAAACTCGAACTCGAACTCGAACTCGAACTCGAACTCGAACTCGAACGTGAGCTTGAATTGGAGCTCGATGAAGATGATCTGGAGCTGGATATAGAGCTTGAACGACTTGAACTGGAAATTGATGCCGAAACTGAAATGCTGGTGGAACTTGAAATACTAATCGAGGAACTTCTTGAACTGGAAGATAAAGTAGAAGAAGACACTGAAGACGAAATTACTGAGCTGGAACCGATTGAATTGGTGGTGCTGGAATTCACTGAATTCACACTCGAAGAATCCGAATTGGAACCGCCACCGGAACCACCGCAAGCAGAAAGTGCTAATGTACAAACCAAATAAATTATTTTTATCCGGACAGTCATGTCAGATCCCCATTCGTGATTAGCCAATATTTCAGGCAACTACAGACTGCCGAAAGTTATCCATTATTAAATGCCCATCTTGTTTTTCACTCAATACCGTTCATCCGGTAAAAAATTGCTTTGGTCGTAAAATATAAGGGACTTTTTACTGGAATCAGGACTGAACGATTCGTCATCCTGCGAAGGCAGGGATCCAGTATTAAATTTATAAAAATGATTTTGTCAAAATAATAAAAAAACAGCGCAAGTTTCCCTGCGCTTAATCATTAATTTCTCGCTGTGCGATCAGTTAACTTCACCATATCGTTCATCACGCCATCCAAGCCGCCATAGACGTTCAGAGTGTTGATGCGTGCGGTGATTTTTTCCAGCACTTCCAATTCTTTCAAGCGCAACAATACAGGGTTGCCTTCCATGACTTTTGCGGTGTTGTGCAAAGAACGTGTCGCCTGGGTTTCTTCCTGACGTTTGATCAAGTTGGCTTCGGCGACTTTCTGTGCTTCGACTACTTGAGTCAAAATCGCTTTCATTTCACCTGGCAAAATAATATCTCTCGCACCGACAGATTTTAATGCAATACCGTAAGCAATAGCTTTTTCGGCAACTATGTTTTGCACTTGTTGGTTCAACAAGTTTTTGTCGGCCAACAACTCATCCAATGTTTGAGTGCTCACAATGGTTCGCAAAGCCAATTGCAATTCGCGATACAAATAATCCTTGGTGTCAGCTAATTCTTGTCGAGCTAACTCAGCATTGGCAATTTGCCACATGGCAGACAAGTTAACACGCAAGCTTACACGGTCTTTGGTCAAAATTTCCTGACCATTCACTTCCATATTTTGTAAACGCAAATCGTATTGTTTAACTTCAATCACGCGGTTGTATTTCCACCACATATGCAAACCAGGTTGCAAAGTACCTGCGCTGGAACCATCCACCATCAGAAAACCAATATGGCCTTCGGCTACAGTGCTGATTGCAATTGCGTTAATCGCTGATCGGCTCAACAAGGGATCGCGAATACTGGAAAACATACGCACCAATCGTTCAGGAATTTTGAAATCCTGAGTGATATCGATTTTTTCAACACTGATAGGATTGTGTTGTTTCCAATAAGCACCGCGTTGGGCAGGGCCTTTGATATCACGCAATACACCGTGTTGGTAAATCAATGCGATTTCATTTTCATTGGTTTCCCAGGTTTGCACATAATCGGCAAACAAAGCGGGATGCACTTCCGCCAAAAATAAAATATCTTTATTGATACCATCAGTCAGCGTGTTAGTCATATTGAAAGACTGCAATTGATATTGATCTTTCCAGTCCCACAACTTATGCACGCCAGCGGTTAAAATTTTTTGAAATTGCTGTTCTTTAAACAACAAGCCAATTTGTGAATCAGTAATCACATATTTTTTTACAAATTTCATTTTGTTCTCCTTAAGTTTAAGTTGCAGAACCTCCACAGTTAATTGGCATTTGTGGATGACCTTTTCAGGTAAGTGATCAAAACGCATCACTTGCGTGAAAAAGCAGCGCCATGCATGGCAATCGCCTGTTCGATAAAGTTTGAATTCTTGTGAAGGAGAAAAGATTTTTTATGGAAACAAAACCTTTAGTCTTCCCCCAACTTCCCATGTTAGGGGAAGCAAGCATCCTGCTTTTTTCAAACCTTATCGAGGAGGTCTGCGATTTGTTCTTTCGAACGTTTTTTAGATACCTTAGAAGGGTATTGTCTATCGGCTATGCCGAATCTCAACCTAAATGAGACGCTCACTGACAATGAGCATTGGAGCCAAAGTTGGATTTGAACCAACAACCCATGAATTTTAAGTTCATTGCTCTACCATTGAGCTAAATGGCACTATCTGGTGAATCCAATTAATTGCGATACACAATAAATCAAAGATCTTTGTGTCAGTCAGTTAATGAAACTGAACCTTTGCGCTTAATTAAATTGTGAATAAATCATCTATTCACGGCACACCAAATTCTTTTAAAAATCTTTTTAAAACTTACTCTTGTTTTAGTGAAAAATTTTTCACCCCCTCCTAACCTCCCCCTTAGCAAGGGGGAGGAACCTGACTCCCTATTTAGTTCAATACGGAGTGAAATCTGTCCCCTCCCCTTGCCAAGGGGAGGGTTAGGGTGGGGTGAATTTTCATCCCTTCACACAAAGCACCTGTTTCAATGTATGCACTATCTCAACCAAATCCGATTGTGCTTCCATTACTTTTTCGATGGGTTTGTAAGCTGATGGGGTTTCATCAATTACATCTTCATCTTTTCGGCATTCCACGCCTTCGGTGGCTTTCAAGTGTTCATCCAATGAAACCCGTCGTTTTGCTTCTGTACGTGACATCACGCGTCCTGCGCCGTGGCTGCAGCTACAAAAACTTTCTTCATTTCCCAATCCGCGAACGATAAAAGATTTTGCGCCCATGCTTCCCGGGATTATTCCCATCTCGCCTTTTTTTGCACTCACAGTACCTTTACGTGTTACCCAAACATCTTTTCCATAGTGATGTTCTTTGCTGATGTAGTTGTGGTGACAATTCACCGCTTCCACATGCGCTTCAAATGGAATTTTCAGCACATCACGAATCGCTTGTAAGGTTCTTGCCATCATCACTTCGCGATTCAATCGGGCAAAATCCTGCGCCCATGCAACCGCTTCTACATAATCGCGAAAATGTTCACTTCCTTCGGGGATGTATGCCAAATCTCTATCGGGCAAATTAATCATCCAACGTTCCATATCTTTTTTAGCTTGCTCGATAAAATGAGTTCCGATTCGATTCCCGACACCGCGTGACCCGCTATGCAACATCACCCATACTGCATTGGTTTCATCCAAACAAATTTCAATAAAATGATTTCCGCTTCCCAATGTTCCCAAATGATTCATGTTGTTGGTGTTTTTCAAAAATGGATGCTTTTCGCAAAGTGTTTGAAACCCTGTATCCAAATTTGCCCATGCTTGAGTCACATCTTCAGGCGCATTTTTCCAGGAACCTTTATCTCTTCCTCCCTGCATCTTGGGTGTGCTTCCATGTGGAACGCGTTTTTCAATTTCGCTTCTTAATGTTGCCAATGAATCGGGCAATTGCGATGCATTCAAGGTGGTTTTCGCAGCCATCATTCCGCAACCCAAATCCACACCCACCGCTGCAGGAATCACCGCGCCGATAGTGGGAATAACGCTTCCAATTGTTGCTCCCTTACCCAAATGCACGTCCGGCATCACGGCGATCCACTTATGGATAAAAGGCATGCTCGCCATGTTGTTCACTTGTTTCCTTGCGTTCTCATCAAAACTCACCCCGCGTGTCCATGATTTCACCGGCGCCTGACCTTCTTTATGCATAACTTCGTATTTCATGATCTTTCCTATCTATTCGTCGTTTCGTTGACAGGATGGTAATTGCAATCGGGTTGCCAACTTTTGAATGCAATCGAAAAATATTTTTAAGTTATTGATTTTTAATGAATAAATAATTTTATTGTGTGATATGGAATTTAAAACTAGAATCTACTTTTGTTAAAAAATATCTAAATAGATAGGAATATATCTAAATGAATAATGTGGTGATTGGGTTTTTAGGGTCGAGGTTGGATCAGTTCGGCTTGGGTAAACGCCGTTGGACTCGATGGCGCCCTACGGTTTCCATAACTATGCATCCCGAGTTTCCAATTCAGGAATACCTGTTGATGTATTTACCTGAGGACTCAGAACTATTGGAAGTAGTCATGAGAGATATGGCGGAGGTTTCTCCGAACACCAGAGTCATCCCGATACCGGTTCAGTGTGACGATCCTTGGGATTTTGAAGCGGTTTACAGTCGTATTCATGAAGTCGCCGCCGCGCAAACTTTCGATGTTGAAAAGAATAATTATTTTGTGAACATCACCACGGGGACACATGTGGTGCAGATTTGTTTATATCTGCTGACGGAAGCACATTATTTTCCCGGAAAATTATTGCAATCCTCGCCTGCAAAAGATGTAAAAGGCACATATCACATTATTGATCTGGATCTTTCCCGTTACGATCAAATTGCATCGCGTTTTGCAAAGGAATCACGCGATGCAGTGACTCATCTCAAAAGTGGAATTCAAACACGCAATGCTGAATTCAACGCGTTGATTGAACAATTGGAACAGGTGTCCATTAAATCCAAAGCACCGATTTTACTTAATGGTCCAACGGGTGCAGGTAAATCACAATTAGCCAAACGCATTTATGAATTAAAAAAACAACGCGGACAATTGACAGGAAAATTGGTAGAAGTTAACTGCGCAACACTGCGCGGTGATAATGCCATGTCTGCATTATTTGGCCATGTGAAAGGAGCGTTTACCGGTGCCTTGAATGCGCGCACCGGTTTATTGCGCGAAGCGGATAAAGGTTTGTTGTTTCTGGATGAAATTGGCGAGCTGGGTCTTGATGAACAAGCCATGTTATTACGTGCAATTGAAGAAAAAATATTTACTCCTTTTGGCAGTGATCAAACAGTAGGTAGTGATTTTCAATTAATCGCGGGTACACATCGCGATTTATTTGATCTTGTACAAAAAGGATTATTCCGCGAAGACTTATTGGCGAGGATTAATTTATGGACTTATGAATTACCGTCGCTGCGTTACCGTATTGAAGATATTGAACCCAATATTGAACACGAATTAAAAAAATTTACGCAACAGGCAGGTTATAAAGTTAGTTTTAACAAAGCCGCTAAAGAAAGTTATTTACAATTTGCCTATTCGCCACACGCGATCTGGCGCGCTAACTTTCGCGATTTGAATTCCAGTATTACGCGAATGGCGACTTTGGCAACAGGTGGGCGTATTACAGAAGAAATAGCTCAGGGTGAAATTATTCGTTTACAACAAGCCTGGCAGGGTTTTCAAAATAAAACCGAATCAACCGACAATTTGAACCAGTACTTGTCTTCAGAAGCCATCGCTGCATTGGATTTGTTTGATCGATTGCAATTGAGTCAGGTTATTCAAGTGTGTCAATCCAGTCGATCTATGGCAGAGGCTGGCAGGCGATTATTTGATGTGAGTCGGGATAAAAAATCCTCCAATAATGATTCGCACAGGCTGAAACAGTATTTACAAAAATTCGGTTTGAACTTTCAGCAGATTATAAGTTAATCGTGATAAAAAATTTGTCGCATAAATATTGATTTTTAGGCAATGAACATTATTTTACAATCCAGGTAAAAGACGGGTGTTACACTTTTTTTGGCATGAGTGAAAAAAGATAATACAGGTGCCAATTTTTGTCTTTGTTATATCACAAGCCAAATTATCCATACCATTCAGTGTTATCTGATTTTTACGAATGTATGACAATAACCTCAATCTATTTAATTACCGGGAGTCGTAAAATGAAAATATTCAAGCATTTATTTTTCAGTTTGACCTTGTTCATTACTTGCATTGCTAATCTTGTATTTGCACAAGCGAGTGGTAGTTACACGTTTACTATAACAGAAGGTACAGTAACGGTTACCCCGGCTTGGTGTCGCGTTAATCCCTGTGAGTCAACAAATGCTGTTATGAAAGGTAGTTTTTCTGCACAGATTTCCACAACAGGCGATCAGATTTTATTTACATCATCCAGTATTTCCACTTCACCGAATGTCGATTTCCAGTTGCCTGCTGATCCTGATGAGGACAGCAATGGTGTTGTCAGGGATATCGCATTTACTTTTACCGGTGATGCGATTAAAGCAAAAGGCACAGTAGATTCACGCGCATTTGATGGGCCGTTGGTGGAATATCAGTTTGTTGCCAAAACCGCAATAAATTCGCAAGTGTTCACTGCACGCCCTGATTATCGCAAGTGTGTATCACCTTTGTGTGGCGGATATTTTGTCAAACTGGTGAATCAAAAGTTAACTCGCTGTGCAGACGGTAGTTTGCAATCAGAGTGTTATGTCGCTTCGGTTGTTTATGGTGATGGTGTAATTAATGCCGGTGCTTCATCATTCGCAAATAAAACACCACTTTTGCTGATAGGCGCAATATCGCCAAAAGTTTACGAGGGATTTGGTAATCTCGGACTATTTGTTGCGAAAGAAGCCTATCGTTCAGCTACGCAAAATACTGCATCAGGTAATTTTTATGGTGTGACTAATAATGGCATCATGTGTATCACCACACCTTGTTTTAGCTATGATGAAATTTTGCTGAACAGTACAAACCGTATCACCAAATTGTCAGATGTGAATTTGGAAATGTCCGGTGCTTCACCTGATGATATTGCTCATGCATATGAGCTGATGGCAAATGGTGCAACACTTTATGCGGCTGGTAAAAATCAAAAATACCAAGGGTTTGCCGGAGTGGGTGTGAGGTTGGTTGCCCAGCAATTCTATTTGCCGATTAAACCAACTGCAGGTAGAAATTAAAGTGGCGTAAGTAAAACCCGTTCGTTATAAAAGCACCATGCAAATGGTGCTTTTTTATTTGTAGCCTGCTTTAAAATTCTTAACATGTATACAAGTGATATACTTGGCATACTCATCTCTTAAAAATCACTTTTGGCATGGCTATGAAAATAAAAAATATTTTATGTTTGTTATCTTGTTGTCTTTTGGCTGTATTAACCCCGGCGAATGCCGAAGATGGTTATGAAATGTGGTTACGCTATACCCCGGTAGCTGATCAGAAATTACTGGGTGAATATAAAAAGGCCGTTGATCGGTTGGTAGTTGAAGGACAATCACCGCAAGTTTCAGTGGTAATCAATGAATTGGAGCGTGGTTTGAGTGGTTTGTTGGGTCAACCTGTCAAACACTTGGCTTATAAAAAAGGCTCGGGTACTTTGTTGGTAGGCACACCAGCCGGGTCGGTTTTGATTCGTGATTTGATTTCGAGTGAAGAATTAAAAAGTTTGGGTGATGAAGGTTATTTGATTCGCAATCTGAAATTGAATAAAAGAGATACATTGGTCATAGCGGCCAACACAGATACTGCTCTCATTTACGGCACATTTCATTTTTTACGTTTGATACAAACGCATCAGTCACTAACAAATCTTTCGATTATTTCAAAACCGAAATTGCAATATCGTGTGGTTAATCATTGGGATAATTTAAATCGAATCGTTGAGCGAGGTTACGCAGGTTTGTCGCTGTGGGATTGGGGCACTTTACCTGAATATAAAAACCCCCGTTATCTTGATTATGCACGAATCAATGCATCGCTCGGCATTAATGGTACTGTATTAAATAATGTGAATGCAGATCCGCGCATGTTGAGCGATCAGTTTTTAATTAAAGCAGCAGCTTTGGCAGACGTTTTTCGTCCTTATGGCATCAAATTATATTTGTCGTTGAACTACAATGCACCACGCGGTTTTGGTGATTTGGACACGGCTGATCCATTGGATCCGCGTGTGCGTGAATGGTGGAAAAAACGTGTCGAAAAAATTTATTCCTACATTCCCGATTTTGGTGGGTTTTTGGTAAAAGCAGATTCGGAGGGGCAGCCTGGCCCGCAAGGTTATGGGCGTAATCATGCGGACGGAGCCAATATGCTGGCTGAAGCTGTCAAGCCTTATGGCGGTGTTATTTTCTGGCGGGCATTTGTTTATCATCCTGATATAGGTGACAGGTTTCGTGGTGCTTATGATGAATTCAAACCACTGGATGGAAAATTTGCAGAAAATGTGATTTTACAAATTAAAAATGGCCCAATTGATTTTCAACCTCGCGAGCCTTTTTCACCTTTATTCGCCGCAATGGAAAAAACCAATATGATGATGGAGTTTCAGGTGACACAAGAATATTTTGGTTTTAATACGCATCTGGCTTATCAGGGAACTTTGTTTGAAGAATCTCTGCGTACTGATACTTATGCAAAAGGCAACAAAGCGGAAATTGGTGATGTTCTGCAAGGAAAAATATTTAATCCTTCACGCACTGGAATGGCAGCGGTTATCAATCCCGGTACGGATCGTAATTGGACAGGGCATCCCTTTGTACAATCAAGCTGGTATGCATTTGGTCGTTTTGCCTGGGATCATCGATTAACAGCAGAAACCATTGCAGATGAATGGTCACGTATGACTTTTACCAATGACAAAGTGGCATTGGATTTGTTGAAAAAAATTATGATGGTGTCACGCGAAGCGGGTGTAAATTATCGCAGCCCATTAGGTTTAACGCACTTGTATTCACAGGGGGATCATTATGGTCCTGCACCCTGGACAAACGATATGCCGCGTGCTGATTGGAATGCAGATTATTATCATCGCGCTGATGCAAAAGGGTTGGGTTTTGATCGTACCAAAACCGGCTCAAATGCGATCGCACAATATCCAAAATCGCTGGCAGATATTTATGGCGATTTACATCAGGTTCCGGAAGATTTAATGCTATGGTTTCATCATGTGAATTGGGATCACAAAATGAAATCGGGCCGAACACTTTGGGATGAATTGGTACATAAATATTACCAGGGTGTTGAACAAGTTCGCCAAATGCAGAAAGAGTGGGATCAACTTGAAGGTAAAATTGATGCTGATCGTTTTGCTCATGTAAAAGCCCTGTTAAAAATCCAGGAGAGCGAAGCTGTTCGCTGGCGCGATTCCTGTGTGGTTTACTTTCAAAGTATTTCCAAAAAACCAATTGCTGACGGATTGGAAAAACCGGCACATGATCTAGAGTATTACAAGAAGCTGGCGAGAATTCTTTATGTGCCTGATCCGTGGCATCCGGCGGGGAACTCGCGTGAGTTGAAATAAAAGACCCACCCTAACCCGTCCCTGGTAAGAAGGGCGGGGGTCAACACAAACAAAAAACGAGGCAAAAAAATGAAAAAACAAATCAGCATTCTAATATTGGGTCTTTTGGCGACTGGTTTTGCATTCGCCGATGCGTCAAATTTCAAGTGGCCGAAAGGTAAAAAAGCAGCAGTTAATCTGGCATATGATGATGCGTTGAGTTCACAGTTGGATATTGCGATTCCTGCATTGAATAAATACGGATTCAAGGGATCTTTCTATATCCCCATAGGTAGCGATACAGTTGCAAAACGATTGCCGGACTGGAGAGCTGCTGCAAAAAAAGGGCATGAACTTGCCAATCACAGTTTGTTTCACCAATGTTCAAAAACAGGCCCGGGGCGTGAGTGGGTAATGGATGATCATAATCTTGATACTATGAGTGTTGGTCAAATGAGAGAGCAGGTCGTTCTTGCCAATGTCGTGCTGCATGCAATTGATGGGAAAACAGAAAGAACTTACACCGCTCCTTGCATTGATTCAAAAGCGGGTGGTGAAAATTATATTGATGCGGTGAAATCCGAATTTGTTGCGATCAAATTATCAGGCGGTGGTGTGACTGCCGATATGCAAACGGTTGATCCCTACAACGTCAGCGTTGATTTCCCGCAGGATCAAACTGCAGACAGACTGATTGCGTTGGTAAAAGAGGCCGCTGAAAAAGGCACCATGGTGAATTTTACTTTTCATGGTGTTGGCGGCGATCATATAGTGACAAGTGCAAAAGCGCATGAAGATTTACTGAAATATTTGGCGGACAACAAGGATATTTACTGGGTAGATACTTTTGTGAATATCATGAAATATGTGAAAGAAGAGCAGAAGCAATCAGAACAGAAAAAATAATTTTAATATCGTCATTCCTGCGAAAGCAGGAATCCATAATTTCTGTGGATACCCGCCTTCGCAGGTATGACACTAGTTGATGTTGGGTATCCACCCCGCGACAACTCATCCGCGCAAAATATTCGACAATTTTGGATTGGGCTTTTTATTGGGTCTATAAAGTAAAACAACTTTGCCAATTTCCTGAATCAGTTCAACATTGGGCAACTGGATCAATTCAGCCACTAACTCTTTACGATCTTCTCGCTCTGGTATAGCAAGTTTGACTTTAATCAGCTCGTGGTCATCAAGAGCGCGATTAAGTTCTGTAATAACATTACTGCTCAATCCATTGCCAGCTATAGTGACTATGGGGTTGAGCTTGTGGCCAATAGTTCGGAATTGTTTTTTGCGATCTGTGCTAAGGGGCATGGGGATGTTCCAGTATGAATAACAAAAGTTTGCGCATTTTACACAGATGCGGTGCAATACTGTGATTAGATGAGCTTGTATTTGCGAGCCAAAGCCCCATATCCTAAGGGGCATGGGAGACCTGATCGGCTAATTGTTTGTAAATTGATCGTATTGACGTGTTAAGAGGATGAATTCTTGAACGATATATCTAAAAACCTGCTGTTGTGGGTGTTGGTGTTGCTGGTAGTTGTCAGCCTTTTCAGAAGCCTGGGAAACAATGAACCTGCATCGAGTATGTCCTATTCTGATTTTTTGTCAGCTGTGCGCGATAATCGTGTCACTAATGTATTGATTGAACCTGAAGTTATTACAGGTCAGTTGTCTGACAACTCTGAATTTACTGTGTTACGCCCGGATGTGTTTGATTTTAAATTAGTAGATGACTTATATAATCATGGCGTAAAAATCAACGCCAAAAAAACTGAACGTCCCGGCTTTTTTTCCAATCTCCTGATTTCTATTGCCCCTGTGCTGATTATCCTCGCCATCTTCTGGTTCTTTATGCGTCAGATGCAGGGTGGTGCTGGTGGTAAAGGCGGTCCAATGAGTTTTGGCCGCAGCAAGGCACGCCTGTTGGGTGAAGATCAAATCAAAACTACTTTTGCGGATGTGGCCGGTGTTGATGAAGCCAAAGAAGAAGTGCAGGAATTGGTGCAATACTTGCGCGACCCTTCCAAGTTTCAAAAGCTGGGTGGCAAAATTCCTCGCGGTGTACTGATGGTAGGCCCTCCTGGTACAGGTAAAACCCTGCTGGCAAAAGCTATTGCTGGCGAAGCCAAAGTGCCTTTCTTCTCTATTTCCGGTTCTGACTTTGTTGAGATGTTTGTTGGCGTGGGTGCCAGCCGCGTGCGCGACATGTTTGATCAAGCGAAAAAACAATCGCCTTGTATAGTATTTATTGATGAGATAGATGCTGTGGGTCGTCACCGTGGCGGTGGTCACGGTGGTGGTCATGATGAACGTGAGCAAACCTTGAACCAGTTGTTGGTGGAGATGGACGGTTTTGAAGGTAATGATGGTGTGATCATTATTGCGGCTACTAACCGTGCTGATGTTCTTGACCGCGCACTGTTGCGTCCTGGTCGTTTTGATCGTCAGGTTTATGTGGGCTTGCCGGACATTCGTGGTCGTGAGCAAATCCTTAAAGTGCACATGCGCAAAGTTCCGCTGGAAGATCGTGTCAGTGCTTCGATTATCGCGCGAGGAACCCCTGGTTTTTCCGGTGCAGAATTGGCGAATCTGGTCAATGAAGCAGCACTGATGGCAGCTCGCTCAAACAAACGTTTGGTGACCATGGAAGACTTTGAAAAAGCGCGCGACAAAATTTTGATGGGTGCTGAACGCAAATCCATGGTGATGAGTGAGAAGGAAAAAGAAAACACAGCCTACCACGAAGCGGGCCATGCCATTATTGGTTGTCTGGTTCCAGAACATGACCCTGTACATAAGGTCACTATTATTCCTCGTGGGCGTGCGTTAGGTGTGACTCAATATTTGCCTGAAGAGGATAAATACAGCCATAGCAAACGTTCACTGGAATCCCGACTTTGTACCTTGTTCGGTGGTCGTATTGCCGAAGAAATGACCTTGGGTTTTGATGGTGTGACCACAGGGGCATCCAACGATATTGAGCGTGCAACAGCCATTGCCCGAAACATGGTAACCAAGTGGGGATTATCAACCCGTTTGGGGCCAATGCACTATGGCGAGGAAGAGGGACAGTATCCGGGTATGGCCAGCCAACAATATTCTGATGAAACTTCCAAGCATATCGATGAAGAAGTAAAGCGTATTATTGAGGACTGTTATTCCAGAGCCCGAAAAATTCTGGAAGACAATCGAGATATTTTGGAATCCATGAAAAATGCCCTGATGGAATATGAAACAATTGATGCCGATCAGGTAGCAGATTTGATGGCGCGTCGTCCCGTTCGTCCTCCGCGTGAATGGAATGATGATGATTTTACGGGTAGTGCAAAAAATAATGACGTTTCCGGTGATAGTCCCATTGGCGGCCCGGCTAATACCCACTAATATGGCTCTTCTTGCAGCCTTACCCCGTCACTTGTTGCTTTGGCCACAAGTGACGGGGTTGTTTTTATCAGGGTTATCTTTTTAAGCAAGACTCCTTATGCCTCTCATCTGTGGTCAACACATTCTTGATTTCTCCCGCCCTTGCGTCATGGCGATTCTTAATATCACCCCCGATTCTTTTTCCGATGGTGGCCAATATTTTTCATCCGGCAAAGTCTGTATTGATGAAGTATTGAGGGCTGCCGAAGACCATATTCAACAAGGTGCCAGTATTCTGGATGTAGGCGGCGAGTCTACACGACCCGGTGCCCGGACTGTTTCTGAACAGGAGGAGTTGGATAGGGTTGTTCCGGTTGTTGAGGCTCTTGTCAATCGATTGGGGGCTTTGGTTTCAGTGGATACCAGTCGTCCACAAGTGATGCTTGAGTCCGCCGCCAGAGGTGCGGGACTAGTTAATGATGTACGCGCTCTGCAGTTGGATGGAGCTTTACATGCCGCTGCAAAAACAGGTCTGCCTGTATGTTTGATGCATATGCAGGGTCAGCCACAAACTATGCAAAATAAACCACAGTATCGTGATGTTTTCTCTGACGTTCGAGATTTCTTGTTGCAAAGAATTGATGCTGCCAATCAGATGGGTATCCCGGGGAATAAAATTTTAATTGATCCGGGATTTGGCTTTGGTAAGTCCCTCGATCATAATCTCGGTCTTTTGCGCCAACTGCCGGATTTGGTTGCACTCGGCTATCCGGTTTTGGCGGGTTTATCGCGTAAATCCATGTTGTCAGCCATCACCGACAGGCCTGTTGATCAGCGTTTGGCGGGCAGTTTGGCATTGGCTCTTTTGGCTGCGCAATCCGGCGCGTCCATTATTCGTGTACATGATGTGGCGGCGACAGTGGATGTGTTGAAAGTGTTGGCCGCTGTAAACAATATTTCTCATTAGGAGTTAAGGATTATGTCTCGCAAGTATTTTGGTACTGATGGTATTCGTGGTCAGGTAGGGGAATATCCCATTACTCCGGATTTTATGTTGAAGTTGGGTTGGGCGGCCGGTTGTATCCTTAAAGATCGCTATCCCGGTCAAAACATGATTTTGATTGGCAAAGACACCCGTATCTCGGGCTATATGTTTGAGTCCGCTATCCAGGCTGGTTTAATCAATGCAGGTATCGATGTGGGTTTGCTCGGCCCGGTTCCCACTCCGGCAGTGGCCTATCTGACACGCACCTTCAAAGCCCAGGCCGGGATAGTGATCAGTGCTTCCCATAATGCTTATGTTGATAATGGCATCAAGTTCTTCGGTGGTTCAGGTAGCAAACTACCGGATGACTGGGAAACACAAATAGAAGAGCAGCTTGAAAAACCTATGGTAACGGCTGAAAAGCTTGGCAAGGCACGTCGTATTGCAGACGCATCAGGGCGTTATATTGAGTTCTGCAAAGGTACTTTGCCTTGGGGATTCAGTTTGAATGGTATGCAAATTGTGTTGGATTGTGCTCATGGTGCGACTTATCACATTGCACCCGATGTATTTACGGAACTGGGCGCAAAAGTTATCCCGATTTTCAATGATCCCAATGGAACCAATATTAACCGTAGCTGCGGTTCAACCAAGCCTGAAGCCCTGCAGGAAAAAGTGATTGAGGTAGGTGCTGATTTGGGTATCGCTTTTGATGGCGATGGCGACCGGGTCGTGTTTGTAGATCACAAGGGTGAGTTGGTTGATGGAGATGAATTGCTCTACATCATTGCTGCTTATCAACAACAATATGGCAGTGGTTGTTCAGGGGTTGTAGGAACCTTGATGAGCAATTTTGGTTTTGAATTGGGTCTCAAAAAACTGTCTATCCCTTTTTCGCGTGCCAAAGTTGGCGATCGTTATGTAATTGAAATGATGCGAGAAAAAGACTGGAGCCTTGGTGGTGAAAACTCGGGTCATATTGTGTGTAGCAATGTCACTACAACGGGAGATGGCATCATTTCGGCACTGCAGGTTTTGTTGGCAATCAGCACAATGGGCGACACTTTGCATAATGTGAAGAAAGGTATGCAAAAGTTGCCTCAAGTGATGATTAACGTGCATGTCGTCAAGCGAGTGGATTTATCTGCAAATGATGAAGTCCAAAAAGCGGTGAAGTTGACAGAAGAAAAATTGGCTGGAAGCGGACGGGTTTTGTTGCGTCCTTCAGGTACTGAACCGGTAGTCAGGGTTATGGTTGAAGGCGAAAATAAAAGCCAGGTAAAAGAGTTGGCACAAGAGCTGGCTGCCGTAGTCGAAAAAGCACTTAGCTAAAAAAATCAGAAACTTAAGTCAGGATTGGGTTGTATGTTCAAAACATCTTGGCTATTATCGGCGCCCGCTTTGGGAGAGGTCTTTATCGTTGAATAATTCCAGCCATTCAAGGCGTCGCCAGTTGATTGTAGGCAACTGGAAAATGAACGGAAATCGTCAGCAAAATACGACATTGGTTCAAGATATATTGGCTTGTTGGCAGGAAGATATCAGTGCAGATGTGGTGATATGTCCTCCGGATGTTTATCTTCAACATACAGCTGATTTGATAGCAGGGCGCCATCCTGTTTTGGGCGCACAAAATGTGAGTGAATTTTGGCAAGGTGCTTACACCGGTGAAGTTTCGGCGCAAATGTTGGCTGATCTGGGTTGCAAGTATGTGATAGTGGGGCATAACGAACGCAGGCGTTTGTTGCATGAGTCCGATGCCCAGGTAGCGCAGAAATTTATTGCGGCGCAACGAGCGCAAATAATTCCGGTTTTGTGTGTGGGTGAGTCCCTGCAACACCGTGAACAAGGTATGCAATTGCAGGTAATAAAAAAACAATTGGATGCCGTGTTTTCGCAAACGGGTAAAGAGTGTTTTGTAAATGCACTGGTCGCTTACGAACCGGTTTGGGCTGTGGGTACAGGCGTTACTGCATCGCCGGAGCAAGCTTCGGAAGTACATTGTTTTATCAGGGAGCAGTTAGGCGCTAACGCTGACCAAATCCGCATACTTTATGGTGGCAGTGTAAAATCCCACAATGCAGCGGAGTTGTTTGCCAAGCAGGATATAGACGGCGCTTTATTGGGTGGTGCATCTCTTGATGCCAAAGAATTTGTGAGTATCTGTAAAACAGCGAGTTTGATATGACGACATTAGTAGTGGTTCTACATTTTGTTGCAGCCTTGATAATTATTGGCTTGGTGTTATTGCAACAAGGTAAAGGTGCTGCCATGGGAGCATCCTTTGGTGCAGGTGCATCTTCAACGGTTTTTGGTAGTGAAGGCAGTGGTAATTTTTTTACCAAATCTACCTGGACTATTGCGACGTTTTTCTTCTGTACCAGTTTTGGTCTGGCAGTGATCTCCAAGCACGACGCTAAAGTCAGTGTAGAAGCTCCTGTTATTGAGGTACCAGTATCGGCACCGGTTACCAGTTCGGATGTTCCGGTTGCACAACCTCCGGTTGATGCTGCACCGCCTTCGTCCAGTGATGTTCCCGTGACAGTTCCTGCTGAAACAAAGTAATTGGTTTATTGCCCCGGTGGTGGAATTGGTAGACACGCTATCTTGAGGTGGTAGTGGCGAATGCCGTGCCGGTTCGAGTCCGGCCCAGGGCACCAACATAAAGTACGACGACTTTTCAAAAACGTCCTGAAGCCCCGTTATTCGGGGCTTTTTTGTTAGTCCAGATTATTCTTTTTATCAGAAAATCCGGCAATTAATGGGCGGCAAGAATGAATTCATTAAAGCAACAGCTGACGGAAGTTTTGGCGTTTTTCGGGATCAGTGAACCTCTTCCTTTGCGTGCCAGATTCCAGGGGCAAACAATTACAGCACTCTTGTATCCTGATGCCAGCGTTCTGGTTGCTGGTAAGTTTTTTGATGACATAGAACAGGCTATGTGGGATTTTGATCTGCAAAAAACATCTTCAAGTTCAAGTGCCTGGCAGTTTTGGTCTGTTCACAGCAATCTCCGGGGTACCTGGGTACCCTTGGAACACTGGCGTGCCGAGTGGTACAACACCAATGTCAGCCGCGAGGTTAAAACATCATTCAGTCATCCCCTGCGTATTGATTCTGTAGCTGCTCCCGGCGGTGGTTTGATTGGCATGACGTTTTGTCCAGGGCGCCAAACTGATGGGCTCTATACGGGATTGTGGCAACGTGATTTGGCAACGGATTGTTTGGCTATTGAAGCCTGGCCGAGTGCTGCTCTGGTGACCTTGATGCAAATTCAGGAGTTTGCCCTGCTGAACGTTGAAGCGTTGCCACAAATAGCCATGAATTATCATTTTCGCTGGATTCATGCCCCGATACCTGACATGCAAATACCGGATACCCGTTTTGAACGGCAATGGAAGACACTGGGTCCGGAATTACATGAATTGTTATCAGCAGGGAAAAATATAGTGCTGCATTGCCGTGGTGGTTTGGGACGCACAGGTTTAATGGCTGCACGTATGTTAATTGAACGCGGTATGTTGCCGGTAGATGCGGTAGCAACAGTACGTGCTGCTCGTACTCACACGATAGAAACATATGAGCAGGAAGAGTTTTGTCTCAATCTCACATCAGGAATGCGATGAAAAGTCTATTGATTAGCCAATGCCTACAGGTCGATTTTGTGAAATCTCTTGCCCGGGGCGAGCCTCTGCCGAATCCTTTACATATTGGTCGGGAGGAGAGTAAACGCTTGTTGGGTATTGATCCCCGCGATGGTTCGCTAAGTCAATTTATGCGTTGGGCTGCATCAAATAAAGATCTCACCCGAATTCATATTCGTGATTGGCATGATGCAGAGTCAGCTGAACAACAAACGCATTTACAACAATTTGGCTTGCACTGTATTGCCAATACTCCTGGCGCTGATTTTGTATTTGAACCCGCTGCGGATGATGTTCTGATTAATTCCACCACCCTGAATGATTTTGAAAAAACAACACTGACATCAATATTAAATCAGTTGATTGCCGATGAGCCTTGTCGCATCGGGTTAATCGGTGTTTGGACGGAAGCAAAAATTTTATTTTTGGCTTATGAATTATCAACCCGATATCCGCAAGCGAAAATTGCCGTGAGTTCAGCGCTTTGTGCAAGTTCATCGCGCGCGCAACATTTTTTAGCCTTGGAGCAACTGCAGCGAATTGTGGGTGTTTGTGTGATTGATTCTCTGGCAGAGTTCGCCAATTTTTTGGGTCACGAAGCGAGTTTTGTACAAGCCAAAACCTTTAATAAAAATTTAACCATTGAAACCAGTGGGGTTTTGGATTTAACGCCTGAAAGCGAAATGCTGTTGCGATATTTATTCCGTGACTGCAAAAAATTAGCTTTAACTATTTTGGATGGTGGTTTTTCCGGAAATTTGGTGGCTGCTGCGAAAAGTATTGATCATCTTGGTCGTGAACAAGCGCCTCATGTAGTCAAAATAGGAACGCGCCATTTAATGGCTAAAGAGCGCACTGCGTTTGAAAAAGTTGAAGCGGTATTGGGTAACCATGCGCCTGCTATCGCAGAATATGCTGATATGGAAACCTTGGGAGCGATTAAGTATCGCTATGCCGCTATGGGAGAAGGGAAAACCAAAACCTTGCAGCATTTATTGCAGACGGGTACATCGCTTGCAAAAATTGAATATTATTTACAACAACTACTTGATGCCCAGCTTGGACGTTTCTATCGCGCTGCATTGCCTGAGTCTCGTAACTTACTGGAATATTATTGTTTTAGTTCTGATTGGGCTGAATCAGTCAAACAAAAAATCATAGAATTAATTGGTGAATGCCCCGAACAAAGTAATTTATCTTTGCCTGGCGGGTTGGATTGCAAAAATATTTATCATTTTTACCGTGATGACTTGTTATGTATCCAGAAATGGCAGAGTGATTTTCCTTTTTGTTATGTACATGGTGATTTAAATTGGGCCAATATCATGATTGATGGCCATGATAATGTATGGCTGATTGATTTTTTTCATACTCATCATGGTCATTTATTAAAGGATTTTGCCAAACTGGAAAATGATCTTCTCTACATAGGAACGGCAGTTAATAGTGAATCCGATTTTATACAAGCCTGTGCATTTAGCGATTATTTATTATCCATTGGTGAAGATTTACAGCTTGGTCCACTACCGGAAAATTTTAATGAGCAATTTCAACGTTGCGCCAGTATTCTTGTGTTTCTGCGAAAAAAATTACTGCAATATTTACCTCCAGGAACAGAAAATGTGAATCTGCAGTGGCAATTGGCCCAACTGCGTTATGCGGTACACACAATTGGTTTTGATGAGCCCAACCATTTGCAGCGCTGTTGGGCTTTGTATACCGCAAGCAGTTTGGCTGAAAAGGTAAAGTTGGTTTTGCCGACGGCTCAATAAAATCATGAATTCGTATCAACAACTTCGCCAGATTTGCCTCGCCAATGCCACACGTGAATTTAATGCACGTGGTAAATCAGTGGTGCGTTGCCAAAATTGTCAGTTGGCGATTAAAGCCTGCATCTGTCAATGGCGGCACCAACGAAACATTTCATGTGAATTTGTGTTGTTAATGCACCGTGAAGAATTATTTAAACCAACCAATAGCGGTCGATTGATTGCCGATCTATTTCCTGAGCAAACCCATGCATTTTGTTGGCACAGAACTGAACCGGATGAAAAACTATTGGCCATGCTAAATGATCCGCATCGAATTAATTTAATTGTGTTTCCTGATGATACGACCAGGGATGTTACTGCCGATCCGGTAGTCATCGATGAAAAATTTGCTCAAAACAGTCAACATAAAACTGTCACATTTATATTATTGGATGGAACCTGGAAACAAAGTGGACGCATGTTTCATTTAAGCCGTTGGTTGGATAATGTTGCATGTTTATCATTACCTGATAAACATGTGAAATCTTATGCCATGCGAAAATCGCATCTGAAAAATTATGTATCCACTGCAGAAGCTGCGGCTATCTGCCTTGAATTGCTTGGAGAAAGTTTTTCTGCAGATGTTTTACGCGACTATTTTGAAATATTTAATCTGCATTATTTGGCGACACGTGGAAATTATTTACCTGAAATAACTGACACCCACAGACGATTATCTACATTGGTTGATGTTAATTACGGTTGTTAGAAAAGGTCAAAGTCTCACAAAAAAAATCGACTTTTACGACTAGGTATATTTATTGGGAATTCGCATAATGATCACACAAGGAGGATAGCAAGGAGAGTGTTGTTGACCATGAAAGGCCAATGGATGCACCTAACACCGGAGCCCCGAAAATCCAGGATGATTTTGGGGCTTTTTTATTTCAACCTAATACTCTTTATTTCAATTCCGTGCCTTTTGCTTCTTTATCCATAAACCCGCGCACTGTTGATAGCCAGAATTGTTGTGATTCATTCAATGCGTTTTCTTCAGGATAAGCAAATGTGTGCTGGCGGTATTTCAACAATTTTTTACGTGCGGCTGTAGTTTTGTGTAAACGTTGATTCTGTTCCTGGGTAACAAATGGTGGATTAAAAAACACATCCAATACCGGTAATTCAGGCGAGGAGAAACTGGCTTCCAGCAGTTCCTGTGTGAGTGGATATTGCGCTTGAATATTCAGCACAATCAGGGCTTGCATTGGCCCGTCAATTGTTTTGGGATCTTTCGGGTTAGGTTTTATTTGTGGTAACAAATGTTGCGTAGCAGGATGCAATAAACGGTTATCCGATAACAACACCAGATTAAATTTTCCTTGTTGATGTAAATAATTAATCGCTGCTGTAATAGTCTCGGCAACAGTATTTTCTCGTAATCGCTCGGCAGGAATTGCCAGCGCAAACGTTTCCCATCCGAATAAAGGTAAATTGCGCCGTAATAATTCCAGTACTCCCGGCCAGCGCTGTGGTTGTTCACTGGCGTGAATCATCAATAACACACCTTTATTTTCTTTGGATTCAGTCACTTTGTAAAAAGCTAACCATTTGCCTTGTGATGTTTCCAGCCACACCGCTTCTTTGGGATTGGCATCGGCAATAAGTTGGATGGTGGATAGATCTTCGTCGGATTGTTTTTTGTCCGGTTCTTGAGGTTTTGTGGTTTTGGTTGTTTCGGTGGATGTTTGTGTTTGGGTTTCTGGTGTTTCTTGTGGATCTGTTTGTGCATCAGTGATTAATGACAGGCTACACAAAAGAAGAATAGTGAAAAGTTGGATCCCTGCCTTTGCAGGGATGACGAGAAACTCCATCGGTATGAAAATAGCCCGTACTAAAATAGTAAATTTCGTAGATTGCATAAGTTTGAGTAGAATGCCGTAAATAATTGAAATGGGTGAGTTATGTCTAAGTGTAAGCAAGAAATCTGGATCGCGCCTTCCATTCTCTCCGCTGATTTGGCACGTTTGGGTGAAGAGGTGGATGCAGTTTTGAAAGCCGGTGCAGACATTATCCATTTTGATGTGATGGACAATCATTACGTTCCCAATATGACCTTCGGCCCCATGATCTGCAAAGCCCTGCGAGATTACGGCATCACTGCGCCGCTGGATGTGCATTTGATGGTAGAGCCGGTTGATGATCTGATCGTGAAATTCGCCGACGCCGGTGCCAGTATTATCAGCATTCACCCCGAAGCAACCCGTCATCTGGATCGTTCCATTCAACTGATTAAGGACAAAGGTTGTATGACAGGAGTTGTACTTAATCCGGCTACCCCGCTTGATGCCATTCGCCATGTGTTGGGCAAGGTGGATTTAATCCTGTTGATGTCAGTCAATCCCGGCTTTGGTGGTCAGGCGTTTATCCCTTATGTGTTGGATAAAGTCCGTCAAGCGCGTCGGATGATAGATGAGACCGGTCGCCCTATTCGATTGGAAATTGATGGTGGGGTGAATCTTGATAACATCGCTGAAATTGCCGCTGCAGGTGTGGATACCTTTGTTTCAGGTTCGGCAATTTTTGATTCAGGGGATTATCGGGCGACCATTCATGGTATGAGAGAAAAGATTCGTCAATTATCTAATTAGAGACCTTTGCACGAATCCATTTTTGTTTAATTTCACTTCGTCATCCCTGCGAAGGCGGGAATGACGATTAATTTTGATTCGTGCAAAATTCTCAATTAGTGTTGATGTTTTTTTATCCAGTCAATCATTAAGTCAGATTGTTTATTTGCATCAAATTTATCTTGCAGGTAATTGAAGGCTTGCAGGTGTTGCGCCTGTTTTTCTGACGATTGAATAATATCCGAGGCTTTTTTTACCCAGGAATTTAAGTCGTTGGCCTCTACGCGATTGTTAATCAGTGGCCCATCCAGGATTTCCATCATTCCCTGCGTTTCTGTTCCCAATACAAAACAGCCGCAAGCAACTGCTTCAATAAGCGCCATGCCGAGGCCTTCATCTATGGACGGCATTAGAAAAAGATCAATCGCACTCCATGTGTCAGGGGCATGATCTTGCCATCCCGGAAAAACTAATCTGTGGGCAATACCCAGATTGTGGGAGAGCGCTTGGAGATGTTCTAACTCAGGCCCTTTGCCAGCGATGACGCACCAGATATTCGGGTGATGTTTCAAGAGCTCGGCGAATATTGAAAGCGTAAAATCATTTCGTTTGTGAGGAACCAGTCTTCCCAAAGAACCTATTACAAACGCTGTCTCTGGAATATTCCAATCAAGTCTCAGTTTTTTTCTGGCGGAATTCGACTTTTTGAAAAAATTAAAATCAACTCCCGGATAAATAACATCTATTTTTTTTGCAGTTTCCGGATGATGTGTGGCTAACGCTTCACCAACTGCTTTACTGACAGCCAATATTCGTTTTGCTGTTTTCATATGTAGCTTATTGCGAAGCCATGCTTTTAATTTAACTTTAGCTTTTAAAAGAAAGTTGCCTGGTTTAAATAAGACTGATGATTTTAAACTGTTCGTAGCCGAGGGATGATGCTCCCAGGATAGATAGCTGGCGCCAGAGCCAAGGGTGGCTAAATCGAGCTTCCAGTTTATGCAGCCTACCCATGTTTTTGAACGAATAATAACAGACGGTTTGGTTTGTTTTATGAGTTGGCGCCACTGGAAATAACCCACATCTTCAAAATGATCTGTCTGAATCTTGATAAACGACAGCTCACCGGCATCAGAATGTCTGGACAATACCTCTTTTCCAATTTCAACAATTGAAGTCCTTAATCCTCTTTTAGCCAGGGCATTAGCGAAATTTAATGTATTGTGTTCTGCGCCCCCGAATTGTCCATGGGTAGTCTCAGCTACGATTAGGATGAGGGGCGGTATATTGGGTAAAGTCATTTGGCTTCCTCGTAATTTTGACGCATGTTATACAAATTAATATCCTGGTTCTATTGTTCAGAGCAATTGTGGCTAGGCAGTAAGAAAATATTTAAGTAAACTCGCCAGACCAATTTGGGGAACTTCTCAATGTTGCACCTGTTTCATCCATCAGTATCCAAAGTAGAGCCCGCATCCATCGCTCGATGGCGTCGCTAGTTTCCTTTTGCCGACTGAATTCAGTCTGGTGTCTTTGCTCATCCGCTGATGTTGATTTATCGCTGATGCAGCTCAAAAATAATTTCAAGCCAATTGGCTGTGTAAAAGGTAACAAAATGAATATTGAACAATTTTCTGCGTTAGCGCGCGAAGGTTACAACCGCATTCCGGTTGTGCGCGAAGTGTTGGCGGATTTGGATACGCCACTGTCCACTTATTTTAAATTAGCTGCAAAACCTTACTCTTATTTATTTGAATCCGTTCAGGGCGGTGAAAAATGGGGGCGTTACTCCATGATCGGTTTGCCCGCGCGTACTCTGTTGCGCGCACAGGGTGATCAGATCCAAGTGGAGCGCGACGGAAAAATTGTTGAGACCCATCAGATCGCCGATGCTTTGAGTTTTGTCGAAACCTTCAAGCAACGTTATCGCGCACCTGAATTACCCGGTTTGCCACGTTTTACTGGCGGACTTGTGGGCTATTTTGCTTACGATTGCGCGCGCTACGTTGAGCCACATCTGCGAGCGACTCAACCAAAAGATGTGATTGGCACGCCGGATATTTTGTTAACGGTTTCTGACGAAGTGTTGGTGTTCGATAATCTCGCCGGAAAAATTATTTTAGTGATTCACGCCAATCCGGAAATTGAAGATGCTTATGCCAAAGCGGTCGCGCGACTTGATGAGTTGGAACAAAAATTAAAAATCGAATTGCCCAAAGCGCCTGCATTGGATTTATCCAACGCTGGTAATAGTGAATCACAATTTGTGTCGCACACCGGCGAAGAAAATTTTTATAAAGCTGTAGATAAAATCAAAGATTACGTGCTTGCGGGCGACACTATGCAAGTGGTGGTCTCGCAACGTTTGTCGATTGATTTTGAACAAGACCCTATTAACTTGTATCGCGCACTGCGTCATTTAAATCCATCACCTTATATGTATTATTTGGATTTGGGTGATCACCATGTTGTCGGCTCCAGCCCGGAAATTCTCGCGCGTTTGGAAGATGGCGAAGTGACTGTGCGGCCTATCGCTGGCACTCGCCGTCGCGGCCACACCAAAGAAGAAGATAAAGCGCTCGAAATTGAATTGGTGAATGATCCCAAGGAAATTGCCGAGCATTTAATGCTGATTGATTTGGGGCGCAACGATGTCGGTCGTGTAGCAGAAATTGGCAGCGTTAAACTCACTGACAAAATGGTAGTTGAACGTTATTCGCATGTTATGCATATCACCTCAAACGTCACCGGAAAATTAAAATCCGGATTGGATGCAATGGATGTATTGCGTGCAGCCTTGCCTGCGGGGACTTTATCCGGTGCGCCGAAAATTCGCGCGATGGAAATTATCGACGAATTGGAAACCGAAAAACGCGGCATCTACGGTGGTGCTGTGGGTTATATAGGTTGGAACGGTAATATGGATACCGCCATCGCGATTCGCACAGCCGTTATCAAAAACAAAAAACTTTATGTACAAGCCGGTGCCGGTGTAGTGGCCGACTCAATCCCTGCTCTTGAGTGGAAAGAAACCATGAATAAAGCGCGTGCAATTTTTAAAGCGGTAGACATGGTTAAAGGCGACAGGGTTAAAGGGGAAGCAAAATGATTTTAATGATTGATAACTACGATTCGTTTACTTACAACCTGGTGCAATATTTGGGTGAATTGGGTGCAGATGTAAAAGTTGTGCGCAATGATGAAATCAGCGTGAGTGATATTGCAAAACTGTCGCCGGAAAAAATCGTGATTTCACCTGGCCCTTGCACACCCACTGAGGCGGGTATTTCTGTCGAAACTATTAAAACTTTCGCCGGAAAAATTCCGTTACTCGGTGTATGTTTGGGTCACCAAAGTATTGGTCAGGCATTTGGCGGCAATATTATTCGTGCGCCTTTTGTGATGCACGGAAAAACTTCGTTGGTCTATCACACTAACAAAGGCGTGTTTTCGGATATTAAAAATCCTGTGCAAGTCACACGCTATCACTCACTCGTCATTGAAAAAGAAACCATTCCGGATTGTCTTGAAATTACCGCATGGACAAAAAATGAAGACGGCAGCATGGCCGAAATTATGGGCGTCAAACATAAAACTCTGGCGGTGGAAGGTGTGCAATTTCACCCCGAGTCGATTTTGACCGAGCAAGGCCATGCAATGTTGAAAAATTTTTTAGAGGGAAAATAAATGAACATTAAACAAGCTCTAAATCAATTGGTTAACCGAATCGATCTCTCGACGGATGAGATGATCGCGGTGATGCGCGAAATCATGACCGGGGGTGCAACACCGGCGCAAATCGGTGGCTTTTTAGTGGCGCTGCGTATGAAAGGCGAAACTATCGATGAAATTACCGGTGCTGCCAGTGTCATGCGTGAATTGGCAACGCCGGTCGCGATTGATCTGCCTTATCTGGTTGATACCTGTGGTACGGGTGGTGATGGTGCCAATTTATTTAATGTGTCCACTGCAGGCGCGTTTGTAGTTGCGGCTGCGGGGGGCAAAGTTGCCAAACACGGCAATCGTTCTATTTCCAGTTCAACTGGCAGTGCGGATGTGTTGGAGGCGGCAGGAATTAATTTAAATATCACACCGGAACAAGTTGCACGCTGTGTAAAAGAAATTGGTGTGGGTTTTATGTTTGCACCGGCACATCACAGTGCGATGAAACACGCAATTGGTCCACGCAAAGAATTAGCCCTGCGTACCATTTTTAATATGCTCGGCCCTATGACTAACCCTGCACAAGTCAAACGACAAGTGATTGGTGTGTTCAATGGTGAATTGTGTAAACCCATGGCTGAAGTTTTGAAGCGTTTGGGTAGCGAACATGTGATGGTAGTGCATGCTAAAGATGGTTTAGATGAAATCAGTCTTGCAACTGAAACTCGCGTGGCTGAATTAAAAAATGGTCAGGTGACTGAGTATTTTTTAAAGCCGGAAGATTTTGCAATTGATTCAAAAAGTTTGATCGGTTTGACCGTCGCCAGTGCGCAGGAATCCTTAACTCTGATTAAAGATGCTTTAGGCAAACGAAATACTGATGCTGGTAAAAAAGCCGCCGATATTATCGCGTTAAATGCCGGTGCCGCAATTTACGTTAGCGGTGTGGCAAACACTATGAAAGATGGTGTCGAAATGGCGCGTGACGCTATTGCCAGCGGTTTGGCAGGTGAAAAAATTAATGAGTTGGCTGCGTTTACAAATTACGTCGAATAATACTGTAGGTTGGGGTGCAAACCCCAACATTCGATCTTGATTAAAAAATCGTTGGGGTTTACACCCCAACCTACGGAAAAGCTTATGTCTGACACACCCACAATTCTGAAAAAAATTATTGATCGCAAATGGCAAGAAATCGCTGAGCGAAAAAAAACTGTCTCTCTTGATGATCTAAAAGCTCGTGCTGCAGGGCAACCTGCAGCTCGTGGTTTTGTTAAATCCATTGAAAACAAAATTGCACAAGGCAAAGCGGGTGTTATTGCTGAAATTAAAAAAGCATCGCCCAGCAAAGGTGTCATTCGAGAAAATTTTAATCCGGCAGAAATTGCGGTCTCTTATGAAAAGGGAGGTGCAGCCTGCTTGTCGGTGTTAACTGATGTGGATTTTTTCCAGGGCGCAGATGCCTATTTACAACAAGCGCGTGCTGCGGTGACGTTGCCGGTCATCCGTAAAGATTTTCTTGTCGATGAATATCACATCTATGAGGCCAGAGCTTTGGGTGCTGATTGTGTGTTATTAATTGTCGCTGCTCTGGATAAATCAAAACTCAAAGAATTAAATCAACTTGCCCACGAAATTGGTTTGGATGTATTGGTTGAAGTTCACGATCAAGCTGAATTGGAAATTGCGCTGGAGTTACCCAACAAATTAATCGGCATTAACAACCGCAATCTCCACACTTTCGATGTTACTTTGAATACCACTTACAATTTATTGCCACAAATCGACAAAGACAGAATCGTGGTAACCGAAAGCGGAATTCTCTCACCGGCTGATGTTAAAGCCATGCAAGCAAAAAATGTAAATGCATTTTTAGTCGGTGAAGCGTTTATGCGGGCTGATGAACCGGGAGTGGCTCTGGCGGAGTTTTTCAGTTAATCATCGTGAATTAGCGCTTCTTTACCCCTGTTAGGGAAAATTGAATGGTGATTCAAATGGCGGGTTACTACAATCAGTGAATCTTCATCTGATTGAGTGTTTTGTATGAATCATCCATCTCTAACAATAACAGGCCTGATTATTCTCGCATTCGGTGTGGTCTCTTGCAGCGGCAGTAGTGGTGGTGGGTCATCGACCCGATCAAACCCGAATTCTGTCAGTAGTTCATCAAGTTCTTCATCCAGTTTCTCATCCAGTTCTTTATCTAATTCGGCGACCGGCCTGATCAAAATAAATCAGCTGGGTTTTAAGCCTGATTCTGAAAAGTTGGCAGTAGTTCCCAATGTGCCCGCTAATCAATTTACGGTGATTAATACCAGCAACAATTCTGTGGTGCTGACGGGGAATTTATCAGAGGCCAAATCCTGGGCCCCATCAGGCGAGACTGTTAAATTAGCGGATTTTTCTTCGGTCGCTGTTGCAGGTGATTACAAAATTCAGGTTGAGGGTATTCAAACTTCCGCTAACTTTAAAATTGCAGCTAATGTTTACGACGCATTGAATGCGGCCTCGATTAAAGCTTTTTATTACAATCGTTCCAGTACCGAATTACTTGAAACTCACGCGGGTGTTTACAAGCGTGCGGCGGGTCATCCGGGTACAACAGTTTATGTGCATCAATCCGCCTCTACTGCATTACGTCCTGCAGGTACTGTAATTTCAGCAGCCAAAGGTTGGTATGACGCAGGTGATTACAACCTTTACATAGTCAATTCGGGAATCAGTACTTATTCATTATTGGCAGCTTTCGAGGCATACCCGGATTATTTTAAAAATCAAAATCTTAATATTCCGGAAAGCGGTGATGCAGTGCCGGATTTGTTGAATGAAATTATGTGGAATCTTGAATGGATGTTGGCCATGCAGGATCCGGATGATGGTGGTGTTTACCACAAACTCACGAGTAAAAATTTCAGCGGATTTGTTATGCCGGCAGCGGATACGTCTGATCGGTATGTTGTACAAAAAGCCACAGCCGCTACTCTGGATTTCGCAGCGGTAATGGCGGTTGCCAGTCGTGTGTTTGCAGACTATGAAAGTGCTTATCCCGGTATGTCAGCACAAATGCTCACGGCTGCAGAAAATGCCTGGGCCTGGGCAAAAGCTAATCCATCTATTTATTACACCCAGCCCAGTGATATTTCTACGGGTGGTTATGGTGACAACAATGTTACGGATGAATTTTTCTGGGCGGCTGCAGAGCTTTATATCACTACAAAAAATGACAGTTATTACACGGAATTGAATCCCGCCAATGTCACAGCAGATGTTCCCTGGTGGGGCGGGGTGAAATCATTGGGTTGGATATCTTTGGGGCGTCATATCGATTCATTAACACTTGCTGCCGATAAAAATTTAATTAAAAGCCGTCTGGATGGTGTTGCTGCAGGTATAGCGACTAAAAAGGCTGCCTCTGCTTATGGTGTCTCGATGGAAACAGGCGATTTTGGTTGGGGCAGTAATTCCGGTGCATTGAATCAGGCAATGATGCTGTTGGCGGCTTATGATTTGGATCAGACCAAAAACCAATACTTAAACGCGGCGCAAGCCATATTGGATTATGTGCTGGGTCGCAATGCGACTGATTATTCGTTTGTCACTGGCTATGGAAACCTGACACCACAAAAGATCCATCATCGCCCATCCGGTGCTGATGGCATTGCGGCGCCAATTCCCGGTTTTATTGCGGGTGGTCCTAATCCGGGGCAGCAAGACAAGTCAGGTTGTACGGTGGCATATCCTTCGAATTTACCGGCGAAATCCTATCTGGATGAAGAATGCAGTTATGCCAGTAATGAAATTGCGATTAACTGGAATGCGCCTCTGGTATTTGTCTCAGCCGGTGTTCAAGTGGCGACACCTTGATTGCATAAGATTTTTTAAACTGGATCTTCTACTCAGGCTATAATCGCTGCCCGTTTTCGAAAGATGTTTTACGAGCAGGATTAGCATGTCAGATTCAAGTAACGCGACTTTAAACAGCGCGACATCAAACAACGTCAAAGAATATATGGCCGAATTAGGCCGCAAAGCCCGTGTTGCAGCGCGAGTTATCGCGGCTGCACCAACGGCTGTCAAAAACAAAGCCTTGTTAGCCATTGCTGACGAGTTGGATAAAAACCGGATTACGCTGGTAGCCGAAAACCAGAAAGATCTGGCAGCAGCCAAAGCCAATGGTTTGGATGCCGCCATGGTGGATCGCCTTGCAGTCAAACCTGCCACTATTGATTCCATGATCGAAGGTCTGCGCCAGGTTGCGGCCCTGCCTGATCCCTGTGGTGAAATCACCGATATGCGTTACCGCCCCACCGGTATTCAGGTTGGCAAAATGCGTGTGCCTTTGGGGGTGATCGGGATTATTTATGAGTCCCGCCCTAATGTAACTATTGATGCAGCCAGCCTTTGTTTGAAGTCTGGCAATGCAGCGATTTTGCGTGGTGGCAGTGAATCCATTCATTCCAACCGCGCGATTGCTGCTTGTGTAATTGCCGGGTTGAAAACTGCAGGCTTGCCCGGCGACGTGGTGCAAGTGATCGAAACCACTGATCGTGCGGCAGTGGGTGAGTTGATCACCATGCCGCAATTTGTCGATGTGATAGTGCCTCGCGGTGGTAAAAGTTTAATCGAGCGTATCAGTCGCGAAGCGCGTGTACCTGTAATCAAACATCTCGATGGAATTTGTCATGTGTTTATCGATGGCAAAGCTGATTTGGAAAAAGCATTTACTATTGCACTTAACGCAAAAACTCATCGCTATGGTGTCTGCAATGCGATGGAAACCTTATTGATTGACGATTCAGTCGCTGCTGCCATTTTGCCTCGTCTTGCAAAAGCTTACGAAGAAAAAGGTGTGGAGTTGCGTGGTTGTGAAAAAACCCGTGCGTTGGTTAAAGCGAATCCTGCAACAGAAGAAGATTGGGCAACCGAATATCTTGCACCGATTTTATCAATCAAAATTGTTCAAGGTTTGGATGAAGCGATTGATCATATTGCGCGTTACAGTTCACAACACACAGACGCAATTGTCACCGAAGATTATTCACGTGCACGTCGATTCATCACCGAAGTGGATTCCAGTTCAGTGATGGTAAATGCATCGACACGTTTTGCAGATGGTTTTGAATATGGTTTGGGTGCAGAAATTGGAATTTCGACTGACAAAATTCACGCACGCGGCCCCGTAGGTCTGGAAGGTTTGACTTCGCAGAAGTGGGTTGTGTTTGGTGATGGACAGGTTCGTGTTTGAAAAGCATGACCCCGCCCTAACCCTCCCCTTGCCAGGGGAGGGGACTTTGCTCCTCCCCCTGGTAAGGGGGAGGCTGGGAGGGGGTCTTTAATCCATGCGCAAAACCCTGGGAATTTTTGGTGGCACCTTCGATCCAATTCATTTCGGTCATTTGCGTTTGGCTCTGGAATTAAAACAGCAATTATCTCTGGATGAGATGCGTTTGATCCCTGGTCACAAACCGCCGCACAGGGAACAACCGCAAGTGTCGTCAGTACAACGTTTAAAAATGTTGCAGCTCGCGCTGCAAGAGTGTCCGCAATTGCAATGGGATGATCGTGAATTGCGTCGTGAAAAAAATTCTTACACTTACGATACTTTGTGTGAATTGCGTAAAGAATTTGGCAGTGACATGAGTTTGGTGTTGTGTCTGGGGGAAGATGCCTTCGCCGGAATTTCTACCTGGTATTGTTGGCAAGAAATAATTCATCTTGCGCATATTGTAGTAGTTTCCCGCCCGGGTTGGGCAATTCCCGATCAGGGTGATGTCAGGCATTTTTTAAAACAACATCAAGGGCAGTCTGCAGATTTACAGCGATACCCCGCTGGAAAAATTGTGATGCAAACTTTACGTTTGTTGCCTATTTCCGCCACAGAAATTCGCCAACAAATTTCGCGCGGCGAATCGCCACAATTTTTATTGCCGGATGCAGTGTGGAAATTTATTCGGGAGAAGAAGCTTTATTCATCCCCCTCTCCCTAACCCACAAGGGGAGAGAGGATGAAATCAAAAAATTATTTTTTAATCATAGGTAAAAAACTGAATGTCAGATCTAAACAAATCGATTATTAACGCCTTGGAAAATCTCAAAGGTAAAGAAATTGTGACTCTGGATGTAAGCCAATTGTCCGATGTGATGGATACATTGATTATTGCCAGCGGTACTTCCAGTCGTCATGCGCGTTCATTGGCCGAAAATCTGGTTGAAGAGACCAAAAAAGCCGGATTCAGGGCTTTGGGTATTGAAGGACTGGAATCCGGTGATTGGGTGCTGGTTGATTATGGCGATACGGTTGTACATGTCATGCAAGATGAAGCCCGCAATTATTACGAGTTGGAAAAATTGTGGTCAATGAAACCTGCCGGACGACAATAATAGAAAAATAATGCGTATTCGTATCATCGCCATAGGAACCAAAATGCCGGATTGGGTTGAAGCCGGTTATGCAGAATATGCCAAACGCTTGCCGCGAGATTTGCAAGTCGAAATGGTGGAATTACCTTTGGCGGTGCGCAGCAAAAATACCGATATCCAAAAAGCCATGGAAAAAGAGGGCGAGGCTATGATGGCCGCTATAGGCAAGAATGAACAAGTGATTGCGTTGGATGTTGGAGGCAAGGCCTGGAGTACTTCACAGTTGGCAGAGAATCTTGCAGCATGGAAAATGAGCGGTGATAATTTTTGCTTGTTGATTGGCGGGCCAGATGGGTTATCGCCAGCGGTGTTACAAATGGCTGCAATTAAATGGTCGTTATCACCGCTAACTTTACCGCATCCATTGGTGAGAATTGTATTGATTGAGCAGTTGTATCGAGCATCCAGTATTTTACAGAATCATCCCTACCACAAATAAATTGAATTTACCCAGCTAACCTGAAACGTTGAAAGAGATTCATGCCAGAGACACAACAATTTAAAGATCACCTGCGCGAAGCAAAATTGTTTCGCAATCGATTGGTGGTAGTCGGTGTGGTAATACTTTTGATGGCTGCGGTATTAATTTATCGTTACTACGATTTGCAAATTTTAAATTATCAGGATTACTCCACCCAATCGGATCGCAATCGTGTTCATGTTCAACCAGTACCACCCACTCGTGGTTTGATATTGGATAAAAACGGTATATTGCTGGCAGATAACAAAGCGAGTTTCACTTTATCCATCACTATTTCCGATCCAGCCGTGCTGGAGCAAACATTAGCGTTGCTTGAAACCCTGATTGAGATTACACCGGGAGATTTAGGCAAATTTTATAAATTAAAAAAACAACAGCGCCATTCACTTGATCCCATTCCCTTGCGTTACAAACTGACTGAAGAAGAGATTGCCAATATTGCTGTTAATCAACATTTGTTGGATGGCGTTGAAGTTAATGCTGAATTGGTACGCAATTATCCAAAAGGTGAATTGTTCGCACAGGTGATTGGTTATACCAGCCGCATTAATGAAAAAGAATTGGATTCGTTTACTGAAGATCAATTACGCCGTTATTCCGGTACCCATGCCATTGGTAAAGTCGGTATTGAAAAAAGTTACGAAGATGTATTGTTGGGTGATGTGGGCAGTCAAAATGTTGAAACCAATGCGCGTGGACGGGTGATGCGAATTCTGGATAAAACAGATCCCAAACAAGGTCTGGATGTTCGTTTGCATCTGGATTCACGGTTACAAGAAACAGCAGTGGCTGCACTGCGTGGTCGTCGCGGGGCAGTAGTAGCATTGGATGTAAAAACGGGCGGCGTTTTGGCTGCAGTGAGCAATCCAAGTTTTGATCCCAATTTATTTGTCACGGGTATCAGTTATCGTGATTACAAAAATTTAAACGAAGATATAGATACACCTTTATTAAATCGTTTTCTGCAAGGGCAGTATCCTCCTGGTTCCACCATTAAACCTATGATGGGACTCGCCGGGTTGCATTATGGATTCACCACTCCGGAAAAAACGATTAGCGATCCCGGAATATATCGGTTGCCAAATGTTGAACGCCCTTGGCGTGATCACAACTATGACAAAGGCGGGCATGGTCGTGTCGATTTGAAACGTGCGATTGCAGAATCTTGCGATATTTATTTTTACGATTTGGGAAATCGCATGGGTATAGATCGCATCAGTGAATTTGGAAAACATTTTGGTTTGGGTGTAAAAACTGAAATTGATATTCCCAGTGAGCGTGCAGCAATTTGGCCATCGCGAGAATGGAAACGTGCAACCAAAGGCCAGCCCTGGTATCCGGGTGATACAGTGAATTTATCAATCGGTCAAGGTTATGCATTGGTGACGCCATTACAGTTGGCTGTGATGACGGCAACTTTGGCGAATCGTGGAATTCGCTATCAACCGCAATTGGTATCAACAATTGGTAATCAAAAAATTCCACCTAAAATTCTTGATCGAATAGAAGTGAATGAAAAACATTGGGACGCCATTTTTGATGGCTCGGCAGAAGTCATGCGGGAAGGTGGACGCGGTACCGGGCGTAGCTTGGTAAAACATGCCGATTATAAAATGGCTGGGAAATCCGGAACTGCACAAGTCATCAGTATCGCAGCCAATGTAAAATACAATGCAGAATTATTGCGTGAACGTCAGTGGGATCATGCCTGGTTTGTTGCTTTTGCTCCTTTGGATGATCCACAAATAGCAGTCGCGGTTATTGTTGAAAATGGTGGTCATGGTGGATCTGATGCTGGCCCGGTGGTACGTTATGTGTTCGATGCTTATTTAAAAGGATATTATTTGAAACCTGGCGAATTTGTTCCACCTGTTGGATATCATCCGCAGGCGATTATTGATCGCGCCAATGAATGGATTCATCAGCAGCAAACAGCCAACAATTCATTAACTTCTGCTCAGGGAAAATTACCATGAGTCGCCAGGATTTTTTACGTCGCATGCCTGAAGCGGAAGAGAGCTTTCGTCGTCGTGATCGATTGGCGCAACGCCTGCATCTGGATTTTTTTCTGTTATTACTATTATTTGCCTTAACGTCTATTGGGTTAACGGTTCTTTATAGTGCGAGTGGTCATAATCTTGCCAGTGTTGAAAAACAGGGAACATTTTTTGTAATTGCTTATATAGTGATGTTGGTTGTCGCACAAATCCCTGTCGATTTTTTACGTCGCAGTGCTGCAATTGCTTACGTGGGTGGTTTGACTTTATTGCTGGCCGTGATGTTATTTGGTGATATTTCCATGGGCGCGCAGCGCTGGTTACAAATTGGCGGCTTTCGATTTCAACCCTCGGAAATTATGAAATTGGCCATGCCGATTACGATAGCGGCTTTTTTGTCAGCCACAGAATTACCTCCGCGATTTAAACAAGTGATGATTTCTGTCGCGCTAATTTTATTACCCGTCATTATTATTATGGAACAGCCGGATTTGGGAACCGCTATTCTGGTTTTGGTTTCGGGAATTGTCATTTTATTTTTTGCAGGTTTACCCTGGTTGTATATCGTGATCGCATTTTTTGCTTTTATCGCGAGTCTTTACCCCATCTGGCATTATGTTTTGCATGATTACCAGCGTCAGCGAGTGTTGACTATGTTGGATCCATCGCAAGATCCACTGGGAACCGGTTGGAATATTATTCAATCCAAAACTGCAATAGGTTCAGGTGGTTTATCCGGTAAGGGATGGATGCAGGGCACTCAGTCCCGGTTGGATTTTTTACCGGAAGGTCACACAGATTTTATTATTGCCGTATTAAGTGAAGAGTTTGGTTTGTTTGGTGTGCTTTTACTTTTATCCGTTTATTTATTGGTTGTGATTCGTGGCATGATGATCGCAATCAATTCGCAAAATACCTTCAGTCGTTTGTTGGCCGCAGGTATCAGCACAACTTTTTTTGTCTATGTATTTGTGAATATGGGAATGGTGTCCGGTATGTTGCCAGTTGTTGGTGTACCTTTACCCCTCATAAGTCAGGGTGGTACTGCGATAGTGGCACTTTTTGCCGGTTTTGGTATGTTGATGGCTATCAGTACTGAAAAGAAACGTGTGATGATGAAAGAAATTTAAGGTAGCGTTATGTATCGTTTGATTGGAATTTTATTGATAGCGGTTGGTTTGCCGGTTGCAGCTGATTACTCACAGCAAGCCGAAGCCAAAATATTTATGGACGAAATGATCAGCAAACATCAATTTGCAAAAGCGGATCTCTTGAC
Source organism: uncultured Cellvibrio sp. (assembly GCA_946481095.1). Next base: position 87,556 of record CAMLML010000002.1, read on the forward strand.
GTGGATGCAATCAGCAGAAAAAAAACAAAATATTCTGGATGCCATTGCGCGCCCGGCCGAGAAGGCCAAACCCTGGAGAGATTATCGCCCTATTTTTATCCAGCCACAAAGGGTCAGCGGTGGCGTTGAATTTTGGCAAGTGCATCAGAACACTCTGGTCGCCGCTGAAAAAAAATATGGTGTTGAATCTGAAATTATTGTGGCCATTATTGGTGTTGAAACCGGTTTCGGTAAAAATATGGGTGCTCATAGGGTGATAGATGCCTTAACCACACTGGCATTTGATTATCCACCACGATCACCTTTTTTTCGTTCGGAATTGGAAAATTATTTACTGCTAACCCGCGAACAAAAAAAAGATCCATTGGCGTTTAAAGGTTCTTATGCTGGCGCCATGGGATATGGACAATTTATGCCTTCCAGTTATCGTAACTGGGCAGTGGATTTTGATGGCGATGGATTTAAAGACATCTGGAATAATCCCGCCGATGCAATCGGCAGTGTTGCCAATTATTTTAAAGCCCATGGTTGGAAGCACAAAAATGCAGTGGTAATTCCGGCTGAGTTCACTGGTGATAAAACCAAATTATTATTCAATCAAATTCAACCGGTTAAAACCACCTACAAAGAATGGAAAAAACTGGGTTTGAAAGCCAAACAAAAAACATCTTACACTCTGCCCTTGTTGCCGATTGAATTTGATGGCGCAGAGGGATTGGAATATTGGTTTGGTTTGCATAACTTTTATGTGATCACGCGTTACAATCGCAGTCCTATGTATGCCATGGCGGTGTATCAGTTAAGTCAGGAAATTAAATCTGCGAAATATCTGGCAGATAAAAAAGCAAAAACAGGAAAATAAATGAATTTGATTCCGGATCAGTTAAGCAAAGTTATTTGTATTGTGTTAATCGCTATTGTAACTGGCTGTGATACTGTTCCTGAAAAACCGGTTTCCGATTCAGATGTTGAATCGGATTCAGACAAAATCCAAAAAGGTCGTTATGCACAGGACAAAGATAATGGCCCGATGCAAGATGTAGATCTCTCCCATATTCCCGATGCGGTACCGAGAAAAGAAACCAGAACTATAGCAGGCAATAAAGATCCCTATACGATTCTTGGTAAAACTTATCACCTGATTAAAGATGAATCTTCTTACAAAGAAAGAGGATACGCCAGTTGGTACGGACAAAAATTTAACGGATACAAAACATCGAACGGCGAAATTTATGATATGTACGCTATGACGGCTGCACACAAAACTTTGCCTATTCCTTCTTATGTGAGAGTCACCAATGTAGCTAATGGTAAAACGGTTGTTGTCAGGGTGAATGATCGGGGGCCGTTTCATGAAGGACGTGTAATAGATTTAAGTTATGCCGCTGCACAACGTATCGGTATTCATAAACATGGAACAGGATTGGTTGATGTTGAAATTGTATTGCCGAACGATGGGCCTGCAATACCTCGTCGCGCTGAAGCACCGATTAATTCCACTGAAACCCGATTGCCGGACAATACCTATTTACAAATTGCAGCATTTTCCACATTGGATGCCGCCAGAGATTATTCAGCTGCACTGGCCACAAAAATGACTTTTATACCTGTAATTCATTCTGATTTGGCCCCCAAAGAAATACACAGGGTGCGTATAGGTCCGTTTAAAACCACACAGGCATTACAGGCTGCGCGCGATCAATTGGCTAAACTCAATTTGTTTGATGTGCACCCGGTGTATTTAAAATAATGTTGTAAATTTGAAATATTTTTTAGTAAAGGTGAAATGGTTGTTATGAAAAAAATAGTTGTTTTGGGTTTATTAACACTTGGGTTTTCATCCTGGGGGTTGGCGCAACAAAATTCGTTGCCATCTCCAAATAACACACTGCCCACGCCATCCGCTACCAGTGCGCAACCTGCTGTGCAAACACAACAATTAGCTATACCGACACCACCGGATGTTGCTGCAAAATCCTGGATATTGGTTGATGCAGCAACTGGCAATATTATTGCTGAAAAAAATGCCGATATTCACGCTTATCCTGCAAGTCTAACCAAAATGATGACCAGTTATTTAGCGATTGATGCCATAGAAAAAGGCAAAATCGCTGAAGAGGATTTGGTGACCATTAGTGTGAAAGCCTGGCGTATGGCGAACTCAACCGGTTCCGCCAGTTTTATTCGCGAAGGGACACAGGTATCGGTTATTGATTTGTTGCGTGGAGTGATTATTCAATCGGGTAATGATGCTTCAGTTGCGATTGCGGAATATGTTGCAGGAAATGAAGATGCTTTCGTCGATATGATGAATAAAAAAGCATTGGAATTGGGAATGAGCAATACCCGTTATCATAACTCGCATGGTCTGGATGATGACCTTGCTCCCGATCAACTCTATACCACTGCAAAAGATCAGGCGATTTTGGCGCGTGCCATTATTTATGATCATGCGCGTCATTATCCTATTTATGCTGAGAAAAATTTTACCTACAACAATATTCGCCAGGGCAATCGCAATTTGCTTTTGTATCGTGATGAAACGGTAGATGGCCTTAAAACCGGACACACCAGCAAAGCAGGCTATAATCTGGTTGCTTCTGCAAAACGTGATGGCATGCGATTAATTTCAGTTGTGCTGGGCACAGCGAGTGAAAAAGTACGCGCAGCCGAAACCGAAAAGTTGTTGGCATATGGTTTCCGATATTTCCAAACTCTCAATTTGTATAAAGCAGGGCAGGAGATGTCAACACAACGTGTTTGGGCCGGAACAACCGATCAGATTACTATCGGTTTGCCCAAAGATATTACCTTGACTTTACCTAAAGGCAGTGACGCTTTTTTAAAAGCCAGTATGCATATTAATGAAATTATCAAAGCGCCGATTACACATGGGCAGGAGCTGGGTAATTTAACGGTGGAATTAAATGGAAAATTAATAGTGAATACTCCTTTGGTTGCATTACATGCTGTAGAAGAAGCAGGTTTCTTTGCGCGATTGTGGGATAACATCAAATTATTTTTTAAAAATTTATTTAGTTGAAAACACCCTCTCCCATCAAGGGAGAGGGAACAGATTGACGATATAAAATAAATGTTTTTGTAATTTGAAAAAATTGATGAGTTTACGAATTTACGAATTTACGAAAATGTTGAATGAGGCTGGTTCCCTCTCCCCTCGTGGGAGAGGGCAGGGGGAGAGGGGGCAGCGGTCTTTAATAGGTATACATCATGAAAAAAATTCGTTGGGGAATTATCAGCACTGCCAATATCGGTGTCGCTAAAGTTATTCCTGCCATACAAAAATCCAAACATAATCAGGTAGTCGCTATTGCTTCGCGTGATATAAGTTCTGCCAAAGCTGCCGCTGAAAAATTATCAATTGAAAAAGCATATGGCAGTTATGAGGCTCTTCTGGCTGATACGGAAATAGATGCTATTTATAATCCATTGCCTAATCATTTACATATTCCTTATTCAATGGCAGTGGTTGAAGCCGGTAAACATTTGCTTTGCGAAAAGCCCTTGGGATTGGACGCAAAAGATATATTGCCATTACTGACACTCGCCGAAAAAAATCCGCAGATAAAAATTATGGAAGCATTTATGTATCGCTTCCATCCTCAATGGCAAAAAACCAAAGAGTGGGTTGATGCAGATGTAATTGGAAAGTTGCGTAGCATTCAAACCCATTTTTACTACAATAACCGGGACATGGATAATATTCGTAATCGTGCTGAATGGGGCGGTGGTGCATTGTTGGATATAGGTTGTTATCCCATCTCGGTTGCACGTTATTTATATGCTCGTGAACCACAGCGTGTATTTGCTCAAATCGTTCCCTGGACAGGTTATGAGGTGGATTGTTTGCTGACAGGCATAATGGATTTTACAGACGCGATTGCGAGTTTTACTGTCGCCACCAAAATTGAAAATGGACAAATGGTTCTGGTATCGGGTGAAAAAGGTAGCATTCAAATAAATTGGCCCTTTAACCCCGAACCAGCCGATGCACAAACGGTGTTATTGCGACGAGACAAAAAATTGGAGCTGGTGGAATTGAATCCTGCTGATCAATACAGTGAAATGGCAGATGCTTTCGCACTGAGTATTTTAAATAACACTCGGGTTCCCACGCCATTAACCGATGCATTAGCCAATATGCGAGTAATTGATGCTATGTTTGAAAGTGCGAAAAAACAGGAGTGGATAGCAATTTGATTGAATTGGCAGGCAATCTCTTGTGGCTGCTGGCAGCAGGTATTTTCACTGCTGCACAACTGCCCCTACACAACTGGCAAGAAACTATTTATGAATAAATATTTGATCCCGCAGATTGTTATTGCTTTCCTGATTGCTCTTTTGGGGGCAACTTTTACATTAGCCGATGAAATAAAAAAATCAGAGCGAATTGCACCCTCTTTATCAAAATTGGCAAAAGCTAAAATTGATGATCAATCCGAAGCTGAAGTTTTGCTGCGTAAAACTCGTGTAGTTCTGGACGAAAAAAATTATAGCCAGATTAATTCCTATGTTGCTGTGTATATTAATAGCGATGAAGCAGCGCGTGATTACAGCCAAATCAGTATTGGCTTTAATAGTTTTTATGAAATCATCGGGCTGGATTTTGCAAGGGTTCGCACAGCGGATGGAAAAATTCACAGTATTCAACCTGACGCAACCCAAATACAAAGCCCGGCGGATGAAAATTTTTATCATGATCAAAAAGAATTGTTATTTTCTTTGCCTAATGTTCGCAAGGGTTCAATTATCGAGTTTCAATACACTGCCACTGAAATTAAAAAAATAATGCCGGAAACCTGGTTTGACAGTTTTAGTTTTAACTGGTGGGAAGGTAGAGCAGCAGGCCAGGGAAGCAGGGCTGATAAGGTGCTGTTGTCAGAATTGGAAATTTATTTACCTGATAGTAAGCCATTGTATTTTAATGATACTGAAAAATTCGGTGTGAAATTTAGTCAGTTGAAGAAAAAAAATAACAAGTTATATCGATGGCAGATAAAAAATCTACCAGCAGTTGAATTACAGGAATATATGCAACGTGATTATAGTTATGCCGCTTATGTTCGTGCGGGTACGGAAAAGAATTGGGCATCAGTTGCACACTGGGCAGATCAGCTAATTTCTCCGCATTTGAAAATGGATGAAAAAATGCAGTTATTGGTGAACGACATTAATACAAAATCCAAAACCCCTGAAGACAAAGTGAAAGCCGTTTACCAATTGATGCAAGACAAGATTCGCTACGTGTTTGCTCACGTTGGCCGTGGTGGTTATGAGCCACATGATGCGGCCGAGGTGTTAAAAAATGGTTATGGTGATTGTAAAGATCAAACTGTTTTTGCAGTGACTCTATTGCGTGCTCTGGGCGTTGATGCCAATCCTGCATTAATTGCGACACGTAGCCGGGGTGTTCCGGACATGACAATTCCAGCAGTAACATTTGATCACATGATTGTGCATATTCCTGAGCAAAACGGACTAAAAGAAATCTGGATGGATACTACAGGCGATGCCAATCTGTATCCAGGTTTTTCCGTTGGCATTGAGGATCAACCGGCATTGGTTGTCAATCAAAAAACCGATGCTATTCGTACCCTGCCAGCAGTAGCAGCCAAAGATCACAATGTGGATTTTAAACTGGTATTTGACAAAATATCCGGGCGCAATATTGAAGCGAGTTTCGACATTCATTTCACTGGTATGTATGAACAACGCTTACGTAGTATGTGGCAATACACGCCTGATCGTGAAAAATATTTTCATGATTTTATAAAAAATCTATATTCATCTGCCGACGTTATTCAGCTGCAAGCAAATAATGCTGACAGTTTATGGGAAGGTTTTTATTTAAAAGGACGGCTCAAGTTCAGTAATGCTTGGGGCGGCGAACAGAAACCTTTGGAATACGGTTTTAATATTACCCAATTGATCAATATATTTGCCGATTTGCGCAATCTGGATAAACCTGAAAACCGTAAACAGAATTTTGTATTGAATCCTGGATATAGTATTAATTCAGCGATTACTTTTACTCCACCTGATACTCACTATAAGTTGCAACTCAAGGTGCAGGGGCAAAATAGTGAAAATGCTTACTTTAGTCTCGGTCAATCAGGCACAGAAATTAAGCAAGGGTTTCAGATAAAACAAACATTGGTGATGAAACCGGTGAATATCAGTGTAAAAAATTATGTGGATTATTATCAACACATACAGGAATTACTGGATACACCGGACTGGAATTTAAGTTATGTATATGACAGTTTTGATGCGGAACTTGCAGCAGTTAAAAAATCAGGCAAATCAACACAGGAGCAGCAACTGGCGCTGGTTCGGTTACACATTAAAAACGGTCAATACTCTACAGCTTTAAAAATAGCAGAGGAGACAATTATTGCTGCGCCTGCTTCAGGTGAAGCTTATTATTTGCTGGGTTTGGCCCAGGGATACAATGATTTATTGTCTGAATCGGATAAATCATTTCATAAAGCTGAAATATTGGGTTACAGCCCATGAGATGTATTATTTTGTTATTGTTCGGCGTTTTATTGGCGGGCTGCCAGACTTTGCAAAATTCCGGCAGTTCGACAGATGAGATCAGGCGGTTGAAAGATAATCGCGGTGATCGTGATAAAAAACAAGAACATCAATTAAAAAAAACTGCTGCAAAAACGACAGCAATATTACAGGCAGAAAAAGCGCGGGATCAGGATCCTGATAATCCGGAAAAATGGTTTAATCTGGGTATGCTTTACTGGCATGATTATGAAGAGCATGTTCGTCCGTTTAGTCGTGATCAGGCAATTAAATCCTTTCAGTCTGTGCTTAAAATAATGCCTGGAAATGTTTCCACAATTAAGGCACTTTACAAAATCTATTATAGATCGCTGATTTTGGGTGATATTGAATCTTTCGTACCAGCAAAAAATTATTTCAACCAGTTAACGCCCGAAGATCAAAAGTCACTGAATCCTCCCTCGTTTGCACAATATATACATTTTCATTATCAGCAGGAAAAAGAAAAAAAAGTTAATTATGCCCTGTTGCATAAAATACTTTTGCAGGCAATTCAGGAACAGCCTTATGCAGAAGCCAGTTATATCCAGTTATCAAAACTTTATGCAAAACAGTTTCATTACCCATTGGCAATTGCGACCTTGAATTTGGGATTTGAGCGTAATCCGGAATCAACAGATTTGTTGAAAGCTATTGCTTCCACCTACGAAGCTAGAGCCTCGGCAGAATCTTGTCATTATGAAAATAGTCAGTTTATTGATAAAGCCAGTTACTACTATTTAAAGGCTATTCCCCTGCAAGCCGATTCTGCCGAGTTGCATTTGGGTTTGGCGAGATTATTTATGGATAGAAATTTGCCACAACTTTCTGCGTATGAAACAGAAATACTGTTAAGTATTCAACCTACTGCGGCTAATTACGCTTTTGCTGCACATAATTTTGCGTTTATGGGCGAACAGGATTTAGCTTATCGATATATCGAATTAGCGAAAACAGCAGGGTTATTGTCATCCAACCCTGCTTATTTCGAAGTTTATATGACCTCCGGCGATTGGTTAAAGGCTGCGTTGAGTTTTACTGATTATGTTCAGTCACAAAAACGTTTGTCAGTATACGATGCGATAAAAGCCGATATTATTACCCAACAATCCAAAGTGAATCTTTCCCGGTTAACCAGTAAAAAAGATTTGGTTTATGCCAATGATTGGCAAGCCTTGCTTCATGCCTGGTGGCAAGGTGAAATCGCTCAGGAAAAGCTGGCATCATTTGCTACCAATAAATGTGAGAAAACCGAACTTTATTTCTATACTGGTTATAAAGCTTTGCAATCAGGTAACAAAGTGATTGCCAAAGACGCATTTATTAAAAGCATTGAACAAAATACTTATCGTTTTATTGAGCGACCATTAGCAAAAAGGTTTTTAATTAACCTTTAATTCAGCGAGGAAAAAAATATGGAAAACTCCAGTCTTCCTAAAATTGTTATTGTCGGCGGTGGTGCCGGTGGTTTGGAATTGGCAACGAGACTGGGGGATAAGCTTGGCAAAAGAAAACTGGCAGAAATTATTCTGGTTGATCGTAACACTACTCATATATGGAAACCGCTTTTGCACGAAATTGCTGTGGGAACTATGGACGAAGGAATAGACGCTGTGAGTTATCGGGCACATGCCATCACTCATCATTTCTTTTTTCGTGTGGGTAGTTTGACCGATATCGACAGGGATAAAAAAGAAATTGTTCTGTTACCTATTCTTGACGAAGAAAATAAGGAAGTTTTGCCTTCCACACGTATTGCTTATGATATTTTGGTCATGGCTTTAGGGTCCACCTCCAATGATTTCAACACTCCTGGCGTTAAACAGCATTGCATCTTTCTCGACAGCGCTGTGCAGGCACATAAATTCCGCAACAAATTATTGAATCGTTTTTTGCGCATACAACGTGTAACAGGCGAAACTGATCATGTACGTATTGCAATTGTCGGTGCAGGTGCAACCGGGGTTGAGTTATCGGCTGAATTACATCATGCCGTGCACGAAATTCATAATTATGGTTTCAATGCAATTTCCAATGATCATCTGCATGTCACTCTGGTGGAAGCTGGCCCGAGAATTTTAGCCGCTTTACCTGAAAGAATTTCCGATTCCGCACACAGTGAATTGGCAAAATTGGGTGTAGATATAAAGTTGAATACCATGATTACTTCTGCATCTGATGAAGGCTTGCATACCAAAGATGGGCAAATCATAAAAGCGGATTTAATTGTATGGGCGGCGGGAATCAAGGTGCCGGATTTTATGGCCAATATTGCAAATCTTGAAACTAATCGCATTAATCAATTGCACGTAAATGAATTTTTACAAACAACTCGTGATCCCAATATTTTTGCAATTGGTGATTGTGCGCAATTCACCATGTCAAATGGAAAGTTTGTTCCTCCACGGGCACAATCTGCGCATCAAATGGCAAGCTGCTGTTATAAAAATATTTTGGCTTTGTTAAATAAAAAGCCAATGAAAGTTTATCAATATACAGACCACGGTTCGTTAATTTCATTATCCAACTATTCTACAGTGGGTAGTTTGATGGGCAACCTCAACAAAGGTACTTTGTTTATCGAAGGCCGTTTGGCAAGGATCGTCTATATCTCTCTCTATCGAATGCATCAAATTGCCATTCATGGATTGATTAAAACCGGATTAATTATGTTTGCAGGAAGATTGAATCGATTATTGAGGCCAAGATTGAAATTGCATTGATGTTGGCCAATAACGTCGGATCGGAAAATCAAAAGTCCGCTTTCGCAGGCTTTTGACTTTCCGGGTAATCAGGATTAAATAAAATTACTTCAACTGAAATTCAATTTTCTTAAAGCTCAAATCCATTTCTTTAAAAGTTTCCGGTGTTGCCGTATTCCAAGTTGTTACTTTGTTACGCAGCACTTCATTTGTTTTTGTTTCGGCAACAAATAAAGCACGCTTGATCACTACATTACTGAGATCGGCCAGTGTTTTGGCAGTAGGGGTGTAGTTGGTTTCGCTATAAAATTTCATATCTTTCATCGGAATAACGACACGTACCCATTTATCCATCAGCGTCGTTTGATCCAATTGAATATTGACGGCTGCATTTAAACTGGTAGTTGAATTTGAATTATCTTGTAAGGTGATACCAATATTGACTTTACCTTCTTCAAATGTGTCAATAACTGACGCGCTACTAATATAGCTGGCATAGATGGTCTTCAAGCTTGCTACATCAGGAATAAATGTTTTCGCACTGTTAATTTTTACATCGATGACCAAATTTTCTATATCACCGAATTTGTAACCGCTGGCGAGGATATTTTTTTCAAAACCGTTGGAGTGTTGTCGATCCCAGTCGGCAATCTTTTTCACTAGAATCATATTCAGTGTATCTACACCATTACAACTGCTGTTCATTTTTGCAGTACTGCTGTAATTGTAAGTTGATCCAGTATGTTTAAGATTGACCCATTCAGTGGTGCTGCCATTAGTTGCATGGTTCCAGCCGCTGAAGTTCAGCAACATTTGATCCTGCGCACCGCTATCGTAATCAGCAAAAAGCGCAAACGTTTTATTGGCTGCACTTACGCCAAGGCCACAGTTACTGATTTCTGCAACGGAATAGTTGTTGTAACTGGTTGCTGATCCGACAGATTCACCAACAGAACTTTGGCTGGAACTGGATTCGGCCTGTGAGCTGGAGATCGAAGTGGAAATAGAGCTTGAGCTTTGACTGGAACTGATAGAGCTCGAACTGAGAATTGAGCTTGATAGTGTGACACTCGAGGATGTGTTGCCGCTATCATCGCCGCCACCTCCGCCTCCGCAGGCAGTGAGGCTACATATGACTAAAGGAAGGCTGCAGATTTTAATAAGGTATCGCATGGCAATTCTAAGGCTCCGTTATTATGCTAAGGGAAGATAAGCGCTATCATTTAGCTGCTCACTGGCAGTCAAAGGCGTTGCAATATGATGATTATTGTTATGATAGCGCTGACATTGGCGCGGGAACCACTATAACGCTTGTGAATTATCAGGTAAATGGCTTCAGGAGGATTAAGTCGTTGATGAGAACAGGATCAAAACCGTATCCCTGAATTGATCGCTTAACTTTGGTTCCAAACCAGTACAAAGTCCCCCCAACACTTTTCGCAGTGATTTGAATCAAAGACTGGTCGTGTAATCGGAATCATGTTGCATCCTATAACTTGCTTCTCATCACATTCACCTGTCTACCACCCAGTCGGGTTTTGCGTGCAATTTCCCAGCCGCGTTTTTTATAGTAATCAGTAAATTCTGTTGCCGTTAACCAGAGTTCTGCCAGTTTTAATTCCTGTGCATAGACTTTGGCTTTTTCAATCAGCTGGTTGCCAATGCCGCGATTTCGGTATTGTGATTGCACAAATAAATTGCTGAGCCAGAGTGGAGTCTCGGTAATTTTTGCGCGGACGCTGTCGCGGCCGTAGGCGTAATTCACCAAACTGACACAACCGACTAATTCATTATTAATCGTTGCGATAAATGTTTTCGGAATAGATTCGGATTGAATGTGTTTGATTAAACGTTCGCGGCGTAATTCGAGCGTGGATTTTAAACCTTGGCGTTCGCACTCTTGATGATGCCAGAGTGCGACTTGGGAAAAATATTCGGGGGAATTTTTTAGTGGAGTAATTTTTATTTGCATGTTTGATTCCTTTTGCCCTCACCCTGGCCCTCTCCCAAGGGGAGAGGGGATTTAGCTCCTCCCTTTGAAAAAGGGAGGTTGGGAGGGATTTAGAATCAGGATAATTTTTGAGATTTTAAATCCCCCCTAGCCCCCCTTTTTCAAAGTGGGGAATGTGAGGGAAAAATTATTTCCCGCCAAACCACTTAACATCTTCACCATGCGCTTGTTTATCTGCGTGGTACGAAGAGCGAACCAGCGGTCCACATGCGGCGTGTTTGAATCCCATTTCTTCGGCGAGCTTTGTGTACTCAGCAAATTCATCGGGATGAACGTAACGTTCAACTGGCAGGTGATCTTTTGATGGTTGTAAATATTGACCGATGGTGAGCATGTCGATGTCGTGATCGCGCATGTGTTGCATGACTTCAATAATTTCTTCTTTGGTTTCGCCGAGGCCGACCATTAAACCGGATTTGGTTAATACATCCGGACGGCGGGCTTTGTATTGTTTTAATAATTGCAGTGACCATTCGTAATGCGCACCGGGTCTTGCTTGTCGATACAAACGTGAGACGGTTTCCATATTGTGATTGAACACATCGGGTGCTTCTTTTTCCAAAATATCCAAGGCGATTTCCATGCGACCGCGAAAATCCGGAACAAGAACTTCAACTTGCAAATTGGGGCTGAGCGCGCGTGCTTCGCGAATACAATCAGCAAAATGTTGTGCGCCGCCATCGCGCAAATCGTCGCGATCAACTGAAGTGATGACGACATATTTCAAACGCATTTCGGCAATGGCTTCTGCCAATTTGCGTGGTTCGTTTTCATCGAGTGGGTTGGGTTTGCCGTGGCCGACATCGCAGAAAGGGCAGCGACGGGTACAGATATCACCCATGATCATAAAAGTTGCAGTGCCGCCGCTAAAACATTCGCCAAGGTTAGGGCAGTTGGCTTCTTCACACACGGAGGACAATTTATTTTTGCGCAAAATATTTTTGATGCGTTCAACTTCTGGCGAAGCGGGAATGCGCACGCGAATCCAATCAGGTTTGCGTTGTAAATCTTCGCGGTCCGATGCAATGACTTTTACTGGAATGCGTTCGACTTTATCGGCATCGCGAAGTTTTTCGCCTTGCTTGTAACGCTCGGTACGTTTAACCGGTTGTAACTCGGGAACATGAATTTGGGGGTTGTTCGATGGGGAGGAATCAGACATAAGGCGGCCTCAGTTAACTGGCGCGAATTGTACAGGGTTCATAACCCAATTTCCGAGCAAATTCCCTGACAAGTTGTTGTTGAACCTGATCCAGGTTGGGTGGATTGGGAATCAGGTCTTTAATTCGGGTCATGGCTAAGCCCTCGTAGCCACAGGGGTTGATCTGTAAAAAGGGTGATAAATCCATATCCACATTCAGGGCCAGGCCATGAAAACTACAGCCGCGTCTGACTCTTAATCCCAATGACGCGATTTTTTTGCCATCGACATAAACACCTGGTGCATCAGGTTTGGCGGTTGAGGCAATCTGGTAATGGGCAAGAGTGGCGATAATGGTTTCTTCTATAGAGGTAACCAGATCGCGCACACCGATTTTGAGTCGTTTTAAATCCAATAAAGGATAGGCAACCAATTGGCCGGGACCGTGATAAGTCACCTGGCCGCCGCGATCAGTTTGCACAACTGGAATCTCGCCGGGGAATAATAGATGTTCGGCTTTTCCGGCCTGACCCTGGGTAAATACGGGCGGATGTTCAACCAGCCAGAGCTGATCCTGTGTGTCAGCAGTGCGTTGGTTGGTGAAATTGGTCATGGCTTGCCAGCAGCTGATGTAATCCTGCTGGCCGAGATTGATCACATCCAGAGTTTGCGTCAATTTACATCACCATTTTGATCAAACGATTCAGACGTAGATCATCATGAATAGCAGAGAGTTGATCAATTCCGGTGGCAGTAATCCAGACAGTCAGGGATTGGAATCTACCCTTGCTGCTTTCATTAATGGTGATGCGGGTTTGGTCAAAGCCGGGCGCGTGACGCTCCATAATCTCGATCACATAGGAATGCAATTCAGGACCGGATTCGCCTAAGACTTTGATGGGGTAATTCTCACAGGGGAACTGGATTTTGGGTTCAGTCATAAGATCGATTTGAGGCAGTTTCACTGCCCCTTCTGGGATTCGCGAATATAAAAACGGGCCTTTTTTGCATTGTTGTAGCAGGCATCGTAATTTTCGACAGTCTGCATAGTAAGGGCTGCGGTAATTAACCCGGCCGCTTTGGTATAGCTTACTGTGCCGCCGAAACCTTTGGCTTTGGAAATAGAGGACTCTTCCTGAGCTGCCTGCAACTCACTTGCACAGGCAGTGCGAAATTGTGTTTTTCCTGCACAAGCAACGAGTGCAAAGAGTCCGATGATGAGTACTACTGGGTAAACTTTCATATCTGCTCCGGTAAATAATAACGGCGCAGCATTTTGGCTGTTTATGATGCGCTTGCCAAGCAGCTTGTCACGCCATATCCGATAGGGTCAAACCCAGCTCGTAGTGGTGATCTATAGTTTGAATCGCATTGGCTATGACACACTTTAGTGCCATGGAGACATCTATAGATTTGACATCCTCTTCTCCCGTCGGATCTTCCAGTGCAGCGAATTGACTGCTGACCAGAACCGGTGCCATGAAGTGATCTTTGCGCGAGTTCACCCGGCGTTGAATCACTTCTTTATCACCGTTTAAAAAAATAAAAATAGTTTTTAATCCAGCCTCGCGAATTTTATTGCGATGCTGTTTGCGCAGTCCGGAAAAAGCCAATACGCAATGTTTTTGCTGTTTATTTGCGGCTTGCAAATAAGTTTTAATGCTATCCACCCATGGAGCACGCATTTCATCTGTCAGAGGAAATCCATTCGCCATGTGATTTTTATTTTCGTCACTGTGAAAGTCATCAGCGTCCAAAAAGCAGTAACCGTAATGATCAGCAATCGCTTGTGCGACTGTTGATTTACCACTGCCTGACACTCCCATCACGATAATTAAATTAGTATCTGCCCCTGCATTGGACAGGTTAGGAATTTGATTCATTGTAGTAATATCCGCGATTGACGTTCCTAGAATACCAGTTAGTAAATGGTAGCGCAAACAAATTGTCTGTGTTAAGGTGAGTCATAAATCGAATAATGAGAGCCATCTATGAAAACTACGAGAAAAAGAGCCTCCGCCAAAAAAGTGACGCTGGTTGATGTGGCAGAAGCTGCCGGTGTTAGTGCAATCACTGTGTCACGTGTGATCAATCAACCGGAAAAAGTATCAGAATCCCTGCGCCAACAAGTACAGAAAGCCGTTGATAGTTTGGGGTATATCCCAAACCAATATGCAAGCTCGCTTGCATCCGCAAAATCAAAAGTCATAGGTGTGGTAATTCCTTCATTGACCAACATCGTTTTTACCGACGTGTTGCGTGGTATCTATGATGTGATGGGGGCCGCGGGCTATAAGGTGCTGTTGGTTGATACTCATTATTCGCCCCTGGAAGAAGAAAAAATGATTCGCACTTTGTTGAGTCAGGCACCGGAGGGGATGATCATCACGGGTGGCGACCAAACCAAGGCTTGTCAGAATATTTTGCAAAAATCGCGTGTTCCCATAGTGCAAATCATGGAAATTTTGCCTCAGCCGCTGGACATGAATATCGGTTTCTCGCATTACCAGGCGGGTTACGATGTGGTCACCCATTTGTTGCAGGAGGGTTATACCCGCATTGGTTTTATCGGTGCACGAATGGATCCTCGTGTTCAACAGCGCTTGCAGGGTTATAAAACTGCTTTGGATGATGCAGGCAAATTTTGGAAAAATTTTGTTGTGACGACACCGGAGCCCTCGTCAATTGCTGTGGGTGGTGAGTTATTCAGAAGTTTAATGGCAACCACCAATGGTGTTATTGATGCAGTCTTTTGTGCAAACGATGACTTGGCTCTGGGCGCATTATTTGAAAGTCAGCGTATGAATATCAAAATTCCTACCGATATGGCGATATGCGGGTTCAATGACACAGAAGCAGCAGAATTTGTTAACCCGTCATTGACCAGTGTTTATGTCGGTCGATATCAAATGGGCGTCAAGGCCGCAGAGATGTTGGTTGATACCCTGGCCGGAAAACAATTGCAAAATAAAGTCATAGATATGGGTTACGAAATAAAAAAACGTTTGTCGACCAGCCGTTGAACAGACCATAACAATTGATACAAATCGGAGAGTTTTTTAACAATGTACGAGAAAGATAATCGTTTGGCCAAACTCAGTTGGCGCGAACGTATTGGCTATGGTTTGGGAGATGCAGGTTTTAATTTTTATTGGGCGATTATTGGTTCCTATCTAGTCTTCTTTTACACCGACGTATTCGGAATTCCTGCAGCGGCTGCTGCAACCATGGTGCTGGTAACCAAAATTATCGATGCGATTACTGATCCCATCATGGGTGGCATTGCCGATCGCACCAACACTCGTTGGGGAAAATTTCGTCCCTATTTGATTTGGGGAGCTTTGCCTATGATGGGCGCAGGTATTCTCACTATGAGTACTCCCAATCTGGATGAAGATGGAAAATTACTTTGGGCTTACGGTACATACAGTTTATTGATGCTCTGTTACACAGTGCTGAATATGCCATACAACTCATTAAGCGCTGTGTTGACCGGTAATATTCAGGAACGAAATAGTCTCAACAGTATTCGTTTTTTCTTTGCTTATTTGAGCAGCATTTTAGTGGGTGCTGCCACACCTGAATTGGCAGAATATTTTGGTGATGGTGATAGATACAGTGCAAAAGGCTGGCAAATGACCATGACTATTTACGCAGTTATTGCATCCTGTTTATTTGTGGTGACTTTTTTTACAACCAAAGAAAGAATCAAGCCTGCCATCACTCAAGAAAAAACCAATCCATTGCAAGATTTAAAAGATCTTTTCACCTGTCGTCCCTGGTTGATGTTATTTATTGTGGCACTGGTGTTTATGGTGACCATGACGTTGCGCAGTAGTTCTGCTCCCTATTACTTTCGTTATTTTGTCGAACGTCCCGATTTGCTCGGTACTTATTTGGGTTTGCAAATGGCGGGGTTGATGGTCGGTGCCATGTTCGCTTCAACCGCGACTCGTTATATCGATAAACGAAAATTAATGATGTTGTTAATGTGTATAGTCGCCAGTTTATCAATTGCCTTCACATTTATTAGCAAGCCGGAGCATTTGGGTGTAGTAGAAGTTTCAACAGATGAAGTGCAGCTTGATGTAAAAAATTTACTCAGCGGTGAGCATCAGCAAGGCGACAGCTATAAATGGGTGCATCACGAAAAAATATTCTGGATCATCAAAGAACAGGTTCCACTCGATCAAAGCGGCCCAGTGATCCAATTAACCGAAGCAAAAGGGAATGTCATCAGCGTGGTACGTACTCGTGCCGATGGTTCAATACAAGACAGTTCCGAATTGCCTGATGCGGTTATCTGGATGTTTGTTCTGAATATTTTGATCAGTATTGCGCTGGGGTTTAAAGCACCCATTACATGGTCCATGTACGCTGATG
>CAMLML010000003.1 GCA_946481095.1 uncultured Cellvibrio sp.
ATTGCACAAGTTTATGCTTGGGTAGACAATCAAATATCTATATATATGGCTATTATGTTGTTTTATAGATTTATATGTGAATCTTCAAGGCAGCCCACGGCAGGTAATTGCAAAAATGCTTCAACGATGAGTTTGTCCCAGGATTTGGTTAGGTCGCGCAGGTAATCATTGTCAGCTTCGAAATTGCAGTGCCGCATAAATCCGCTGTCGGTCGCGTAGGTCATCAGCTCTATCGGTGGGCCAACGGTGAGGTTGGAACGCATGGTGGAGTCCATTGAAACCAGTGCGCAGAGGGCAGCGGTGTCCAGACCTGTTTCAGGTTTCAGGATACGGTCGAGAATCGGTTTACCATATTTGCTTTCGCCTATCTGCAAATAAGGTGTGTGATCCGAGGTGGTGATGTGATTACCTTGTGGATAGACCAGCATCAGGCCCGGGGTATCTGTGCCTATCTGCCCACCAATTAAAAAACTGGCTTCGAAGATACTGTTGTTACCATGGCCGTGTTTTTCTTGTACCAATTGGCTAATGTCACCCAGATAATCGGCACAGTCATGCATGTTGCCGAGCGTTGCCAGGCTGGTATCGGCTCCATCTTTTATGTCTTTACGGATTTTGGCGATGACAGATTGGGTTGTGGCCAGATTGCCTGCGGAATTAATGACAATCTGACGGTCTCCCTGGATGCCAAAATGGTACATCTTGCTGTAGGTGCTGACTTGATCAACACCGGCATTGGTTCGGGAGTCTGAGCAGAACACCAAACCCGCATTTACTTTTATGGCAACACAGTAAGTCATGACCCGCTCAAACCTCGACAATCAAAAGGCCGACTAGGGTAAAAGTGCCAGCGGCGAGCGTCAAGGCGAATTTTCGGATGACAGTTTGTTTGGTGGCAGTTTCTTGGGTCTGCCGATTTATATATGATGCTGCGGGGTGTTTCAGACCCACAATTTATTAACTTCTAAGGATTTCCACATGAAAAAAATATTGGCTGCATTGGTGGGTGTGTTACTGGTTTATATAGGAATATGCTTTTCACTGGGTTTTGTTGCTGAAAACTCCATAAAAGAACAACTTGCATTTCATGAAAAACATGCGTCGAAATTAAATGGCTTCAAAATGGAAATGACAAATTTTTCCAGAGGGATATTTGGCAGCCGTATGGATGTTAGTGTTCGTTTGGCGGGTGCTGATCCTGTGTTGAATAATCTGGTAGTGGCAATCCATTCCAAAGTCCAACATGGTCCACTGTTATTTTTGAATGGATTTTCAATAGGTGCTTATTCTTCTCAATCGACTTTTATTTTGAAAACCGGTGACGCAGAAGCAGATAAAAAAATAACAGACCTTTTTGGTGATTCGATTGGTTTGTTGAGTGCAAATTATGGTTTTGATAAAACCTATTCAGGAAATTGGACGCTTGAAGCGATTAATTCAACGGCGGAATCTACCAAAGTGACAATCGATAAATCGGTTATTACTTTTTCAGGTGATTTTAAAAATATGATGGCGCCGAATTTGAACAGTGAAATTGCAATTGGTGCGGTATCCATAAAAGATGAATCAACAGAGGTAAGCATGGAGCCATGGACTGGAAAATTGGAACAGCATTATGTTGAAGCAGGTGTACCTATGGCGAATATGAATTTGGGCACCAAAAAAATCAGTGTCAATAATTCTCTTGGTGTGTCAGCAATTCTGGAAAATTTAACCATAGAGCAAAAACAACAATTAAACGATAAAAATATGAATACTTTGGTTGCCATACGTCTGGATAAATTTTCAGGGCCACTTGAAGTGAATAACAGTTTTTATCAGGTTGAATTTAATAATGTTCCAGTTGCGGCACTCAAAAATCTTTATGAGTCTATGGGCAGTGCAGTGGATCCTGTTGAGCAAATGGAAAAGTTGATGCCTGCATTAACGGGTTTGTTGGCTGATGGGGTAGAGTTGAAATTAGCTATGGGCAGTGAATTTATGGAAGGCAAATTAAAAGGCGATTTTAATTTGCAATACCATGCCAATGCCGAAGGAAAAAATTTGATGGATTTGCAAACGCCTGAAGAGATGTTGGCCTTGTTTGCTGCAAATCTGGATATTTCGGTGAGTGAATCCATAGTCAATCAAACTCCTATGGCAGCACAAGTGGAACCTTTGGTTGGCACTTATGTAACCAAAGAAAATGGCACCTACAATTTAAAAGCCAATCTGAAAGACACACAGGTTGTTATAGGGACACAAACTATTCCGGCAGAACAATATATGCCTTTGTTAATGATGGGAGCTATGGGTATGGCTGCGCAACAAAGTCAGGAAGCACCGAGCGATGAAAGTGTCCCGGCTGATGGCGAGGTTGCACCGGAAGAGATGGATTCTGAAATGGAAGCAGAGGTTACCGAGTAATTTATCAGATCATAAAAAAAGCGAGCATGAAAGCTCGCTTTTTTTATGACCAGGGTTTTTAAATTTTTTTCAAGACTGATCCATTTTGAATTCTTTTCCGTCCCAATGAATATTCATTTGTGGATAGGGAATGGTGATGCCAGCTGCATCAAATGCAACTTTTACTCTTTCTGTGACGGCAAATTTCACATCCCAATAATCTTCTGTTTTTACCCAGGGACGCACAAAAAAATCGACGCTGTTTGCACCTAGTTCACCGACGGCAATTAAAGGTGCGGGATCTTTTAAAATGCGCGCTTCGTTTTCAATCACTTCTGTCAGTACATCGCGTGCAACACGCAAATCATCGCTGTAACTGATGCTGAATATCATATCGATACGACGGGTCGAGCGTTTGGAGTAATTGATAATGTTGCTGCTATAAATAGCACCGTTCGGGATAATGACTTCTTTGTTGTCGCCAGTGTGCATAATGGTTGAAAAGATACCAATTTTTTCAATCATGCCGGATGTTCCGGCGGCTTCTACAAAATCGCCATCTTTAAACGGACGAAAAATCAGTAACATAAAACCCGCTGCAAAATTTTGTAGAGAACTTTGTAGTGCCAAACCAACTGCTAAACCGGCTGCACCCAGAACCGCGATGACCGAGTTGGTATTTACACCTAACTGATCCAGTACGGCGACCAATACAATAATCAACAACAAAGCGCGAATCAGTGATTGAATAAAATCGACCAGAATTTTATCCAGCTTGGTATGACTCAAAACCTTACCCAATGCGCGACTGACATATTTGGCAACCAATTGGCCAACCAAAAATATAGTCAAGGCAATTAATATTTTGATGCTCCAGGGTTCGATAAATTTGTGATAAATCGCAATAAGTTCGGCTTGATTAATGTTGAACATGATTTGCCTCGTTTGGATTTGCAAGGTGAAACAAACTCCACCCTAGCCCTCCCCTTCGTAAGGGGAGAGGATTGGCTCCTCCCTTTGAAAAAGGGAGGCGGGGGAGGGATTTGAGATTGAAAATTTTGCGAACATGTTAAATCCCCCCTAACCCCCCTTTTTCAAAGTGGGGAACAACTCCCTGCAATTCTGCAGGGAGTAAAGTTCCCTCCCCTTACGAAGGGGAGGACTAGAGTGGGGTTTGTTTTAAAAAAATTTTACGCAACAGTCCCGGTAGTTCTAACTCTTTTACTACCTTTAACCGGTTTACTTTTGTTAGCCTCTGCTCTGGCTTTCAAAATCGAATCAATGGAATTTTTTCCAGCAATTAAAAAGCCCACCACAATAAATGCACCGGGCGGTAGCAAAGCAAAAATCACATTGGGATAATCTTTACCAAAAATATTGAGTTGCCAATCACGTGCAATTTCACCGAAGAGCAAATGCATATCGGCAAATAAATGGCCGGTGCCCAACAGTTCGCGCACCGCGCCTACACAAACCAATACCAATAAAAATCCCAAACCCATCATAAAACCATCGAATGCAGCAGGGATTAATTTGTTTTTGCTGGCGAATGCATCGGCGCGGCCCAAGACAGCACAGTTGGTTACGATTAACGGAATAAATAATCCGAGAATTTGATACAGCTCATAAGTGAAAGCTTTCATCAGTAATTCGGTGCAGGTTACAGCAGCAGCGATAATCATGACAAAAGCCGGTAAGCGAACGGCATCGCTCACGTGTTTGCGAATGAGTGACACCACTGAATTGGTGATGGTTAATACCAGCAAGGTTGCCATACCCAATCCCAAAGCATTAACCACCGACGAACTTACAGCGAGCAGTGGACATAATCCCAATAGCTGTACTAATGCCGGATTGTTGGACCAAAGGCCTTTGTTGATAATGTCACTGTAATTAACTTCACTCATGATGTTCACCGTTGGGTGCGGGTGTATCAAATAATTCAGGATGTGCTTGTACAAATTCCAAAACGTCACGAATTTTTTTCACCACAGCGCGCGGTGTAATCGTGGCGCCAGCGAATTGATCAAATATACCACCATCTTTTTTCACCAGCCATTCGCTGATAACAGGTGCCTGTAAACTTTTTCCGTTGAAATTTAAAATCCAGTTGGATTTTTTAATTTCAATTTTATCGCCTAACCCCGGTGTTTCCTTATGGGCGATGACCCGGACGCCGGCAATAGTTAAGTCGCGATTGACGCCTACGATCATGGCGATATCGCCACTATAGCCATCATGCGCCATAGCGGGAATAATTAATGCGGTAACTTGTCCCTGGCGTCGTGCGATGTAAACAGGTTGATTGGCATCGACGCCCAGGTGTTCGTGAGTCAGTGATGGAAGCTTGATAGTGTCCTGCAGTAAATCATTATCCAATTGATCGGCGGGTACAATTTCAAACAGGGCTTTTTGTTTTGCGGCACGTTCAGCTTTGGCAATTCGATCCTGGGTGCCTAAATTCACCAGAGCCAAAGCAGCCGCAGCGAGTAATGCAAATACACCCAATATCAAACTGTTTTTACTGATGGATTGCCCGAGCATCAGTGGCCTCCATCTTTGGCTTGTGGTTTTTCGGTGGCCTTGCGGGGTTTTGCATGGCCATAGGTTCGTGGCGTGGTGTAGTAATCAATAAAAGGTGCTGCGAAATTTAATAATAAAACAGCAAAACCCACGCCGTCGGGATAACCGGTTCCCCAGGCGCGAATTACGTAAATGACCAAACCAATCAGTGCGCCATAAATAATTCTGCCGCGAATACTTACGGCAGATGAAACCGGATCAGTCACAATAAAAAATGCACCCAACATAGTGGCGCCAGAAAATAGATGAAACAAAGGTGAGCCGCTGGATTGTGAACTGCCTGCGTCATAAAAAATCGCGGACACAATTGTCAATGACAACAACATGCTAATCGGTGCATGCCAGGTGAATACTTTTTTGTAGAGTAAAAATAATCCGCCGATTAAAAATGCCAGATTCACCCACTCCCAACCGGCACCGGCCCAAACACCAGTGTTGAATGCAGGTTCTTTTGCGTAGAGTTCGTCCAACACCAATCCGGAATTTTGTTTCATTAAATCCAGAACCGTTGCCGATGCATAAGCATCAATCGGTGAACCGAAAAAAACTTTTTCGAGTGCGGCAACAAAGCCGGGTAAGGTTTGGCTATCCGCCAGCATGGGTGAGGGTGTTGCCCAGCTTGTCATTTGCAGCGGAAATGAAATCAACAATAACACGTAAGCGACCATTGCCGGATTAAACGGATTAAAACCCATGCCACCGTAAAGTTGTTTTGCCAAAATAATGGCAATGAAGCTTCCTGCAACCACTAACCACCAAGGGCAATAAGGCGGCAAAGAAACGGCGATTAAAATTGCAGTGACCAATGCGCTGCAATCTTTTAGATAAAATCCAACCGGGCGATTGCGTAATTTAATCACCAGTGCTTCAAATCCAACACAAGACACACAGGCCAACACCAAATTGATAAAGACTCCCGGGCCAAAAAACCAGGCGAGTACGGCAATACCAGGGATAGTGGCGTAGATCACCAGGCGCATCAATTCGCCGGTCGATATGGCCCCGCGAGCGTGGGGTGATGTGATATTGATTAGCGCCATAATCTTGATTAGTTAGTGGTTAATTGCCATTGGTTATTCACCAATGTGAGTTTCTTTTGAGCCAAACATTCGCCATTTTCATTGCGAGTTGCGTTGGCGTCTTCACACAATTCTATTGTCGATAAGACAATTTCATGATCGCCATTCCACTTGGCATCAACCACGCCCCAGTTTTCATCCAGTTTGAATTCTTCGGTTAATCCTTCACTGGTGATGGTGTGTATGGCAATTCCGTTAGCGGCAAAACCTGCATAAATATCGGCAGCATAACTCAACAGGCGTTTGCCATCCGCCGAAAAAACCGGGCTGCTATTTAATTCCGTTTTTTTGAACTCACGCCCTAAATCTATCAATTCAAAAATTTGGGTTTCACCGCCGTCAGCAAATTGTTTTACCAACAACCAATTGCGGAATGGCCAATATTGAATCGGGTAAGTCAGTCGCTCATCCGGATGCGACTCCAGATTTTCTTCAGTCAATAAAGCCAGGCGCAATTGCGATGACTTGTTGCGAACTTCTAACTGACCCGATTTCAAACTAAAAGTTTGTGGATACTCACTCGCCAATTTCTGTGCTGACAACTGGGTACATTCCAACAAATTATCCAGATCACAAAAACTTTGCTGCGCAAATCCCGGCACTGCCAACAGCAACATAATCCCTGACACTAATCCTCTCAACAATTGCAACAACATCTAATTCACTTCTCGGTTAATATTTCATTGTGGGCATTGCTGCCCAGTCTAGGGTTCCCCACTTTGAAAAAGGGGGGGTAGGGGGGATTTAAATTTTGTAAAATTGCTGAGATCTTAAATCCCTCCCCCGCCTCCCTTTTTCAAAGGGAGGAGCCAAATCTCGTTTAACTCAATTCTTTCAGTTTTGCTTCCAACTTCTCAACACTACTCCTAAACACTTCAACATTCGCATCACCTTCTGCTTCAGCCTTGGCCAAACGCTCGCGCGCTTTTTGCAATCTGTCTTCCAATGATTTGCGTTGTTCTGCGCGTTTTTCGTCATCGCTCATATTGGCCAGCGCAGCGGCTTTTGCTTTGGCTTTTTCGATTGCCAATTCAGCGGCAGATTTTTCCGGTTCACTGACAACCGGTGCTGCGCTGGCATCAATGCCTAGTTCTTTTAATGATGCTATTGTCTGCTCAATTTTTTGCTGCAACTTTTCTGCGCCCTGTTGTAGCGCGTCCAGATTACTGCTGCCTTCCGCTTTTGCCGCTTCGACTTTTTCTTGCGCTTTTTGCAAACGAGTTTGCAGCGATTCCAAATCAGCTCTGAGTTTATCCGCGGGTGATAAATTCATTTTGGCTTGTGCGCGAGCAATAGCGGCTGCGACCGGGTCATCGACTGGCGCGGCAGCAGGCACAGAAGATGCCGTGGAATCTTTTGCTGGAGCTTTTTTATCCGGTGCTTGCGCTAAAAATTCTGCGAGTTTTGTTTCCGCTTCGGATAATTTCAATTCAGCTTGTTTGATACGTGCCGCTTGCTTTTCCAACTGTTCTTCGGTGATAGGTTTGTTTTTCGGGTCGCGTGATACCAAAGGTTTTTGTGCAAACTCCAGAGCATTTTTCGCGGCTGCTACCAAACGTTCAAGTTTGGCTTTTTGTTCTTCGGGTGATAATTCCGGTGTTGTCAGTTTGATTGGGTCAACAATTTGTGCGGGCACAGGTGCAGCCGCTTGTTTATCCGCGAGTTGTTTTTTTGCTTCTTCAGCTGCTTTTTGGCGAGCCAAACGTTTGGCTTCTTTTTCGGCTTCTTCTTTTGCCAAACGCTCTTTGCGGAATTCAAACCGTTGACGTGAACGATCCGATTTTTCTTTTTCGATCAGATGTTGGCGAATACTGCCTTTGGCGGCACGATAGTATTGCACCAGCGGAATGCTGCTGGGGCATACATAAGAACAGGCACCGCACTCAATGCAATCAAATAAATTGTGCGATTCGAGTCGATCAAAATCTTCAGCTTGTGCATACCAGAATAATTGTTGCGGCAACAAACTCGCCGGGCAAACTTCTGCGCACAAACCGCAACGAATACAAGCTTGTGCGGGATCAGGCAGTGGTAATTCTTTTGCTGTGGGTGCCAATAAACAGTTGGTGGTTTTAATCACTGGCACATTGAGTGCGGGCAAAGTGAAACCCATCATAGGGCCGCCCATAATCACGCGTGAAGCGCGTTTTGCATCGAAACCTTGTTGTTGCAACACATAATCAATCGGTGTGCCCAACAATAATTCCAAATTGCGTTGTTTACCTAAAGCTTCACCCACTAGTGTGGTGATGCGAGAAATTAACGGCTCACCAAAACGCACTGCTCGCCATGCCGCAATTGCGGTGGCCACGTTGACACAAATCACACCAATATCAGCAGAGTGATGACCGCTGGGAATTTCGCGACCGGTCAAAATATAAATTAATTGTTTGGCGCCACCAGAAGGATATTTGGTGGGGAATGAAACCACTTTGATATTTGCCGCTTCAGCTTGAGTTTGCTTGGCAATTTCCACTGCGGCTTTTACTGCAGCAATTGCTTTGGGTTTGTTGTCTTCAATCCCGATCAGAATATTTTTCGGGTGATGCAAAATATGACTGGTGAGCAACACACCTTCAATTAATTGATCGGCACGTTCTTGCATCAGAATATCGTCGGCGGTGATGTAGGGCTCGCACTCAGCGCCGTTGATCACCAGTGTATCAATCACTTGCGTGGATTTTGGGGCGAGTTTTACCGCCGTAGGGAAACCCGCACCACCCAAACCGGCAACACCGGCTGCGCGAATTTTATCGAGCAGAATCAAGCGGTCGAGTTGCAAATAATTGTCGCAAGTTTGCAGTGCAATCCATTCTTCTTTGCCGTCGGGTTGAATCACAATACATTCGGCTGTCATGCCGGAAGCGTGTGGAACTTGGCGATCTTCGATCGCAATTACGGTTCCTGATGTTGATGCATGAGTGTTAGCACTGAAAGTCCCTTCTGCTGCACCGATCAATTGGCCTTTTAATACATGCTCGCCAACACTCACCACTGGTTGTGCGGGCCTACCCAAATGTTGGTTGAGCGGAATGATCAACTGCGGCGGCAGCGGCAAATGCCCAATGGGTAATTGCAGGGATTGGGTTTTGTTTTCTGCGGGATGAATGCCACCGGGCAATTCCCAAATCGGAATCAAACTGGTCATCAGGCAGCTTTACCTGTTTCATCATCGGCGGATTTTGCGAACGCATCACCGCGGCCGGAATCGGTCGCAATTAACGGAATTTCCTGGGCAATCAACTGGAACACAGGCTTTTGATTGGTCGCGGGTAAGGTCCAATGCCAGGTTTGCAGATCAGTTTCGACTGGAATCATATCGATACAATCAACCGGGCATGGCTCAACACACAAATCGCAGCCGGTACATTCATCGGCGATCACTGTGTGCATTTGTTTGGCCGCACCCAAAATGGCGTCCATAGGGCAAGCCTGAATACATTTGGTACAGCCGATACATTCGTCTTCGCGAATAAAGGCAACCCGTTTTACATCCAGATGTTCACCGTGTTCGGCATCGAGCGAAGGCGCTTCGACATCCAGTAAATCGGCCAGTGCATTAATAGTGGCTTGACCACCAGGTGGACATTTATTGATGGCTTCGCCTGCGACAATCGCCTGGGCATAAGGGCGGCAACCCGGGTGGCCGCATTGACCACATTGGGTTTGTGGGAGCAAAGCATCAATCTGCTCAACCAACGGATCGCCTTCCACCTTGAACTTTACAGCAGCAAAACCCAGCACGGCGCCGAATAAAATCGACAAGCCGCCCAGCGCAATCAAGGCACTGATCAGAAGGTTTTGTGAAATAAAATCAATCATTCTCGATACTCAAAAAGAAATCGTTTATCCCCTCTCCCTTTGGGAGAGGGTTAGGGTGAGGGGAGATCATCAATCCTCAGGCCCTCACCCCAGCCCTCTCCCAGAGGGAGAGGGGGTAAAAAATCAACCCGGTTTCACCAATCCCGCAAATCCCATAAACGCCAGCGCCATCAAACCCGCAGTGATCATACCTATGGATGCACCTTTGAAAGGGGCAGGCACATCCGCGACTGCCAAACGTTCACGCATGGCCGAGAACAACACCAGCACCATCGAAAAACCCAGTGCGCCACCGAAACCGTAGAGAACAGATTCCAAAAAGTTGTGGGCTTTTTGAGTGTTGATCAAAGCTACACCCAGCACTGCGCAGTTCACAGTAATTAAAGGAAGGAAGACGCCGAGCACGCGGTAGAGCAGGGGGCTGGTCTTTTCCATAAACATTTTTACGAATTGGACCACCGCGGCTATCACCAGAATAAAAGAAATGGTCCGTAGGAATTCCAGATTTAACGGGACTAACAACCAGCTATCCACCAGATAGGCGCAAGCGGATGCCAGTGTCATCACAAAGGTGGTCGCGCCCGCCATGCCAATAGCACTTTCGAGTTTATTGGACACACCCATAAAGGGGCATAGTCCCAAAAACTGGACCAACACGAAGTTGTTGACCAGTAGCGTACTGAGCATGATCACAGCCAGTTCACTGAAACTCATAGAGGTGTTACCAAAAGGGACAAAAGAGGCGCGTATTATCGACAAGCAGAGAGGCATTCTCAATATAAAAGATGCAATGGTTTAGTTTCTTTATGCATATGTTTATAAAAACTTGTGGTTTTGACCTTGGTTTTGTGGGGGCTTTGGTTGGCTTTGCTTGAGCAGATAGATATAGTCCCGTTCTCCGGATCGACTTTTCAAGTCAGACGCATGGTAAAAATATTTTATTGTTTGAATTTATAAAGAGTCCTGATGACCATACTTTATCTCACACTGATACTCGGCGCGATTTATCCATTTCTATTATGTTGGGATGTCAGAACTGCGCGTAATCCTGAAACGGGTGAATATCAATCACAGCGAATCAGTGACACTTTTACTGTGTTGGCACCCTTTGCCTTGCTTTATTACCACGAATATTTTTGGCATAACCTGATTTTTTATTTTATTCCTCTTTATGTTTATTTTTTATTGCTGGCCTGGATAGCTCAAAAGAAATTTCAATTGGCATCAGCATTTGAAATGTTGTTGGTTGTGAGTGCCGGGAGTTTTATGTTGAACATTATTGGCTATTATATTTTTTTCCATCAGGGAGCTCTTGCGCCTGAACCGGAAGTTGCACAAAACATAGAGCAGCCTCAAAAAGGATTGTGGGTTTGGTGGCCGATACTGGCGGCAGTTTTATCTACATTGACTATTGTGGTGTTATTGAAAAAGCTTGGTGAAAAAGTGGCGACCCTGCTCTTCCCACTGGCGTTGGTGTTATTGATTTTACCTTTCTTCTCTCATCACCCTTATTGGACAATGATTGTAGGTACGGGATTATTTTTTTATTCCGCTATAACTGCTGCAGGACAAAACGGAACAACTGGAGCAGGTGCTTACTCAGCATTATTTTTTATTTATGTAATGGCACAATTTTTTGCATTGATAGTTTATGCCTTGTTGTTCTGATGGTGAGACCTCCGAAAAATTATCCTTCTGTTATTACTTTTCAGCATCACTTTTTCGTTAACTATTAAGAAAAACGTTATAAACCTTTCTTTAAATGCCAGAGTGCTATAAAAAATATGACTCCAGGTGCCAATTAATCTGATTCTGCGCAATTAATTGTTGAAAACATTCTCGCCGGAGTCTAACGTGACGACGTTCTTCTGCGAACAGCTAATAAACAGGGTGCATGGATTCAAAAGAAGTTTTTTGTGCCAGGTATATCCAATAATGACGTTGTCAAAAACATAATAATGTTTGATCTCAATTCTTATCAAAAAAATAGCTTCAGTGTCAGGTGGATGCCAGTAGTGGTATTTTCCGGTGATACATGGAGTTGTAATGACTAAAGTATTTCTGAATGAAAAAAAATTAAAAACATTAAGACATATGCGCTTGATGAGTCAGGAAGAATTGGCTGATGATTTGAGAAAAAAATGTTTTCAAGTGTCGATTTCTTCTATCAAACGTGCTGAAACAGGCAGGCCAATTTTATGCAGGATAGCAGTGGAGCTATCGCGATATTATGGCGTTGATATTCGCCATCTGCTGAAAACGCTGGATACACTTGAAGCCCAGTTAGCAATAAAAGAATCTGCCAATAATAAATTAACTATTTCTCCTGAAATTTTGAGCCAGTCTGTGATTTTTGACCAGTCGTGGCCTTCATCATTGAATGAAAGCAGTTGTTTACAACATCCGGTTTCAACATCGATCAGTGTTGGTGTGTTGCATTCCCAGACTGGCATTTTAAGAGAGCTGGAAAAAGGAGTCATGCAAGCAACACTGCTGGCAATTGATGAGATCAATCTTGCTGGTGGTTTGATGGGTAAACAAATTCGTGCGGTACTGGCTGACGGGCAATCGACGGAATCCGGTTTTTTGCAGCAGGCAGCCAATTTGATTACACAAAGTGAAATTGCGGCTATTTTCGGTTGTTCAACTTCATCATCCCGCAAACGTGTAAAGCCTTTAATTGAGGATCAGGAGCATCTGCTGTTTTATCCTTTTCAATACGAAGGAATAGAATCGTCTTCACATATTATTTATGTGGGGCCAACCGTAAATCAGCAGGCGTTACCAGCTGTTGATTGGTTACAGGTATTGAAGTGTGATCGCATTATGTTGGTAGGTTCCGATTACGTATATCCTTTTGTTACCAACGAAATTGTAAAACAAAAAATTATTGAAAATGGCGGTGAAGTTATTGGTGAACATTATGAGGCATTGGGCGCCATCGATTTTTCAAAAGTCATAGCCGATATAGTCGATAAAAAACCGGATGCAATCATTTTGACCCTTGTAGGTCTCGATGGAAATTTTGCATTTTTGCAGCAATATCATCAGGCAAATATTGAGACAGTGATTATTTCGCTGGTGCTATCTGAAGATGATCTTGAGGCAATTCCTCTCGAACTCACTCAGGGAATTTATACAGTATTTAATTATTTCCAAAATATCGATAACGAAAAAAATAATCAGTTTGTACGTGCCTATCGCCAGCGTTATGGTGAGAATTCACGTATTGGTGGTTACATGGAATCCGCTTATGTCGGTGTCTATCTTTGGGCTAATGCGGTTGAAAAAGCGCAAAGTGTTGATCGTACTTTGGTAAAGCAGGCGCTTAAATCACTGAAGCATACCGGGCCTGGTGGCGACGCAATTGTTGATCAACACAACAACCATGTGTGGCGACAGGTACGTGTTGCGCAGGTTGGTGTTGATCGTGAGTACCACGTGGTGTGGACTTCTCCAAAACCTGTGCGTCCCCAACCTTATCCAGAATGGCGCAGCCCGCAGGAATGGCATGAATTCTTGCGACAATTGCGTTCAAGATGGAGCGGAAATTGGGAATCCATGCACCAAAAAGTACCAATTATTTCTGATTCAGAAACAGCAAAAAAACTGATACCAAACTGATCCCGACAAAAACAATTTGCTCATCAATACTCAAGCCCATATATCCATAATCTATTGGTATTTGGAGTTTAATGAATGAGTTTGCATAAAAGCCTTGATTCCAATTTATTCAGTTATGCCCCTGATGAAAAACCATCTCAAGATGTGATTCAAAACTGGCGAGTGGGTTTTCCGAATCCTGCAGATTTTAATTTCGATTTCCATAAGTTATTAAGTCAGGCGAAAGATACAGGTATCGCCAGGGCTCGCAATCCGGAATTGCGTATTGCAATAGTAGGAGCGGGTGCCGCCGGTTTGACTGCAGCAAGGGAATTATTTCGTTGTGGTTATCATCAGATTGATATATTTGAAGCATCGGATCGACTCACTGGTCGTCTTTATTCCCGCCCTGTCAAAGGCCAGTACACAACATTTGAAATGGGCGCCATGCGTATTCCGTTTTTTGATACGGGCACAGAGTTGGCGTCGGCAATGGGGTACTACGTCAAGGAATTCGAATTAACTTATCAGCCTTTTCCTGATCCGGGTGGTGATGTTGCCGATACCGGTATTTATATCAATGATGGTTTGGGGCCGGATCCACTGGTGTCGTCAGGTCGTCCGGAATTATTGATCTGGAAAGCCGGTGCACCGGAACCGCCAACGGATATTTTGAAAATCGTCAATAAAAAATGGAGTGATTTTGCGTCTTTGGTTCTCTCCAAAGTCAAACCTGTTTACGGTACACAAAAATGGGATGGGTTCTGGCAACAGATTGTGTCCCACTATTGGCAGATGAATTTCCGTGAATTGGTTTTTCTGAATAGCATTGATCATTACGATGAAAAAAATCCTGGTTATTTTGGTGGTTTGGGCATGAATGCAAAGGAAGCGGAAATTTTTTACACCATCGGTGCGGGTGATGGTAGTTGGGGTGCGTTTTACGATATTTCCTGTTTGTATCCTATGCGTACTTTGTTGTTTGGTTTTGCAACCAAACACAAATTAATTCAGGGACGTTTCAATAAAGAAGGGGTGTTTGTGGGCGGTGTACATCACGCCCACGCCTTCAAGGACAGCAATGGCAAAGAAATTCCGGCGCCGACTTATCTGGGTGTGCAATCAGTTGCAGAATGTTTATTTTATCTGCCTGTCAATTATCACTCCTGTGAAAAACCCATTTCACTTTACGATGCATTAAAGGAAAAACATCAGCGCGGTTTGCATCTTTTTACTTCCAGTCCGGTCAGTAAAGTTGAAAAACAAGCGGATGACAGGATCAAGGTAACATCATCAACACACGAAGGAATTTATGATGCCGTTATTCTGACCGCGCCGACCTGGGCAATGGAACTGTCCACAACATTTTCCGGATTTCCGCAAACACAATTACCCTTTACCGTCATTAATTCGATGAAGAGTTCGCACTGGATTACCAGTTGTAAGGTATTCATCGCACTGAAAAAACGTTACTGGGAAGACACGCCGGGGAAAGGAAAAAAAGTTATTCCCCAGCTGATCAGCACGGATACGCCGCTTCAAGGAATTTATGGATACGCACTGGATACGGCATCAATAAAAGATTCCGGTGTGGTATTGCTCAGTTACACCTGGGAAGACGATGCCAATAAATTATTGGCTGATCAAAATGACAAGGAATTGGTAAGTTATTGTCTCAGGGAGTTGGATACATTATTGGTACGATGTGGTTATCCGCCTATGTCGGATTATGTTGATCATGCACAAACGGCTGTCATTCACTGGTCACATCAGCCCACTGCACGCGGATGTGCAAAATTGTATCGTCAGCGAACCTGGGATGAAAATCACTCGTTGCTCACATACAATCAAAATCACAGTCATGAATCCAATTTGTATTTTGCGGGCGAAGCTTTTTCGCTTGAAGGTGGATGGACTGAACCTGCGTTGCGATTGGGAATCGATGCAACTTTGCATTTGTTACACAAAGATCATGCCGAATTTTTACATGATTTCAATTTCGAACGAGACTATCCAAAATACCCCAATTGGCAGCCGCCCTCGAAAACTTAATGTTGCTTCGAACCTTTCTGCAAAGTGATGAATAAAATCACTTTGCAGAAAGGTAATTCAATATCCGGATTTCAATAAAAGCTATAAACGGAGATCCATCGATGAGGTTCAATCTTCTGTTTATGTGTATTGTGATGGTGGTTTGTGTGATAGTAATTGAGCTGTTTTTTGGCTGAAAAAATAAGGATTCAAAGATACACAAAGTTTGATCCAAATATCCTAGATGTATATTCATATGAAAGTTATCGACTGCGAAAACCAACTATGGTTTTTATTTGAGCACCAGGGAAAATTCCTGTTGGATTGCAATTGTAATCATAGCGCTTTTGGATACAGCTACATGATTGAATTGAATGCCAAAGAACTGGCCGCTTATCAGGAAGGAGGCCATGCGTATCTCTCAACATTAGCTCATGACATTCACCAATCCGCCCCCATTCTTGAAAAAAGCAATTCCCAATATAAAGGCAGAGATTTAAGCAGCACCTATTCCGAATTATCACTGGAAGCTGTACGTGCGTGGCGACAGGCTTGATTTCGATGTTATTTTTTCTGTAAAAAAACTAACTGCATTCAGATATACGCCGCGCATATTGCTAAGTGCTTGAAAAAATATATTGTGGGGATATATAGTCGGTGCTGTTTATTAATCTGTTATGCTCTGGTGTGCGTTTATTTACCTATTAAGGTTAATTAATGAAGAATGAAAAGCACGAATTTCTTTATAACTATGCTCGGGCTGCATTTGAGGATGAACTTCAGCGCTTTAAAAATATTGAAGATAAATCGGCTAAATACTTAAGCCTGCTATCTGTAGGTGTTGTTGCATACACAATAATTCTACGTCTTTATTCATCATCATTCTTTCCCGCTGAAACTACCATTCAGTGGTTTACTTGTATTGTTGTTGCAATAACATATTTAGCCATGGCATCTTCGTGGAGCTTTTTGTATAGGGCTTTAAGGTTTACAGAAATGCCTAGGCTCCCATTTAATGAAGAATTTATCAGCACTTACGAGCCTGAAAGCCTCCCTACAATTCACTTTGCATTAACTAGAACGTGCTTAGATGCAATTAAATATGCACGCACAGGGAATGCAGAAAAATCAAAGCTACTTATCAAAGGCTATAAAGATATTGCGTTCTCTATGTGGGCGCTAACCCTGTCAGTAATTCTTATAATATCATCCAACTTAACAACCACGAGGAAAGTCACAATGAGCGAAGAAGAAAATAGCAGCAAGTCAACTCAACAAACGTCCACAGAACCCAACAAAGACGTTCCAGCTCCGCAAGTAACTTTTGTTCTTGATCATGCTATTCCTAAAGCGGAAAATGGACAGCAACAGATAAACGAATCAGCTAATAACCGCTCCGAAAAATAGCATAACAAATCGTTCCAGCACCGCGCACTTCGTGCGCTCGACAGTTTGTAAGTCGCTTTTTTGTGGTTTTGCTACGCAAAAGTATTCCACAAAAAACCAACTTACAAACTGCGGCTGAACTCGGCGTTATGTCACACAAGGAATAGGCCATGCCAATAAACTTCCCAAATTTAGTATCACAAATCGAAACTGGGGTCAGAGAAAAATTAAAATAAAAACCACCGTTTATGCGGCCTTATTAATTAAAAATCCCTCCGTTCCTCGTCCCGGTGAAGTATCTTGAGTAAAAATCTAGTTTCAATAGAAAGAAAGTACATCGACCAGAATAGTATTCAGGGATTTATTCTCGATGAATCAGATGAGCTGTTGCTAGTGCAATATGTGTATGATTTCCGGTGTGATGGACTATTGGTATTGTCGAAATCGGATATCACAAAAGTGGTTTCGACAAAGACAGACAAGTTCCAGACGAAATTGATAAAAAACCTGAAATTATTAGATAATCAATTATTGGCTACAAACTATAATATTCAATCATGGCGTGAATTCTTCAGGAGTATTAAAAGCCATCACAAATACGTCATTGTTGAGCAAGAGAGATTCGAAGATCCTGTATTTACAATAGGTCGCATCGAAAGAAATTTAAAGAGTCATATAAAGATGCGGCATTTTACGGGTATTGCTAGATGGGGCGATGAATTGCAGGATATCAATTACGGCGATATTACGAGATGTCAGGTTGCAAGTAACTATATAAATGTTTATGAAAGGTACTTCGGGCAACTGGAATCAAAAAATGGAAATGAAAGATAATCTATTGGTTTTATTTAATAATTATTTCTTTGACTTTGGAGTTTAATCGCTTATCTCTAGGCCAGGAAATTAAGGTCGCTCTAAAAAATTCAAGAATCAAATAATCCTTATGGGTTCCATATAGAGATACTGCTAAGCTCATGCGATGAAACCGTCACCCCTCTTTTCTACATCTGTTCCTGGCCTGATCGTTTGGATATCAGGCTGGGTTATTTTGTGGTTTTTGGATAGATATTTGGAGCTGGGCAATCTGGGTGTGATTTTGGTTTTGACTTCGGCGATTGCTGCTATTTGGTTGTCCGTTGGATTCACTCTGATCATCAGCTTGGTTGCGTTGATGGCATTTAATTGGGCATTTGTGCCACCGCGTGGCACTTTTGCTATTCATTTCCATCAAGACGCCTTGTTGTTATTGGTGATGTTGGTAGTGAATTTGATTATTGCCAGTTTGATGAGCTCCTTGCGAAAAAAATCCCTTGAAGTACAAGCGCATGCAGATGAAGTGGAATTGTTGCGTTCATGGAGCGATAGTCTGCGTGATATTGATGATCCTTATCTGCTTTTACCTTTGTTGCAAAAAAAATTGCGTGATGTGATTGATCAGCCTTCAGATTACATGGCTTTAAAACAAACACTTCCGCCAGAAAATAATATTACTGCAGTCATTCATTCGATTGATTTGCAAAAAATTGATCGCGAACAGCTGGATGCCTTGTGGCATTGTTTACGCACGGGTCAATCATTAGGGCCGGCAACAGGTCGATATCAAGAACTACAGGACTTATATTTACCACTGCGCGGTCGCAAAATGACTTATGGTTCGGTGGTAATACATCAAGTGAATGTGCAACAGACAAATAATGTCATTCAAGCTCAAGCCTTGTGTGATCAAATGGGAATCGCTCTGGAGCGCCATTTGAGTTTTGTACAAGAGCAACAAGCGCGTGATCAGCTGCAGGTGCAATCAGTGCGCAACACATTGCTCGCCGCAATTTCCCACGATTATCGAACGCCACTTGCGACGATTATGAGTGCGGCATCTTCTTTGGTTCAACAAAGTGAGCGTATGCAGCAATCCCAACGGCAACAATTGGCAGAAAGTATTGGTAATGAAGCAGAGCGGTTGCAGCGATTAACACAAAACGTTTTGCAACTCGCACGATTGGATACTATTGAAAACAACATTCATTTGGATTGGGAATCGGTTGAAGAAATTATTGGTGGTGTAATGCATCGTTTGCGTACCCACAAAAACTATTCCCGATTGATTGTAAAAGTTGAGTCTGATTTACCCTTGATTCGTGGTGATTCCTTATTGCTTTCACAATTGTTGGATAACCTCATCGACAATGCGTTTAAATACAGCCCTATGGATTCTCCCATCGAAATATGCGCTTGTGTTAAAGACAACTCAGTTTTGATGACAGTACACAATCAGGGGTTTATTGATATATCCAATATAGAAAAATTATTTTTACCTTTTCAGCGCGGTGATCAGCGTTATATTCAAGGTGCGGGAGTAGGTTTGGCTTTGTGTCGGGCAATTGCGCGTGCGCATGGTGGCGATCTTGTTGTTAAGTCAGAAAATTCACGAGTCAGTGTGGAATGTTATCTGCCGTTGGTCACACAACCTTTGGTTGATTCTGTTGAGGTGTCTTGATGGCGATGCGTTTGCTATTAATTGAAGATGATCGCGAATTACGCGCTACCCTGCGTGAAGCATTGCAACTGGAAGGTTATCAGGTGATAACAGCGATTAGCCTTGCAGAAGCGCTGACTATTTATAATCAAAGTCTGATAGATGCTGAAATAAAAAATTCATCCTTTGATTTGGTGTTATTGGATCTGGGTTTACCCGATGGCGATGGCAGTGATTTTTTGCATAAACTCAGACGTCGTCATTCTACGGCCGTGATTGTGATTTCTGCACGTGATGCGGATGCGCAAAAAATTCACTTGTTGGATGCAGGTGCGGATGATTATTTGGTAAAACCCTTTAGTGTCGGCGAATTGCTGGCGAGAATTCGCGTTGCCTTGCGACACAGAGGTAATCAGTCGCGGCCTGCAATCACGCATTACGAAAAATCTGGCGTTGTTATTGATCTCGTACATCATCGTGTTAGTCGTGATGGCGAATTGGTTCATTTGACTCCGACGGAATTTAATTTGTTGGCGCGTTTGGTGCGCAGTGCCGGGCAAGTGGTTACTCATCGTCAATTATTGATTGATGTTTGGGGGCAAGAGTATGTTGAACACACGCATTATTTGCGACTCTACATGGGGCAGCTGCGTGCGAAATTGGAAGTGAATCCAGCTCAACCAGAACTATTATTAACAGAAGCGGGAATTGGTTACCGTTTATTGGATGTTGAAAACTAATAAAAAACTTATGCAATCCTGATGTTATTTTTATAACACTGCCAGTGTGTCAATAACCTCTGGTAATGTTTATGTCAGTTACAGCTTCTGTTAATTCCACTCAATCCCAATCGACACCTGTTCGTCAATCTATGGCTGCGTTAACCCTTGCGGCAATCGGTGTAGTTTACGGCGATATAGGCACCAGTCCTCTTTACACTGTGAAAGAAATTTTTGCACCGGCAACCGGAATTCCATTGGATACGGTTCACATAATCGGTGCTATTTCCACTGTTTTTTGGGCGCTGATGTTGGTGGTGACGTTTAAATATGTGATTTTAATTTTGCGTGCGGACAATCGTGGCGAAGGTGGTTCATTGGCACTCACGGCGTTGGCTGTGCAAACTGCAAATAAACGACCATTATTAAAACGTTGGATATTGGGTATCGGCCTTTTCGGTGCGACTTTATTTTATGGTGACAGCATTATCACGCCCGCAATTTCAGTGCTGGGTGCTATGGAAGGTTTGGAAGTAGTAACGCCCACACTAAAACCCTTGGTTGTTCCTATTACCTTGGCAATTCTAATCAGTTTGTTTTGGGTTCAACGATACGGAACAGGTGCTATGGGAAAAGTGTTTGGTCCCATAGTCTCTATTTGGTTTTTAATGTTGGCTGTGTCAGGTGTTGCACATATTGTTGCTGAGCCAAAAATTCTCGAAGCCTTGAATCCGTTACACGCATGGAATTTTTTATTGGATCGCGGTTGGTTTGTGTTTGCGGCTATAGGTGCAATTGTATTGGCGCTTACAGGTGCTGAAGCACTTTATGCGGACATGGGCCATTTTGGTCGCAAACCAATTCAAATTGCCTGGACTTATTTGGTGTTGCCATCACTCGCATTAAATTATATGGGGCAGGGTGCACTTTTATTGGCTGATCCCTCTGCGATTTCCAATCCATTTTATAAACTTTTTCCGCAAACATTAATTTGGCCCGCATTACTGATTGCAACTCTCGCTGCAATTATTGCATCACAAGCGGTTATTTCCGGCGCTTACTCTATGACGCGACAGGCAGTGCAATTGGGTTTTCTTCCGCGCATGACAGTACGCCATACATCTGCCAGAGAATCCGGACAAATTTATATGCCCGCAGTGAATTGGATGTTATTAGCAGGCGTTATTGCCGTAGTGTTATTTTTTGGCAGTTCATCAGGTTTGGCGGGTGCTTACGGTATAGCGGTGACTATGACCATGGCGACTACTACTTGCCTGACTTATTTCGTTGTTCGTGGTTATTGGAAATTACCGGCGCCTGTTGCGATAGGCGCAACGATTTTCTTTTTGATTATGGATGTTTTATTAATTGCCGGTTGTTCGCTGAAATTTTTTGATGGTGGATGGTTTTCGTTATTAGTCGCTGCTTGTCTATTTGTTCTGATGAGTACTTGGCAACGCGGTCGCCAAATCGTGATGAATACCATTCGTCGTGAAGGTGTGGAATTGCAAACTTTTATTGATTGTTTGCGCGTCGATGACATTCAAAATGCAGATCGTATTGCGGTTTATATGGTGGCCGATCCAACCACAGTTCCCCAGGCGCTCTTACACAACCTCAAACACAATCAAGTGCTTCATCAAAAAAATATTATTTTGACTGTGCAATTTAGTAATGCGCCCTGGGTGAGTGAGAGTGAACGTGTAGAGGTACAAAGTTTTGGTAAGCAATTCTGGCGAGTCACTCTGCATTTTGGTTTTATGGATCAACCTAATGTCCCAGCTGCACTGAAACTTTGCGAACAATATGATTTACCAATTCCATTATTTCAAACCAGTTATTTTTTAAGCCGCGAATCCATAGTGTCTACCCCGGGCAGTGGCATGTCGCCCTGGCGAGAAAATTTATTTGCCACTATGAGTCGCAATGCAGGCGGTGTCGTAGAATTTTTTCACTTGCCAGATAATGCTGTTGTGGAATTGGGAACGCGAGTGCAGATTTAGATGACCTATAAGGTATTTTTCTAAAAACGGTTTATCGCTTTCTTTAAAAGCTTCTATACTCTTTGCGCCTGCACCACTAAATATAGGTGCAGGGAGATTTTTAAACAGGATAATTATCAGGAAAATATTTATGAAACTTAAAAAGGCTTTATTAACAGGATTATTTGCATTATTTGGATTCAATAATATTGCAATTGCGGCACCAGAATCCTTAATGACCATATCTCCCGGATCGGGTCTGTACGCATATCCCCAGAAGTTTGATATATCGATCGACATTTCATCCTTGCAATACTTACCCAGCCCCTTGGCTCCACCCTATTACGATCCGACAATTCCCGGATCATTTGTTCGAATAAATGCTTTTGTAAATGGAATCGATGCGACCACATGGTTTAATGAATGCATGCAGGAGTACAGCATGCCTGAACTTAATTCGCGATTGTTATTGTGCAAGGTTGTTGACCATACACCATTTCAACCGGGAACTAATGTTTTACGCGTTGAAATTTTTGACGGCATGGAAATTAATTCGGCTGAAGTGGTTTATGAATTTCAGGCCGCACAGTTAGTAGCTAAATCTTTACCCTACCGATTAAATGTTCAAGGGAAAAGTGTTAATACATCAAGTGGTGTGCAGGTGACTTACGGCCAAGTAGTGTATATATCGGCCACTGGCACAGTTAACACTTGGCCTTCAAATCCATCATTTCCAATTTCTACACCCAGAGGCACACAAGTTTGTGCGAGCACGAGTACTTGTATAATGCCTAACGTTCCTGTGGGGGCATTGATGGTAAAAATAGGTGAGTATGGTAGATGGATGTATGCAGGAACTAATTACCGATTGGTTGCCGATCGCCCGGGGGAATTGATGTTTGGTGTAAATGATAAATCTGAACAAGTTGCTACATCAGATAACATAGGTAGCTACCAGGTGACGATTAGTAAATAAAAATTGATTTGGCTATGAAATGAAAGAGCTAAATTGATACCAATTTAGCTCTTTCATTGAATGCAAGTAAATTCGCAAACTTATAGTTAACATTTCAGTGCCATCTTATACTCAAGCCCTTTCTTAACCGTTAACCATTCCTGATCAATAATCGAAAACACCACTGTGTCGCGATAGGTGCCATCACTATTTTTCTGATGATTACGTAAAATTCCATCCTGCTTTGCACCCAGACGCGCAATCGCAGAACGTGAAGCCTGATTGTGCCAGTGAGTGCGAAATTCAACAGCAATTGCATTTAAGTTTTCGAAAGCATGTTTGAGTAATAAATATTTACACTCGGTATTCACGCCAGTTCTTTGGTAAGACCTGGCATACCAGGTGTAACCAATTTCAACACGACGATTGAGATTGTCCGCATTGCAGAAGCGAGTGCTGCCAATAATTTTTTGTGTTTTTTTATCGATAACAGCAAACAATAATGCACGACCAGCAGCTTGTTCGCTGAAAGCATATTCCAGATAGGCAACAATAGAATCTTCCGACGGAACCGATGTGTACCAAAGTTTCCAGAGTTCACCATCTGTTGATGCTTCCAATAAAGCGGATTTGTGATCGGCTTTTAACGGGATCAAGCGAACCAAATTGCCTTCAAGT
Source organism: uncultured Cellvibrio sp. (assembly GCA_946481095.1). Next base: position 23,697 of record CAMLML010000003.1, read on the forward strand.
GTTGTTTCATTTAACCAGTTATTCATGTTGTTACTTCTTGTTTGAAAAGATTTTTAGGCTAGCTTGTAGGCTGGGCAGTAATGCCCAGCAGATTCCCTCCACAAAAACCCAGTGTTGGGCATTACTGCCCAACCTACGGTCGCAATAAATAATTCATCGAAAAATATAAAGGAATACTATAAACAAGCTGCTGACATTGGACTTCGTTAGTCAACTCACATGCCGCCTAATCTTTTGATTGTATATTGCTGCAATCCTGCGATTAATGTCGGGTCTATGTCTAAATTCAAATAAGCGTCTGTCATTTTGTCTGGCGATATTTTTGATAATTTAAACTCGGCTATTCCTCGTGCAATATTAAATAAGATGTCAATTAAAGCGTACAACTCAGCAGTGTCATATAAATGCGAAAGCATGTCTCTGTTAGTTACGACTGTTTGGCTTTGTTCGTTGAATGATTTTTGGAGGCTGCGTACTCGTGAATTATGAATTTGTAGCTTAGTTAAAATATTTGCTAGGTGGTTTCCTATCTCTTCTGGAGCTAATGCAATACATTTGCTAAAAACTTCTTTGTAATCTGCTGCTGGTGGCTCGATTTTGTCTGGTGAAAGAGCTGTTTTATCATTCTGATTAACTTTTTCTAAAGCCTCAATCAATAAAGTTTTGTGTGATCTTAAGTGTGTGCATAAAGAACTAAGTGCTTCAGGTAAAAAAGCTCTTGCTGCAATAAAGTCTCGTTCACGTTGTTTGTTCATTCTGTAGTGCGAGATATAAAACGCAATAACACTTGCTACAAACGCCAGTACACCTACGTTCAATGATTGCCATCTGTCCCAAACTGCTTGAATGTGATCCCAATTGCCTTGAGTCAAAGGATAAATAAACATGCATATAAGATAGGCAATGGCGAATGGGGCAAGCATTTGCGGAGCAAATTTTATTATTTTATCGATCATAAATTATTCCTGTATTTGTAAATTCTTTAAAACAAAAAAGGCCGAACTATTTCTAATTCGGCCTTTTGCATTTCACATCAATACTTACACGTTGTAAGTCGTCGATGCCGTATTACCGCCGCGACCTGTCCAGTTGGTGTGGAAGAATTCGCCGCGTGGTTTGTCGGTGCGCTCGTAAGTGTGTGCACCGAAGTAATCGCGTTGCGCTTGTAACAAGTTCGCTGGCAAACGCGCAGTGCGGTAGCCGTCGAAATAAGTTAATGCGGATGTGATGGTTGGTGCGGGGATGCCGTTTGCAATTGCGGCGGCAGCAACACGGCGCCAGCCAGCTTGTGCGGCATCAACAGTTTTGCGGAAATAATCATCCAGCAATAAATTTTGCAGAGCAGGATTTTTATCAAAAGCTTCTTTGATGTTGCCGAGGAAGGATGAACGGATAATACAACCGCCGCGCCACATCAATGCAATGCCACCGTAATTTAAATTCCAGCCGTATTCTTTTGCGGCTTCACGCATCAACAAATAACCTTGTGCGTAGGAAATAATTTTTGATGCAAACAGTGCGTTGCGTAAATCATTGATGAAAGCTTGTTTGTCGCCTTCGAATTTAATTGCTGGCCCACTGATAACTTTGGAGGCTTGAACACGTTCGCTTTTTTGTGATGACAGGCAGCGTGCAAATACGGCTTCGGAAATCAATGTGAGTGGAATGCCCAAATCCAGAGCGATTACACCTGTCCATTTACCTGTACCTTTTTGCCCGGCGGTGTCGAGGATTTTATCGACCAAAGGTGAACCGTCTTCATCTTTGAAACCGAGTATGTCACGGGTAATTTCGATCAGGTAGGAATCCAGTTCGCCTTTATTCCATTCGGCAAACACCTTGTGCATTTCATCTGCACTCATGCCGAGTAAATCTTTCATGATTTGGTAGGCTTCACAAATTAATTGCATGTCGCCGTATTCGATGCCGTTGTGAACCATTTTCACAAAATGACCGGCGCCGTTTTCACCAACCCAATCACAGCATGGGCTGCCATCAGCCACTTTTGCGGAAATGCTTTGGAAAATATCTTTCACATAAGGCCAGGCTTCGGGTGAACCGCCGGGCATGATGGATGGGCCAGTCAACGCACCTTCTTCACCGCCGGAAACACCGGTTCCAATGAAGCGCAAACCTTTGCTGGCGAGATAAGCCGTGCGACGGTCAGTGTCGGGGAAATGGGTGTTGCCACCGTCGATGATGATGTCACCTGCTTCGAGGTGAGGGATCAGTTGTTCAATGAAATCATCAACGGCCTTGCCCGCCTTTACCATCAGCATGATTTTGCGGGGTTTTGCCAGCGAAGCAACCAGCTCCTCAATGGAGCGGGCGCCGCGAATGGTTTTATCTTTGGCGCGGCCAGCCAGGAAATTGTCTACTTTTTCAACAGAACGATTGTAAGCAGTAACTGTATAGCCTTTGCTCGCCATATTGAGGATGAGGTTTTCCCCCATCACCGCCAAGCCAACCAAGCCTATATCGGAAAGTGGTTTCATATTCAGAGTGCCCATGTTGTGGTAGGTCCTATTAAGGTTGATAGTCTCACCGATAAGTGGATTACAGCTCTGACGGCTGTTTACCGAGGGCGCGTATTATTCCCGTTCGGGGGGCAAATTCCTAGTGAAAAATGAGCTCCTCCCCCTGCCAAGGGGGAGGTTAGGCGGGGGTAACGGGGCTCTGTCAGAAAAAACTTACCCCACCCTAACTCTCCCCTTGGCAGGGGAGGGGACAGATTTTATTTTTTGCGACCGTTCAATAACCAGCCAATCGGAGTCCAGCGCACCAGAATCAGATAACTGATGATGGCAATAGCCAGTGTGATGCCAACTGACAGTGAATATTTGATGACCAGTGAAAATTCTGTGTCCATGAGTTGATATTGCACGGCAAATACAATTGGCAAGTGCACTATATAAATCCAGTAGGAACTGTCGGATAAAAATCGTAACAAGCGATTGCGAATGTTCAGATATTTTTTACCGGCAATCAAACAAGCAATCGTCATCCAACAGGCTACTATCGCTTCCAAAAATGCCAGCAGTAATTTTTTAGCAAATGAATCCTGCGTTGGTACAAAACTGAATGCATCCGGCAAAAGTGAAAAATAAAATGCGTAGGTAGCCAGGCTGCCTATAAATAAAGCCAAGGCATAGTGGTTGAATTTATCTAAAAAATTCTGTTGTTGGTAAATTAAATAGCCCGCTGCAAACAGTAAACCGAAAAATCCAAATGACCAGAGTTGCGGTAAAAAACTTTCCGGTGCAGGGAAGGGCGCGGGCACTTGAATTAAAGCCGGTGTTAATAACAGAGGAAAAATAATCAGTAGAACGAATGGATGCAGTTGGCTGATTTTATTTTTAAGCCAACCGAAATTCACGTAACTCAAAATCCAGGTAAATAAACAGAAAAATATCAAATTGTATAAAAACCACAGGTGCATAGTCGTGGGGGGTGGAGTAGGTACGCTACCGGGATTCGCCATGCCATAAGCAATCATTCCCAAAAGGGCCGATTTGTGTTCGACATGAGTTGCCGCTGACAACATAGGCGCTACTACTGCCCACATACACAAAGGCCAAAAAATAATAAAAGGAAACACAATGCGTTTACAGCGATTCCACAACATATTACCCATGCCGCGATTAATCACCAGATAAGCGACAAAAAATCCTGCAATCACAAAAAACAATGGCATGCGAAATAAATGGGTAAACCAAAATACCCAATCCATCACTGCGGATTGTTGTCTGTCCGCCGTTAACCAAATGCCATGTGACATAGGGCTATAAGCCAGTGCAGCGTGAAAAAATACACCCGCGATCATGGCGAATGCGCGTAAATTATCAAAATAGTACAGGCGTGACTCGGCTGTAGAGTTCATAGGTCACCTAATAAGTTTGTTGGGATATGCCTGATGGATCAGGTGTGATTTAGATAAAAATCAGAGAAAGGTTTTTTTTCTGGACTGGATAAAAAAGGCAACGGCCAATGCCAGCAATGACAAAAGAATTTCAACTGACAATATGCCGATTGAAGTTGAATTCCAGATGGCTTCTTTGCCTTGTATGTTGCTCATAAGTGCTGGAGTTTTCCCCAGTACATACATAAAGGGGCTGGTGAGGCAGTTTAAAAATACCATCACAAAAATAATGCCGCCTTCAGATTCAATTGCCATGCCGACAGCCCAGGTTAAAAAATAATTCAGCAAAAAGAAGGTACAAAAAATTACGCTGTAAGGCACCAGCCCGTTAGGTAAATCGGTAGTAAACAAAACCGCCAGGAGTGCGAGTAAAATCAGTAACCAGGGAATCAAAAAAATACTGGCATTTGATATTAGTTTTGCGACCGCATAATCCAGCGGTGAAATAGGTAAGGACATAATAAAAGGCAGTGTTTGTTCTTTGCGCTCGTTAATCAAGGTAATAGCAATCTGGTGATTGCCAAGACCGATCAACATACAAATTAACAGCACGCTGGCCATATAAAATGCGGCTTCACCCAAACTAATAAAACTCAATGCGAGTATGGCACCGCCCATATACATGGCGATAATTTTTCGGGTTAGATGCCAGTCTTTGATAACTAATTTTTTTATCAGATCAATATTCAGTGGTTGGCTCATGATCTAACCTCGGCTCTTTTTTTGGCAAATACATTGGCAAGAAAAATTTGTTCCAGCGTCATACGTTCAATACTGCTAATAGTTAAACCCATGTCGTTAAGCTGACTAACTACTGAATCATCAAACTGACCTATGGTCAGTTCGTGCAATGAACCGTTCTGTTTTATATCAGTGATACTCGCGGGAGCATTGTTCCAGTCAATATGGCCAGTACAGATAATGCGTCGCCAACGATCCAAATAGGTTTCTTTATCTTGTGAGTCGAGTAATTTACCTTTGTGCAAAAAAGTAATAGTGTCTGATAGTTGTTCGACATCCTGTGTGTTGTGTGACGAAAACAACACACTACGATTTTCGTTGCGTAGAATTTCCGCTAATTCCGCTAATACTTCATAGCGAGCAACAGGGTCAAGGCCAGTGGTGGGTTCATCCAAAATGACCAGTTCGGGACGTCTGGCCAGTATCAATAACAAACAGGCTTTCACACGTTGTCCGTGAGAAAAACCTTTTAATTTGAGATGCGATTTCAAATCGAATTTTTGCAATAAATGTTGTGCGTATTGTTCGTCCCAAGCGGGATAAACACTGGCAATAAAATCCATGTGCCACCGCAGGTCTTCGGTTTTGTACAAACGAATATCATCCGATGTGTAACCAATTTTTTGTTTGATGATCACCTGTTCGTCAGGCAGTTGGTGATCCAGCACTTTGATGCTGCCGGAATCGGCTTGAATCAACCCCATTAACAATCTCAAGGTAGTCGATTTACCCGCGCCATTCGCGCCGACCAAACCCATTATCTGACCTTTGGGTAATTGCAAATCCAATTTTTCCAGCGAAAATTCCGAATAGGATTTGCTAACAGCTGACATTTCTATGGCGTATTGCATCATGTCTCCAATCGCGTCTGCGATAAAAACGGTGAATCCAAAATAAAAATTAATTCAAAAAATCACAAAAGCTGAGCATCCATTCAGGTATTCCAATTATTTCGACGGCTTTTAAATCCAGTTCTACAGTTTTTGGAAGTGCACCCAGTAGATTTGCGCAGGAACTGATTAGCGCAAAACTGATCAAACCTATTGCGATTTTGTTACGCATAATCTGCTCCTGATAATTCCAATTAACTTAATGTCATTCTCGCGATAAACATCCGTGCGAGTCCGGATAGATCTATTCGTCTTCAGTTAGCGCTTTTTTTACCTGCGCAGTGATTTGATTGTTGTTCAATCCCATCGCTCGCCCGCTATTAATCAAACCCGTTAGATGTTTATCAAAATCGGCTTGCAATAAATTTTTTTGCGCATCCACTGCATCAGCCACAAAGGATCCGCGTCCGGGTTGAGTCACTATCACGCCTTGCTCTTCCAATTCCGTGTAAGCGCGCTTCACCGTAATTACACTCACCGAAGTGTTGGCACTCAATTCTCTTATCGAAGGCAAGGCATGTCCTGCCGGCCAATCTCCCGAAAGAATCTTTTGCTTGATTTGATCCATGATCTGCAGGTACATGGGTCTGCTATCGTTCTGCGATAAGAAGAGTTGGTCTGTCACTTCTGCCTCTGTGTATATCTAATATGCACAGTATATACGGATATGCACAGTTGGCAAGTGTTTTGTTATTTGTTTGGTTGGCGCTATTAACGGGTATTAAAAAAGGTGCTATTAGTGGCGATTGTTAACAGATATTTTATGCAGATCAAATTTTCAGGAAATGTGGTTCCGCTTTCCGACCTTAAAGAGAACCCCGTAAAATAGTTAGTCAGGTCAGAGGCTCATAGGCCTATCCTGCTGACGAGTTTTGGTTGAGGTGTATTGAGTCTTAATTTATGCAAAAAATTTCCCGTCGCCAATTTTTGAATTCATCTTGTGTACTGACTTGTGGCTGCTCTGTACCTTTTTATCTGGCGGTTGCAGCTGACAAAACAAATTCAAAGAATTTACAAGTGCTGGATTATGCGCATATAAAACTGGGCAAAAGTCGATTGCTGGAGCAATTTAATTATCAGCATAAATTATTTATGGGAATTGCCGATGACAAATTGTTAAAGCCTTTTCGATCGCGTGCTGGCATGCCTGCACCGGGTGAAGATATGGGAGGCTGGTACGATGATTCCAGAGATTTTCATATTGATCCAAATGATTGGAGTACGGCTAACTGGCATGGTTATATTCCTGGTCACAGTTTTGGCCAATATGTATCAGGTCTTGCACGCAGTTATGCCATTACCAAAGATTCTGTCATTGCGAAAAAAGTTGAAAGTTTAATCAAGCAATATTCGAATACTATCTCGAAGAAATTTTTTGAAAATTATTATTTACCCGCTTATACCTATGACAAACTGGTGATTGGATTAATTGATGCTTATCGCTATGTTGGTGTAAAAGAAGCGAAAGGTGCTTTGGAAAAATTAACAACAGCAGTGTTACCATTTTTACCGGAAAAAGCCCTGACGCGTGAAGAGCGCCGGCAAAGGCCTTACACCCAGGAGGCAGAAATTTGGGATGAGCCCTACACTTTGCCTGAAAATTTATTTATTGCCTGGCAATTGGGTATGGGCGAGCAATACAAATCCATCGCGCTCAGGTTTATGCAAAATGATGCGCTATTTGATCCACTCGCAAAAGGCATAAGTCCTTTCAAAGGCAAACATGCCTATAGCCATGTGAATGCGCTGAATTCTGCGATACAAGCGTATTTGGCAACGGATGAGCAAAAATATCTGCAAGCAGCGAAAAATGGTTTTGATTTTATTTTGGCGCAATCTTTTGCTACTGGCGGTTGGGGCCCTAATGAAGAATTGGTGGCAGCAGATGATACGGAAACATTATTGAATTCCCTCAGTGATACCCATCGATCATTTGAGACTCCCTGCGGTGTTTACGGGCATTTCAAAATTGCACGTAACCTGATGCAAATTACCCGGCAGAGTCATTATGGCGATAGCATGGAACGCTTGCTCTATAACACCATTCTCGGTGCAAAACCAACATTACCTGATGGCAGCACTTTTTATTATGCTGATTACAATCACACTGCCAGTAAATTCTATCGTGGTGAACAATGGCCCTGTTGTTCTGGCACCTTTATTCAGTTGGCTGCTGATTACGGCATTAGTAGTTATCTTCAAGATGATAAAGAGTTATTCGTTAACCTGTATGTACCATCGCAAGTGGAAATGCGGGTTTCCAATCATTTATTTTCTGTAGAACAAATCACCAATTACCCATTCGATAACAAAACACAATTAAAAATTCATAGCAGTAAGTCAATAGCATTTGGTCTTAACTTACGCATTCCTGCCTGGGCAGGTGCGGGCACTGCTATTAAAATTAATGGTAAAAAAATAAATAAACCTATAGAGCCTGGAAAATTTTTCGAGATATCTAGAGTTTGGAATGATAAAGACAACATTCAGATTGAGTTTAATATGCAGTTGCGACTTGAAGCGTTAAATACAAAACATCCGGAAATGGTCGCACTCTTGCATGGCCCGCTGGTATTATTTCCTGTTAATTCAGCTAACGATACTTATACACGAGAGCAATTGCTCGGTGTCAAGCAAACAAGTGAATCAGAATGGAAAATGAATTTTGCAGATAAGTCAATTATGTTTAAACCTTTTATCTTTATTGGCGATGAAACTTATCGTTTGTATAACAAGGTTAAGAGTTAATTTCCATTTATCCCACAGCTTTCTGGAATGAGTAAAAGCACAGTTGAATTTGGTATAAACCAGTTCGCTCTCCCTTAAGGTTAGGATGAGAGATTCTGAATTTTTCGTTTACGTCGATGATTAGGATTTTGTTGTTGCACCAAGGCCCAATCAATATGTTCTTTCACCATGTCAGAAACATCTTCACGTTTGATTGTTAATGCCTGAATTATTTTTTCATCACTGGGTGCATTACCTAAACCAATTGCGATATTGCGCAACCAACCTTCATAACCTGCGCGACGAATGGCTGAACCTTCGGTTTTTTGTAAGAACTCTTCTTCGGTCCACAAAAACAAATCAATCAAATCAACTTTGTCCAAACTGTGGCGCGGGTGAAAATCTTTTTCCTGAGTGAAGTTTGCGTATTTGTTCCAGGGGCAAATTGCCTGGCAGTCATCGCAACCAAAAATTCGGTTGCCTATGGGTTCGCGAAACTCTTCAGGAATACTGCCCTGATGTTCAATGGTGAGATAGGAAATACAGCGGCGTGCATCCAACACATAGGGTTTAGGGAATGCATCGGTAGGGCAGACCTTTAAACAGGCAGTACATTCACCGCATTGATTTTTTTCGTCGGGTTGATCAACTGGAAGAGGCAAAAAACTAAAAATTTCACCGAGAAAAAACCAGCTGCCTGCTTTGCTATTAATAATTAATGTGTGTTTACCCGTCCAGCCTAAACCGGCTTTTTCTGCAAGCGGCCTTTCCATCACCGGGGCGCTATCGACAAATGCGCGGTGCTGACCTTTTAGAGGAAAATCATCAGGCAATAAAGCATCAATTTTTTCGGCTAATATCGACAAGCGTTTGCGAATTAATTTGTGATAATCGCGCCCGAGTGTGTAGCGCGAAATATAGGCTTTGGTGGGATCTTTTAAAATTTTAATTTGTTCTGTGTCGCCGGGTAGATAATCCATTCGTACCGAAATAACGCGAACCGTATTGGGTATTAATTCGGCAGGGCGCGAACGTTTTTGATCATGCGCTGTCATCCATTCCATGCTGGCGTGGTAACCTTTGGCGAGCCATTCCTGCAAACGAATTTCTTCTGCATCCAGATGTATATCGGTAATGCCCACTTGCTGGAAGCCCAGTTCACGGCCCCAGAGTTTTATATCTCTGGCAAGTTGATGCAGGTCGAATTCGTTCATAGGGCTGGTTAAATTAAAATCACATTGTGTCTCAAGTTAAAGACAGGTTACATTTTTTAACTGGTTTATTAAATCCAAAAGTGTCGTAATCCGATTTTTACATGGAGCTTTATTATGAAAATCGCTATTTCGTTGTTTTTATCCTTATTCTTAAGTCTTGGTGTTTATGCCAACCCTTTGCCAGCGCAACCGCATATCTATGTTGAAGGGTCTGCTGAATTGGAGGTTGAGCCGGACACTATGAATTTTTCGTTGAGCATACATGCGCTGGATATTGATCTCGCCAAGGCGAAGGCTGATGTGGATGCTCGCTCCCGTTTGTTGATCGATACAGTGAAAAAGTTTGGCATTAAAGCAGATGATATAGCGACCACGGCGTTAAATATTCGTCCTGAATATGAATATAAAGACAATCAGCGAGTATTGGTCGGTAATAATGTATCGCGACAAGTGGATATCACCCTGCGTGATTTAAAAAAATACCCCGATATGATGAAAGCCATGGTAGATGCAAAAATATCGGAAACCATTAATACCAATTTGACCTTGGCTGATAAAAAATCCGTTGAAGAAAAAGTGCAGACTGCTGCTATGAAAGATGCGCGTGAACGTGCCGAGCGTTTGGCCAAATCACAAGGTAAATCAGTCGGTGAGCCCTGGTCTATTTCGGAATTTAATATTCGCGGTGAAGAGGTTTGGAAGCTGGTTCCCAATCGTCAGTTAATGGGTAGCTCTTCAAATAAAATGGCGGTGCGTGCAGAAATGGCTGATTCAAGTGAACCTTTTGAGCCAGGTAAAATGAAAATTACTGCACAGCTGTATGTGGTTTATCTGTTGAAATAAATTTAATTGTCAGATCTCCAGGCGCTGTTTTAATTCACGCGCCTGGCGTCTTGATGCTTCCACTTTTGTTCCGTCTTCCATTTGAATCAATAAACCATCGCCAATCCAGGGTTCTATATTCGCGATAAAATTCAGGTTGATAATTTGTTGGCGATTAGCTCTGAAAAAAATCTGTGGGTCGAGCCTTTCCTCAACATAATTTAATGAGCGTGGCATCATGGCATTGGTGTTGCGAAAAAACAGTCGAACATAATTGCCATCGACTTGTAACAAACGAATTTCGTGATATTTCACAAAATGGCAACGCTCGCCTTCGCGAATAAATAAGTGATCATCCGCTTTACGATTGGTGGTGTGTGTTTGTGTGTTGAAATTACTTATATCCGCTTCCATTTTTTCCAGAGCTTGAAATAAACGTTCGGACGTAATGGGTTTCAATAAATAATCCAATGCATTGACTTCAAAGGCGCGCAATGCGTGTTGTTCGTAAGCGGTAGTGAATATTACCTTTGGAATATGCTCGGCTTGTTCCAATACATCAAAACCGCTGCCGTCGGGTAGATGGATATCCAATAGTAATAAATCCGGTTTTAATTGATTAACCATTTCCAATGCTGATTTTACATCGGCCGCTTCACCGACAATTTCATAACGGCTTTTTTCGCTCAGTAAGCCAGCCAGTTCTTTGCGAGCCAGGCGTGAATCATCCACTATCACGATATTCATAAAGGCATCTCCACAGTTGCGATTACTGTGCCTGAAAATTGCAGTTGCAAACTGGCATTATCTGCGAATGCGGCCATTAAACGGTCGCGTGCATTTTTTAAACCTATGCCATTGCTTTCCTGTTCTGCAGGCAATTCTGCTGTGGGATTTTCCACTTGTAATCGCCAGCGATTGGACGAAATAGAATCGGCGCTGACGCGAATTTTGCCACCCAAACGGCGACGGGCAATGCCATGTTTAATTGCATTTTCAACCAGTGTTTGCAATAAAAGTGGTGGCAATTGCGCATCCAGCAGCTCAGGCTCAATTACCAGTTCATAACTTAAACGCTGCTCAAATTGTAAGGCTTCCAGTGCCAAATAACCTTTTACCCATTCGACTTCTTCACGCAAGCTTACGGTCAACTTACTATCGCTATGCATTAAGCCGCGTAATAAAGTGGCGAGGTCATTTAACCCTTGTCGCGCTGCTTGTGCATCTTCCAAAATCAATGAGCGTATATTGTTGAGCGCATTAAATAAAAAATGGGAATTAATCTGGCTGCGTAAAAATTGCAATTCGATATCACGCAGTTTGATCTGGTTTTGCCAGTGTGCGGTTTCCATTTGCCGGCGCTTAACCCACTCTGCCCGAAACAAATACACCAGGCACCAAAGAATCAACATTATGCAGGTATTGATGCTGTAGCCAATGAAACTGCCTGCTGAAGATTGTTGTAACCCTTGCCCCAGCGCCGGATCAGTTTGCAGTGTCATATAGATAATGCCAAACAAAATAAGTTGTATGATCATCGAAGCCAGTGGTAGCAACCAAAGCAACTGCAGACATAAATAGATCAGGCTTTTTTGACTGAAGAATCGTTTATACAAAAATCGCAAACCATGAGTGAAACCCAACATTAACACCGATAGCGTGAGGAAAATACTATTCATCAAAACCGATGAATAACCCCAGGCGGTTACAAAAACAAGATTAAGCAACCAGTAACCGCCCCAAAAAGCCAATTGGAAGATCCAATATTTTTTATGGCTGGAATTGATTATTTTGTCAGTCATGGTCATTGCCTGAATTTAAATAGCCTGAGTATTCCGAGTGGTTGCTTTTATCAGTTTCCAACGTTTTTCCATTGTGTAAATGGTAATGATGTAAATGAAAATAATGATGGCAGGAATTACCTGAAAATGATGTTCAGGGAAAATATACCAAGCTATTAATATTAAAATGGTACGGCCGATAGTATGAAAATAACCAATCCAATGTTGGATAATCCATGAAAAAGGAATCCACATTAAACCGGTTAAAATACCAACTGTTAAGGTAACCGAGCGGTAATCCTGCAGGCAGAATGGAATGGCAATAGTGTAAACCAATAATGCCATGAGCACTCCGCCAAAAAATAGCCGATCAAAAGGGTTCTTCTCTTTTCTGAAAAATGCTTCGCCGGTCAATTTGCTTAATATCATGGCTAAATACACAATACTGCCGGTTGCAATAAACAGTAACATCATGTTTTGAGAGTCATCTAAAAATAAACTGCCAATACCAATCACTGCCCAACAAATCAATCCTGCTAAAGGCGTTGCTAGAAAACGGCGGCTATTAAAAGCCGCACGTTGTTCATCAAGCGTTTTGACGTTAGAAAGAGTTGTCATTTTTCTATCCTTTTAATTATTGTTGGTTCAAAAATTGTTGGATTTGTTGATTGACCCATTCGTTATCATCCCAGGTTAAAAAATGAAATCCGGTTTCTGACATACGAATATCCACATTTTTTAATTGTGCGTATTGTGTTGTATAAATTGCCTTTGTGCTTTCTTGGGTTGAACCATAAGGTTTGTAAGCCGCCCATGCACCCAATACCATCACGGGTTTGTTAATTGCGGCAATACTAGCACGTAAATCAGTGGTCATTAATTCATACATGGCTTGTGTGGTGGTTGCACGGTCACTGGTTTGGCTCCATTGAATTAACATGGCTTGACGCGATGCTTGGTTACTCATGCCTTGCACACTGAAAGCGGCATTTTTAATGTAATCTTCATCGCTGGGCGCAGTCATTTGTGTGCGCATTTGTTCTGCTTGAGGTTTTGCTATTTCAACCGTGAGTGCAGGATTTTGAATTGCCGGGAAAAAAGGCAATGAATCCACAATCACAATTTTGTTGATTAATTCAGGCGAATCCAGTGTGATCATCAAGCTGAGCAATCCACCTAAACTATGCCCAACCAAAGTGACATTGGATAATTTTTTCTTTTTTATCATGGCAACAATATTATCTTTAACGGGAATCAAAAAACCCTGTTGCAAATTCATAGGTTGTTGGCCGGCAAAACCGGGCAAGTGAAGTAAAAAACATCGATGATTTTTTGCCAGAGATTCGCAAGTGTCAGTAAAGGTATCTTCGGCACTGTTTAATCCGGGGATAAAAATCACCGCTGGGCCAGTGCCTTTTGCAGTTATCTCGATACCGGCAAATTCTTCGGCTTTGCTTTGTTGACTCATAATGCAAACAAAAATGGCGATCATCACTGCAATCAAGCCACCTTTATTGTGACCACAAAACGTTTTTCTCAGGTTGGACAGTTTCATTTGGCATACTCCGTGGGTTGTCAGGAGAGGCCAGTGTGTAATGAGTCTGTAGATTAGGTGTGAAGATTATGGGGAGCGGTCGAAATCAGGGGGGAGTGGCCGAAAGGTCAGGGTTTTATCATGGGGTCAAAGAAATAACGGCGGTAGTCTGTTTTCAAATCTTTTAATAGCGGGTTATCCAGATGATAAACCTTGCGCTTTGCCAGTTCTGTATAGTCAATACTTTCCCGATTATACTTTTCCCACAATGCTTTAAGTGAACCATCGTTGAATGCTATTTCGAGTCCTTTTTCGATTCTGTTTTTTGCGATGATATTTTCTTTATTAATGTAAAAAAATCGTGGCAGGTCATAGACCAGCACAAAGCTTTTATCGAAATCCAGATCTTTCATGTCTTTGAAGTATTCCATTTCGGATTTAATTTGATTGATGCCACGACAAAATAAATCAATTCTGTTGGATGTAATCATTTTGAATATATTGGTGTAAACAGGTACCTCAATTACAGTAAAACCATTTGCTTGCAAGATTTGTGTGTCTGCCCAGCCTACTCCTTGCGCAATAGTAAATTTTTGTAGATCCTGTAAATTATTTGCTTTGGCAACGGCTTCTTTTTTTGCCGGGCTGACAAAACAAACACGATATCCCACAACTCCACCATCCAGCGGAATATTGATAAAAGTTAAATTGCCGGATTTTGTGAGTTCTGCCTCATAACTCAATTCGATTACCATATTGCCGTATACGTTGTGAACTACATCGCTTAGTGCGCGTAAGGTGTTGAATTCCGAGTTGACGGCGATCATCTTGTAGTCGCCAAATTCAGATTTGGTTTTTTCAAGTGCCAGTTTGACTATATCGTTGTAGTAGGTTTGGTATTCAGGAACCACATTAGAAGCCCTGTGATAGATAAGCAGGGGCTCTGCAGCTTTGACAGCTGAGGTCAATATCAGTAATAACAGTACAAAATATTTTTCCATACTAACTTTCTTTAGCGAGATCACTGTGGTTTTACCATGGGATCAAAAAAATATTCTCGGTAATCAGATGCAATATCTTTCAGTAAAGGGTTTTTCAGGTAATAAATTTTTCGATTGGCCAATCCTGCATATTCGATACTTTCCCGATTATATTTTTCCCATAAAGTTCTAAATGATCCATCATTAAATGCGATCTCAAGTCCCTTTTGAATTCTGTTTTTAGCCATAATATTTTCTTGATGAATATAGAAAAATCGTGGCAAGTCATAAACTAATACGAAGCTTTTATCGAAATCCAGTCCTTTTAGACTCTTAAAATATTCCATCTCCGATTTGATTTGATTGATGCCTCTACAAAATAAATCGACTCTGTTTGAGGTAATCATTTTAAATATATTGGTATAAACGGGAATTTCAATGACATTAAATCCATTCGCTTGCAATATCTGTGTGTCTGCCCAACCTACTCCCTGGGCTATGGTAAATTTTTGTAATTCCTGTAAGTTTTTTACATTGGCTACAGCTTCTTTTTTGGCAGGGCTGACAAAACAAATTCGATAACCCACAATTCCTCCATCCAGAGGGATATTAATAAAGGTTAAATTGCCGGATTTGGTAAGTTCAGATTCGTAACTTAATTCAATCACCATATTCCCGTAGAGGTTGTTCGCCACATCACTGAGCGCCCGTAAGGTGTTCAACTCTGCGGGCACGGCAATCATTTTGTAATTGCCGAATTCCGGTTTGGTTTTTTCAAGAGCCAGCTTAACCAGGTCATCATAATAACCGTGGTATTCGGTCACTGTGTCAGCCGTTCTGTGATAGATGAGCAATGGCTCAGTCGCTATAGCTGTGTTAATCCAGCACAAAAACAGCAAGATAAAAAGTTTATCCATGATGGTTTTCTTCGAATTTCTGTACCAGAAAGTCTAGATGAGAACTCAGGATTTGCGTTGCAATAAAAAAGGCCATCTTGTGGATGGCCTTTTCGGGTGCTTCAGTGGGTAGGATTAGAAGCGGAAAGCGGCGCCAATAGAATAAGCATCTGCTTCATCAGCAGAAACAATTTGGGCGTTCAGTGAGAAGTTATCATTGAAGAAGTAACGGGTACGAAGTCCATAAGCGGATTCTTCCTGATCTTCGAGAGTTGCGCCTACACTGAAAAAGCTGGTGAAGTAATAATCGGCAGCCAAAGAAAGAGTGTCTTCTTCGTCATCCGGGCCTTGAGCGAAACCGGCTTCTAAATTGATCGCTGTGTCACCTGCCAATTTACTAACGTATTTTGCGGCTATATTGGCTTCATAGTCTTCAGCTTCTTCACTGTGACTGGTGCTCACCAAGAGACCGTCAATAGGCGTGATCCCTAATGTGACGACAGTATCATTCTCATCTTCCATTTTTACGTATTGAGCACCAACATAGAAAATGGTGCTGGGAATATAAAAACCAAAACCAATATTTTGAGCATCTGAACTACCACCATCAAAATCAAATTCAGTATGACCTGCGTTCACAAAACTACGTCTTTCAAGAAAAGCTGCCTCTGCAAGCGGTTTATTGGCAGTATCAACAGGAGTGAAATGATAGACACCTTGAAGTGAAATGGCTGTAAGGTCATTATCAAAATCAGCGTATTCCAAGCTTACTTCGCCATTGTATGTGTTAGCCATTGCTAAACTGGAAGTCAATAAAACAGCAGTTGATAAGAGGGTTTTTGAAAATTTCATGAAGTTCTCCATTTAAGATAGTGTGTTGCCGTAAACTCTGTCACGGCACGCGCAGGTTAACTGAAAAAGCTGAACCTTGTATGAACTAAATAAAATGATTTTGTCAGCTGATATAGTGATCAGGGTTATAATTAAGTATTTACATGACAAATTGTTTGAATTTTATCCATCTGTTATTTTTAACGAAAGAGTTGTCTCATGAACATCACCACAAATAATCATCAGGTTTATAAAACAGAACAAATCTCAACTTTGGACAAAGCCTTTATTTCCAGTGGTATTTCGTCAATTCAATTAATGAAACGCGCAGCAGAAGCAGCGTTTGATTTATTGCAGCAATATTATAAAAATTTACCTGTGAGAGTTTTTTGTGGTGGTGGTAATAATGCGGGTGACGGTTATTTGTTGGCTGGATTATTGGCGCAACGAAAATACTCGGTAGATCTGGTGCAAATAGTGCCAACCAATTTATTAAAAAATGATGCATTGCAAGCCTGTCAATTTGCACAAGAAAACGGTGTCAATTTTTATCAGTTGGAAGCGCAACCTGAAATAAAAAGTGGTGTATTGGTTGATGCACTTTTGGGTATTGGTGCAAAAGGTGCGCCGCGTGCAGAATTTGCAAATGCGATCGAATATATGAATCAATCCGGTTTACCTATAGTGGCATTGGATTTACCTTCCGGATTGGATGCCGATACCGGTTATGCCCCCGGTGCAGTTGTTGTTGCATCGAAAACGATTTCTTTTATTGCACTGAAAGCCGGGTTGTTAACAGGAAAAGGGCCTGCAGTTTGTGGTGACGTCATTCTTGCGGATTTGCAAATTCCCGATGAGTTATTAAGTCAGCAAAATGCAGAAGTAGAAATTATTCAATTAAAAAAATCTTTGGAATTTTTGAAGCCGAGAAAAGCCGACGCTCACAAAGGTGATTTTGGTCATGTGATGATTATTGGCGGTGACATTGGTTACGGTGGTGCTGCGCTGATGGCTGCCGAAGCCGCTGCACGTACAGGTGCGGGTTTGGTGAGTTTGGCTACTCGTCCTGAACATATTGCCGCCTCCCTTGTGCGCTGCCCGGAAATTATGGCGCGCGGTGTGGTTTCGGGGCAGGAACTTGAACCTTTACTTGCCCGTCCCGGGGTATTGGTTGTGGGGCCGGGTTTGGGGCGCTCTCCATGGTCAGAACAGATGCTGCAACAGGCGGTAAAGTCAGGTTTGCCTATGGTGTTGGATGCTGATGCATTGAATATTCTGGCTGAAGGTAGAGTGGTGCCTGCGACTGTCAAAGGACAGTGGTTGTTGACACCACATCCTGCAGAGGCCGCTCGATTGTTGGGAAAAACTACTGCTGAAATTCAGTTCGACAGATTTCAATCGATCAGGGAGTTGCATCAGAGATATGATGCTTGCGTTATTTTGAAGGGAGCAGGTAGTTTGGTGTTAGGGAGTTCGGGCAAAATTGCAGTGGTTTCTGCGGGAAATCCGGGCATGGCCACTGGTGGTATGGGTGATGTTTTATCGGGGATTTTAGGGGGATTACTGGCACAGGGTTTAGCCATAGAAAACGCTGCAAAACTCGGTGCAGTATTGCACGCAACAGCTGCTGACAGGGCGGCACAAATAACCGGACAACCCGGGTTGATGGCGACAGATTTAATTCCCCGACTGTGCCAGATTATTCGGGATAAAGCATGATCAATTTGTACAAACCAACAGAGATTTTTTTGGAAAATGAAATGGCGACCCTGGAAGCGGGGCGCGAACTGGGTGCTGCTTTGTTGCAATATCCAAACAGTCTTTGTATTTATCTGGATGGAAATTTGGGCGCGGGAAAAACAACCTTAACCCGTGGGATTCTCAATGCATTTGGGCATACCGGTTTGGTAAAAAGCCCTACTTATACACTGGTAGAAACTTATGAATTTCCATCGAGACCCATCCATCATTTTGATTTGTATCGCTTGACTGATCCCGAAGAATTGGAGTTTATGGGGATTCGTGATTATTTTGTAATGAATGCAATTTGTTTGATCGAGTGGCCTGAAAAAGGGAAGGCTTATCTGCCTGATCCCGATTTGGTTATCAGTATGGAGTATCAGGCTCAATCAAGAATAATGCGTTTGCATTCAAACCTAAGCGGTGATTCGCAATGACAAGTCCAGCGCGCGACAATGTTTGGTCAGTGCACCGATAGAAATAAAATTGACCCCTGTTTTTGCTACTTCCAGAAGAGAATCCATCGACATATTGCCGGATGCTTCCAAAGGAACACGCATATCGGCAATTTTTACAGCTGTTCGCATTTCATCAAGCGTAAAATTATCGAGCATTATGATGTCAGCCCTATGCTTGATCGCCTCCTCAAGCTCCTCAATATTCTCGACTTCAACCTCAACAGGTTTATCGGGAGCAATGCGACGAGCCTGCAATATTGCGGCTTGTATAGAGCCACAAGCTGTAATGTGGTTTTCCTTGATTAAAAAAGCATCATAAAGTCCTATCCGGTGGTTGTGGCATCCCCCGCAAAGGACCGCATATTTTTGCGCTAGTCTAAGACCCGGGAGTGTTTTTCTGGTGTCGAGAATTTTTACATTTTGCCCCTCGGTAGCTTGTGCGAACTGACGGGATTGAGTGGCAGTACCCGACAAAGTCTGAATGAAATTCAGTGCCGTTCTTTCGCCGGTGAGGATGCTGCGTGAATTACCCGATAGTTGAAGTAGGCATTGATCGACATGCAGTAAATCGCCATCTTCAACTAACCATGTTAGTTGCACATTTTTGTCCAGTTGGCGAAATACCTCGTCTACCCATAATCGTCCGCAAAAAACTCCTGCTTCCCGGGTGATAATTCTGGCTTGGGAAATTTTGTCTGCCGGGATAAGTTCTGCCGTGATATCGCCTGAACCTATATCCTCGTTCAATGCCCGGGTGACTTGTTGATGGATGGCGGAGATCAATTCGTCTCGCGAAAAACGTTCTGGTTGGATCATGTAAAAACTCAAAAGGTGGGATAAAAAATGAAAGAAATGTCAGTCTAATTCCAAAAAAATACTAAATTTAGCCAAGCAAAACCATTAGTTATTGCAAACTGTGATAGGCCTCTCGATCTTATCATTTGCCCTCGAGCCTGTCTGCCACTTGGTTATACTCAAACAGAGATCAGACTTTGAGTGACACCTCATGAGCGAAGCCACTAAACCTGAAGTTGTCAAATTAGATACCAAAAAGGTTGTTCAGTTGAACGTTGAACGAAACTCTCCGCAGCAATCGCAGATCGCTTTGGCGAGATTGCCTGCAGCTATGCATAATTTGCGCGATAAAGCGCGCCAACACTTGCAGAATTTGTTGAGAGAACTTTTTGATAAAGTCGATGATGCTATGTTTGAGTTGGCCGATAAAGCTGACAATAATCAGGATCAAAATCTGTATTTTGATTCCATGCGGGAAGTGAGAATTCGTCGCCGTGCAATGGAAACAACTTTCTTCCGTCAAATTGATATAGGTTTTGCGCAGTTGTTGGATGCCAATGCGTATCGTGATGAGATAACAGAAGAAAAACAAGTTTCAGCAGATGACTTGTCTTTGGTTAAAAATGACGAGCTTGAAGAAATGGTGGCAACCGACACCATGATCAACAAGGCCAATGAACAATTCGCTGAAGCTATTCAGCACCTTACACTGCGTATAGATCATCTTGTTCCTATCAAGGTTTATCAAAAAAACAATCCTCTTGGTGCCGATGTTATTTGCCGTGCATTTGTACAGTCCACCACTGCATTGACAATTGATGTAAAAGCCAAATTAGTATTGTTTAAATTATTTGATAATTTGGTGATGACGCAATTGGGAAAATTATTTGACGCGTTGAATAAATCGTTAATTGAAGCCAACATTTTGCCTTCGTTAAAAGTTGCGGCAAAAGCTAAAAAAAATCCGGCACAATCAACGCCCTATTCTCAGGGCGCTTCTTCTGGCGGTGTATCACCTGCCCAAGTGTACGATGATCAAACCAATCAAGTTTTGCAAAATCTTCGAAGTTTACTGGGTCATCAGTCTTCATCTACCGTTACATCCAATCTGCAAAATACAGAGATTGCAACACCTGATCTATTAAGATTGCTGTCACAGGCACAACATCGTCACGATTCAATGACAACGCAAACACCTGTGAGTTTGCGACAAATGTTGCAGGATTTACTATCGTCTGAAGTTGAAAAATCTGCAGCAATTAATCAGGTGGATGATGATGTGATTAATCTTGTTAGCATGATGTTTGAGTTTATCCTTGATGATCGGAATTTGGCATCGCCGATGAAAGCCTTAATCGGTCGTTTACAAATTCCGATGGTCAAAGTTGCAATTGCAGACAAGAGTTTTTTCAGCAAGGGGGGACATCCTGCTCGTCGTTTATTGAATGAGATGGCTATGGCTTGTTTGGGATGGCAAGAAACAACAGCTGAAAACCTTCACAAGGATATTTTGTATAACAAAATGCAGGAAATGGTTCGTGTTGTGTTAGCTGATTTCGAAACTGATATGGGAATATTTAATAATCTCTTGTTGGATTTCCGTGCGTTTCAGGAAAAAGAAAAGCGTCGTGCGCAGATTCTTGAGCAGCGAACAATTGATGCTGAAGATGGTAAAGCGAAGTCCGAGCGTGCAAGAGCGGAAGTGGATAATGCTTTGCGAAATATTATTGGTGATAAATTATTGCCACAAACCGTTACACGCTTGCTTAGGGATGCATGGGCTAATGTAATGTTTATCAGTTGTCTGAAGCAGGGTGTTGATAGCGAGGATTGGTTGGAAAAAAATACAACAGCTCAGCAATTGGTGTGGAGTGTGACTTCATCTATGGATAAAGATAATCGACAAAAATTGTTGAAAATGGTGCCGGAGCTTTTACAAAAACTAAGGACGGGTTTGGAGGGTATCTCTTTCAGTCCACTTGAAACCACACAAATGTTCAAGCAGCTTGAAGCGGTTCATTTAGCCAGATTGCGCAGCGATTCAACTCCGGTTGACAAGCCTGTTGAAAAGCAGACTGATAAAGTTCCGGTCAATGAAAAATCTGTTAATGAAGTGAGGTCACCAACACCAACATCAGAAGCAGATCTGGAGGCGAAGGCTTTAGAGTTGGCAGAGAAGAACGCTCAAAGACGAGCTCCCCAACCTGCCAAGCCAGTTGAGTCTATCGATGTACCACCAACAAAAGTGGAGGAAAAAACGGTCGATCCAGTTGTGGTTAATGAAGCTCAGGATATGACCAGGCAGGAAGTTCCCGTCACTCATGAAATAGAGGAGGATGTCTCACGTATAAGCTCCCAGCATTTGGCTCTGGTAGGCAATATTACCCAGGGGACCTGGTTTGAAATGCAGGGTGAAAATGGTGAAAAGTATCGTTGCCGTCTTGCGGCTATTATTCGTCCCGCTGGAAAATATATCTTTGTAAACCGTTCCGGTATGAAAGTTGCTGAGGAATCAAAAGAGACCTTGGCTTTGGCGTTGCAACAAAAACGCTTGAGTATATTGGATGACGGAATGCTGTTTGACCGTGCCCTTGAAGCTGTTATTGGTAATTTGAGGGACAAAAGACCTGGTTAAAACCTTGTTGGTCCGGGAGCTGGTTGTCTTAAGGTATAAATCTCATCAATTGGTCAGGTAATTTTGTGAGCCTGTCTTCTAATTTTTGGTTATGTAGAGTGGAAATCAGCGCATTTGTGGAAGAATGGATGCAATCTGTTAAAATTTGACCTCAAAATTTGACTTTTTAACTATTGCTGACAGATACATAACTGCCAGTCTTTGCTCTAAAGCAGGGATATCTATGGATAATAAGCGTGAACCAGCTATGAAAAAATCGGGTTTCCCCGGCTATGACGCCAATAAATCGACAAATACGGTCTCAGTTATGACTGAACAGATGGTTGTCCAGCACATCAAAGAATGTCGTGACATAACACGTGAATTCATTGGCAGATTTTTCGGCAGCTTCTGGTCCCAATGGATGCGTCAGATTCAGGATAATGCGACTCATGCAAGATCCAATAAAGAACAAACCGCACTTTTTGAAACTTACAGCCTGATGCAGGCTGTTGCTGACGCCGCAGAGCAGGAGTTTCTTCAGCACATCTCCAATGGCTTCGTGAAATTTAAAAATAAAACCTTGAATACCCTTACAGGAGAAGAGCGTTTCAGTGGTGATATTTTGTCTTTGGTTGAGCATTCTGATTTGGAAGAGACCATTGCCATCACCTCCATTACCCATCGTGCAGACAATATGTTTTCCGAGCCGTTGTGGGCTTTGCGTCAGCGTCTGGCATTATTGAATGACGGTGAAAAAATAGAAGATGCCGCTAATCCGGTTGCATCTGTTCAATTTTGTGAAGCTTTACGCAAAGTGTTATCAAATCTTGAAATAGATGTAAAAACAAAAATTATTGGCTACAAATTTTTCGATCAGGATCTTGTTTCCCAGCTCGATGGTCTTTACGGGCAAATGAATGATTATTTGTCGCGTCAAAACTTGCTGCCCAATTTGCGATTCAACCCATCCCAACCAGTCAATACAAAAGCCGGCTCTCAATATCAATCCGGATTGGATGAAGACGACGCACAGCAGCCCAGCGAAATGGATTTGCATGAACAGCAGCAACGCAGGAATACCGAGCGTTTGTTAGAAGGGCAGTTAAGCAACGCAGATGTTCAATATCAAAACAGCTTGTTAGGTGCAATTAAGCTTTTGCAGACACATGTTGCATTGCAGTTTCCTAGTATGTTGGCAGCGCAGCAGATCGCTCAGGTGGGTACAGTAAATCCACAAGCATTTACTGCATTGCCAACTATGGCTCCGGCTAATATGGAGGTCTATTCGGCGCCGCAACTGGTTAATGTTTTTGAGGTGATGCAATCCAAAGTACTTCAGCAGAATCAGGCAATATTACAAGCTGAATCTATGATGTCATCGTTGGTCGATGTAAAAACTGTCGCCGAAATGAATCGTCAGGTGATGGAGAAAATTGTAGACGAAAATGCAAATGGTGCTCTCGAAGCTGATGATATGCAGACGATTGATTTGGTCGGGTTATTGTTTGAGTACATGTTGTCGGATGAGCATTTACCTGACTCGGTAAAAACGGTACTCAGTTATTTGCACACACCTTTTCTTAAAATTGCGTTTATTGATAAAGATTTTTTTGAACAACCTGAACACCCTGCGCGTGTGTTGTTGAATAGTCTGGCTGAAGCGGGTGCCAGATGGGTTGGTAATGATGGCACAGATCAATATGATATTTTTGCTAAAATCAAAACGACGGTTTTTCATTTGTTGCAAGAATTTAAAAATGATGTACGAATTTTTGCAGAAACTCTGATTGAATTTAATTCCTACACTCGTAATGTTGCACGTCGTCAGGAACTGATGGAGCGGCGCGCTTTGGAAAAAGCGCAAGGTGAAGAGCGTTTACGCGAAGCTAAAATTCAGGTGAATGATGAGGTGCGCAAACGTACAGATGGCAAAGAGATGCCTTCTGCAATCTTGCTGTTGTTGTTACAACCCTGGTCAGATTACCTTTCGTTTGTATTGTTACGTTACAGCGATAAATCCGATGCATGGCAAAAAGCATTAAAAGTTATTGATGACTTGATTTGGACTTTGGAACCAAAAACCTTGCAGGTTGAAAAAGCCAGGCAAATGCATATTCAGGAAGATTTGATTGCTGCGCTGGAGAAAGGTTTTGAGACCATAGGATATGAGCAGGCAAAAGGTCGAAAGCTGCTGGATGCAGTGAGCTCATTGCAACGCCTTGCTTTATTGAGCCGTAAAGCGGAACCTGCTCCCGCGCCTATGCGTTCTCGATTGGAAACCATGGCAACAGAAAAAGCGGGTGGAAAAAGTTTTGAGCGGCAAGTTATCACGCCTGATGAGCAGCGCTTTATGGACAGTTTGAAAATGGTGGAGTTTGGAACTTGGTTTGAATTTGAAGGCGGTAAGCGCTTGAAGGTGGCTTGGTACAACAAAAAAACGCAACATTATATGTTAGTTGACCAACAAGGTAGAAAAGTATCATTGACTTCAAGTTTGGAGTTGGCAAGACAGATGTTGTCTGGCACAGCGAAGATTATTTCCGGTAGTACCAAACCATTTTTTGAGCGCGCATTGGAAAATATTTATAACACATTAAATGAGCGTGCTGATGTTGGTAAGGTGCACCCCGTTAAAATTGAGAAAGTAGTATGAGTTCACACCAGCGTCAGAGGGAACGTTATTCGGTCACTCAGGATGTTGATGTTTATGATGCATTGCGTGACACTTATATTGGCAGATTGGTTAACATCCATTCCAATGGATTAATGCTGATTGCAGATAAAGCTTTGAATGAGGATACGCTTTACACTTTTGATATACATTTACCATTACCTATTCGTAATTTATCCAGCATACAAATAGGTGTTGATTGTCTTTGGGTAAGAGAAGCTGATTTGGCTGGCAAATATTGGATGGGCTTTTCAATTATTGATGCAACTGAAGACACCTTGATGATTATCGAACAGATTATCAAAACAGATCTGTAAAAATAATTCCCAGAGTGAATACCTCTTGGTCATGATTGTAGTCAATCAAACTGTGTCCGTAACCATTAAAATAATTAAACTGACCACGCAAATTATTACTGATCGGAAAACTCCAGCCTAATTCTATAGCGCCTTTATTATCTGCATCTAAATTATTTCTCAACATCATGCTGTAAATATTGGCTTTATCTGTATAGGCGCTGCTGAATTCAAAATTTCCCATGAAGTGAGTAATATCGGGATTGTCATCACCATCTGGATCTCCCGGGTATTTCTGTTTGGGTTCCGGAATTCGATACCATGGTGAGAGCGAAAAAACAAAATTATTCCTTTCAAAAACTGATGTGACAATAACACGATTCCAGCTTCTGGATAAAAGCCCGCCAGTGCCATTTGATTGATGATTTAAAATAATCTGATTGGCAGAATTATTGAAGCCCAATATTTTCCAATCATTTGTAAATGACAAAATAAATTCCGGTTGATGATCTGTTGCGCGAAAAGGTGCTGAGTCTTTATCGCTATAAACTTGCCAAAAGGAATGGTTGGTGTAACCCAGATACAGATGTCCGTTAGCATCAAAAATGGATTCACGTAATAATATTTTGATGCTCAGTTGTAATTCGGCTTCGGTATGATCCAGCTGTGTAAAAGTAGAATTGGTGTTTTGATAAGGATCAGTATTCGGATTTCGGTTATGGCTGATTGGATAAAAATAATTTCTTTTATGCGGTGTTAGCATAAAACGATTGGATCTATCCAGCGCTTCCATTTCCAGACGTTTGGCAAAAGGATGTTCCTGCTCATTCTTTTTGACCATTGTTTCGGTAATATTGGTATTTTCCTGTGTTTCTGAATTTTGTTGTATCAGGTCTTCGCAAATACGTTTCAAATCATCAATTGATATGTTGCCGGCAGAGGTCAGAACATGTTGCTGCAAGCATTGTTGAAGGGCCGGATTGTAAGTTTCGGATAGAGAGGAAAGCGACACAAATAAAAACAATACGAAGAACCATTTTAAAACAAACATGCAGTTGTAATCCGTGAATGATTTTGCTGCATTCTACCAGTCTGATAAAAATTTTATAAAGTCATTATTTCCATTTGGCTTGAATTAGAAGTTGTATGTCCACTTCCAGCCATTTTTGTAGAACCTGGCTTCCTTCAATAACGGCTTTCAGGTACAGGTCGATAATATCGCTGGCCAAGTCAAATATGCGGCGACTATCCGCTTGGATTTTGTCACCCAAAATATCGTTTTCAACCATATTTAATAAAAAAGCCAGCTTCACTTCATAACTTTTTAATTGGCTGAGCAGTACTAGCTCGGCGTCCGGTTTGTTTTCTACACGTTTGATGTGATGGCGTAATTTTTCATTATTAACGCGGGTGCATTGGATCAAATAACTGAGTTTTGTTCGGAAATCCTGATCACAAATATGTGATGCTGAAACATAAGTGGCCAGTGCTCTTATACGTCCTATTTGTTCAGCAACTTCCGGCATCAATCGAGTTGAAAAATGTAGCATTTCCAGATAATTGAAGCGTTGGCTGGGTAAGCTGGATTCATCCATCTGCGTCCACAGTGGTGTTTCCAACTGTTTTCCCAATCCTGAAATCATGGTGAGAAGTTGCTCCACCAAATGGCAGTGCAATTCGTAATTCAATAGCACGCTATCTTCTTGCCAGTCCTGACTAATCGTAACCCAGGCGCTTAATAAATTTTGTTGCTGTAGTGGATTAACCAACTTGCCTGATTTGTGCGAAAACACTTCAAGCATTTGGAAATGACGCCCCAGTTGCGTCTGCAGTTGTTGAATTTCTTGTTGGAACACGGGGGTTCCACCAAGACTTCCCATGCTCATACCTCTATGTCTTTGCACGGCTTTAAGTATTTGTATGAGTTGTTGAACCAGAGATAATGCATCGAGGCGCTGAAAATAATTCTCGCACACATCTACAAATATGTTGGTTTGTATGTGTCGTGTTAGAGCATTAATAGGTTGGTTTTGCATTTTCATGGTGCTGATTCGAGTATTTTGTCCAGTATAAGTTTCAAGATTTACTGGAATAGAATTCAGCAACACTTGTGCCAATCAAGCTAAAAGCGGATAAGCTTCAAAATTGACGTGTTAATCAACTTATGAACCACAATTGCGCAAGTATTTATTCTGTTTTTGCTGCTAATTCTTGCTCGATAAAATTCAGTGCTTCATCAATTAACAGCAGCATGGAATGTTTTGCTCGCTCAGGGTTACGATTTTTAATCGCATTAAATACTTTGGCGTGATCTTCGACTATGCCCTCATGATTACCTTTCATTGGGCTGGTGTGGCTGATACTGACTCTGAGTGCGGTTTGAATGAAATCGCGAAGACGAATATAAAACCGGTTGTTGCTCGCGAACAATATGCTCACATGAAAGGCTATATCGGCTTCCAAATCCTCTTTGGTGTTCTCACTGGCATTGCGCATTCTGTCCAGTGCTACTTCTATAGCATCAATTTGTTCGGTGGTGGCATATCGTGCGGCCAATGCAGATGCTTCGGGTTCAATGGCGATGCGCATCTGTAAAAATTCTTTTAACACCTTCATGGATGGATTGCTGTCGAGCGACCAGCTCAGCAAATCCGGATCGAAAATATTCCATTCCTGTTGCGGTTGCACACGAATTCCCTGGCGCGGTTTGCTGGTAATTAATCCTTTTGCTGAAAGCATTTTGACGGCTTCCCGGACTGCGCTTCGGCTTACGCCAAACTTGTCGCATAGTTCAGCTTCTGTCGGTAGTTCGCTGTTGTTGTATTCGCCGCAGATGATGGATTTGCCGAGTTCTTGCGCCATACGGTGAGATAAATTGAAGTAGCGGTCTAATAAAGCCATTGTTCGGGTTCACGTTGTTGTTTTTGGGGATACTAACGATTATTCCAGTAAAAAGACAAATATTTAGTGCTTCTTTTTTTAGATTGTTTGAGTTTTTATGTAATTATTATATAGTAATACAAAATAAATCCGGCTTAAATAACAATTGAAAAAAGAAGCAAAATGACTCGAATAATTCCCCTGTTCCTTGTTCTGTGTGCTGCAGGTATCCATGCTGCCAATCCTTTGTTCAATGATGTCTACACGGCTGATCCGGCTGCTTTGGTAGTTAAAGATAAGGTGTATTTGTATACCGGTCATGATCTTGCAGAAGACGACAGCAAATTCTATAAGATGCATGACTGGTTAGTGTTTTCTTCCAATGACATGGTCAATTGGGAAAGGCATGGTTCCCGTTTGTCGGTAAAAGATTTCAGTTGGGCCAAGGGGGATGCCTGGGCGAGTCAGGTGATTGAGCGGGATGGAAAATATTACTGGTATGTCACTGTCCGTCACGCCAGTATCGACGGATTTGCCATAGGTGTTGCTGTAGCTGATACACCTTTGGGCCCGTTCAAGGATGCTTTGGGTAAAGCGCTCATCAGCAATGATATGACCACGGATACTGCCATTGATTGGGATGATCTTGATCCTTCGGTGATTATCGACGGTGAGCAAGCGTATCTATTTTGGGGTAACACCAAGCCACGTTATGCCAAATTGAAAAAGAACATGTTGGAGCTGGATGGCCCTATAGTGCCCATTGATCTTCCCAATTTCACTGAGGCCTTGTGGATTCACAAGAAAGGTGACTGGTACTACTTGTCCTACGCATCCGGATTTCCGGAAAAAATTTCCTATGCCATGAGCAAAAAAGTAACTGGCCCTTGGGAATACAAGGGAATTCTTAATGAACTGGCAGGCAACTCCAACACCAACCATCAGTCAATCATCGACTTCAAGGGAAAGAGTTATTTCATTTACCACAATGGCGGCATACAACCGAATGGTGGAAGTTTTCGCCGTTCGGTATGTATTGATTATCTGGTCTACAACCCTGACGGCACTATCAAGCGGGTTGTGATGACATCAGAGGGTGTCTCTGCTGCAAAATGATCTTAATGCGGTTATCTGACAATTGACTGCAAGTTTAGAATAATATTATCATACAAAATAAAAATACTGTCTTATTGGGTTCGGTGATTGCTAATGACTTCTTATACTTTGGGCCTTGATTACGGTACTGATTCGGTTCGTGCATTGTTGGTTGATACCATCACCGGATCTGAAGTGGCCAGCCATGTTGTGTATTACCCTCGTTGGAAAAAAGGCTTGTATTGCGTTGCTGCCAGGGATCAGTTCCGCCAGCATCCACTGGATTATCTCGAAAGTCTTGAGATGGTTGTCAACGGCCTGTGGGATAAAGTACCTCAAGGCACGGCGCAACAGGTAATCGGAATTGGTTTCGATACTACCGGATCTACACCCATAGCCGTTGATGAACAGGGAATAGCGCTGGCACTCAAACCGGAATTTGCAGAAAACCCGAATGCCATGTTTGTTCTCTGGAAGGATCACACTGCGGTAAAAGAGGCTCGGGAAATTACTGAAGCTGCCAATAAATCCAGTGAAAATTATTTGAAATACGAGGGGGGTATTTATTCTTCTGAATGGTTCTGGGCCAAATGCCTGCACCTGCTTCGTGAAGACCCCGTTGTTGCTAACTCGGCTTATCTGTGGGTAGAACATTGTGATTGGATGTCTGCCGTGTTGACGGGTACAACTCATCCTTCAAAGTTTCGTATGGGGCGCTGTGCCACAGGTCATAAACTTATGTGGCACGAGAGCTGGGGTGGTTATCCCCCGAATGATTTTTTTGTGGGTATAGACCCCTTGTTAAACGGATTGCGCGACAAATTACCTGTTGAAACTTTTACGTCTGACAAAGTGTGCGGACTACTGACTGAAGCCTGGGCAGCGAAATTGGGTTTACAGTCTGGAACACCTGTTTGTTTCAGTGCGTTTGACTGTCACATGGGAGCAGTTGCTGCAAATGTAAAACCCGGTGTGCTGACCAAAATTATGGGCACTTCCACCTGTGATATTACGGTTGCCGAATATCAGGATATCGGTGAGAAATGTATCGCGGGTATTTGTGGTCAGGTCGATGGTTCGGTATTGCCAGGATTGGTTGGGTTGGAAGCCGGGCAATCAGCATTTGGCGATCTCTATGCCTGGTTCCGCAATTTGATTAATTGGCCGCTTGCTAATTTGTTGCAGGATTCGGATTTGTTGGATCAATTAACCAAAATAAAATTGATTCAGGAAATTGAAGATAAAACTTTGGCTGCATTAGGTGCAGAAGCTGCACAACTGGAAATTGGCGAAGCTGGAATTACAGCACTGGATTGGGTGAATGGGCGACGTACTCCCGACGCAGATCAAACAGTTTCCATGGCAATTGCCGGGCTGAAAATGGGCAGTCAGGCTCCACAAATTTTTCGTGGATTGGTTGAGGCCAGTGCTTATGGTGCACGCGCTATTATTGAGCGATTTAAATCAGAAGGTGTTGCGATTAATTCTGTAGTTGCGATTGGTGGCATATCCAAAAAATCGGATTTTGTTATGCAAACCTGTGCTGATGTTTGGAATTGCCCGATAGATGTTTTGGAAAGCGAACAAAGTTGTGCATTGGGGGCGGCTATTTTTGCTGCGGTTGCAGGAGGGGCTTATCCGGATGTCGAATCCGCACAAAAAGTCATGGCTTCGCGCCTTTGTAAAACTTATCAGCCCAATCCGGCCTCGGCTGCGGCCTATGAACATTTGTATCAAAAATATTTAACGCTCGGTAATTTTATTAACGCTGGTAAATTGAAATGAGTTTTATTGAGTTAAAACGGGAAGTGTACGAAGCCAACATGGAATTACATCGACGCAACCTTGTGGTTTACACCTGGGGTAATGTATCGCAGATTGATCGGGCAAAAGCTGTCATCGCAATTAAACCCAGTGGTGTTGCTTACGAAAAAATGACGCCGGATGATATTGTGATAGTAGACCTTGATAACAATATCGTTGAAGGAAAAATGCGTCCTTCTTCAGACACCAAAACCCATACACATTTGTATCGACATTTCGATTCCATTGGTGGTGTCACACACACACATTCAACCTATGCAACTGCCTGGGCGCATACACAACAAGCCATACCCTGTTATGGCACAACCCATGCTGATTATGCCTACGGTGAAATTCCTTGCACTGGGGTCATGACTGACCAACAAATCGAACGCGATTACGAAGAAGAAACCGGTATGCAAATTACCGATTGTTTTGCATCGCGCAATCCCCAGGAAGTGCCCATGGTAATTGTTGCAGGACACGCGCCATTTACCTGGGGGAAAAATGCCGCAGAATCGGTATATCACGCGGTTATTCTGGAAGAAATTGCGCGCATGGCCTACCTCACAAAAACCTTGCAACCAACAACACCGGCTTTGAAGCAAACATTGGTAGACAAACATTATTTGCGCAAGCATGGGAAAAATGCTTACTACGGGCAGAAATAAATTAACACCGGGTTTCGTCGTGAGCGATACCCAACAGAAAATTGAAAAATTCCAGAGGAAAACAAAATGAAAGTTTACGGCGATAAAGAAGTTTGGTTGGTAACCGGCTCACAACATTTATATGGGCCAGGTGTGTTGAAGCAAGTTGCTGAAAACAGTCAGAAAATTGCGGCGGGTTTAACTGCATCAAACAAAATCTCGATAAAAATTATTGCACAGGATACGGTGAAATCACCTGCAGAAATCCTTGCTGTTTGTCAGGCTGCTAACAGCAACACAAATTGTGTAGGTCTTATCTTGTGGATGCATACATTTTCTCCGGCAAAAATGTGGATCAGCGGTTTAAGTGTGTTGAATAAACCTTATATGCATTTGCATACGCAATTTAATGCAGAATTACCTTTTGCTGAAATCAATATGCATTTTATGAATCTGAATCAGAGTGCCCATGGTGATCGGGAATTTGGTCACGTGAGTACGCGTTTGCGTCAGGAGCGTAAAGTGGTTGTTGGTCACTGGGCGACTGATTCTGTGCAAAATCAAATCGACAGTTGGTGTCGTGTTGCTGTTGGTTGGTATGAAAGCCAGAATCTGAAGGTCGCGCGCTTTGGCGATAACATGCGTCAAGTAGCAGTCACTGATGGTGATAAAGTTGCTGCACAAATTAAATTTGGTTATGAAGTTCACGCTTATGGTCTCGGTGATTTGCAAAAAGTCGTTGATGCGATCACGGATGAACAGGTGGCTGCACAAATTGAAATTTATAAAGCTGACTACGATGTAAATCCAACTGTCTTGACCGATGAACATCAATTTCAAATGTTAAAAAATGAAGCCCGTCTGGAATTGGGTATGCACAAATTTTTAACCGATGGTGGCTTCGGCGCATTCACCAATTGTTTTGAAAATTTAACAGGTTTAACCAATTTACCCGGCCTTGCAACACAAAGATTAATGCAGCAGGGTTTTGGTTATGGCGGTGAAGGTGATTGGAAAACGGCGGCTATGGTGCGCATTGCAAAAGTCATGTCAAAAGGTCGCCAGGGTGGTTCTTCATTTATGGAAGATTACACTTATCATTTTGGTGCGGTTGATCAGGTGTTGGGTGCGCACATGCTGGAAGTTTGTCCTTCGATTGCTGCTGCAAAACCAAAATTGGAAGTGCATTTACATACTATAGGTTGTCGCAATGATATTGCGCGTTTGATTTTCACCGGCAAAGCGGGGCCTGCACTTTGTATTTCATTGATTGATTTGGGCACACGCTTCCGCATGATTATTGCGGAAGTCGATACAGTTAATCCTCCGCAGGAATTACCCAATTTACCCGTAGCAAAAGCACTTTGGATTCCTCGTCCCAATCTGGAAGTTTCAGCGGCAGCCTGGATTCAAGCAGGTGGTGCGCATCACAGTGCTTACACTCAAGGTATCACTGCAGATGAAGTTGTTGATTATGCTGAAATGGCGGGTATTGAAGCAGTGGTGATTGGAGCAGATACCCGCGTGCGTGATTTTAAAACTGAATTGCGCCACAACGCGGCCTACTATCATTTGAAAGATGGCGTGTAATTGAATAGAAATTTCTGAAAGATTAATAAGTAGTTTGAAAGTTTAATAAGCAGAGAAAAACAGACTTGCATTGCACATGTGAAGTCCGTGTGAGAGAGAAAAAAGGCGGCATAGTTATGCCGCCTTTTTACAACCCATAACAAGCAACTAGAGAATAATAATGCAAATGCAAAAATTATCCGTTTTGGAGAAAACCGGGTTTGGTGCGGGTGATATGGCAGTGAATATTATGATCGCTGCTATGTTTTATTTTATGCAATATTTTTATACCGATATCTTCGGGCTTAAACCTGTTCATGTAGGGACATTATTTTTAGCCGCTCGTTTTATTGATGCATTGACTGACCCCTTGATGGGATTGATTACCGATAAATATAAATCGCGTCATGGCCGGTTTCGCCCCTATTTTTTATATCTCGCCATTCCTTATGGGGTTTCAGTTTTTTTATTGTTTACCACGCCTGATTTTAGTTACAACATGAAATTGGTATGGGCTTACGCTACTTATTTATTGGCAACCCTGATGTTTACCGGTGTGGCTATTCCCTATATTTCGTATATTGGTGTGTTGACGTCCGACCCGCAGGAACGTTTATCAGCAAATGGATACAGAATGTTTTTTGCAAAAATTGCCAATGTCATCATAGTGGCGTCAGTTCCGGATTTGGCAAAACTCTGGGGCGATGGTGATATGGCAAAAGGCTATCAACTGGCTATGGGATTTATGTCGCTGGTTGGTGTTGGTCTGTTGTTGTTTTGTTTTTTCACCACTCGCGAAAGAGTGGAGCATGTTGTCGATAAAGAACCTGTTAGTGAACAATTAAAACTGTTATTGAAAAATGATCAGTGGTTGGTCTTGTGCGCGGTATGCATTTTGGGAACGCTGGGTTATAGCTTGCGTGGCAGTGTGGCTTTTTATTACAGCATTTATTTTTTGGGCGGCGATGAATCCATGGCCGCTAAATTTACCAGTGCGGGTATTGCAGCTTCTATTTTGTCGATGGTGGTATCAACCTGGGTAACGAAACGTTTTTGTAAAGTGCAATTATTTCGCTGGTCGCAAATTGTCGTTGGAATATTGAGTGTTTTGATGTTCTTTGTTGTTGACCCGGGTGATTGGGCCTTGGCTATTTTACTTTATGTTTTATTGTCGTTTGTGGTCGATTTGCATGCGCCGGTATTTTGGTCTGCCATAGCGGAAGCTGTTGATTATGGTCACGTCAAAAATTCCAAACGGGTTTCCGGTTTGGCTTTCGGTGGTATTTCATTTTGTCAAAAAGCCGGTGCAGGTTTGGCGGGATTTATCACCGGTTTACTGCTGACTTACTTTGGTTATGAGGCCGGTAAAGAACAATCTGCTTTTGCTTTGACGGGCATTGCATTGATGTTAACCATAATTCCCGGAGCCTTTCATGCATTAATGGGTTTGGTGATGTTTAAGTATCGAATTACCGATAAATTTTATAGAACCATGATTGACGAAAAAAGAGTTGATCATTAATACCTGCTCGCATACATCAATAGAAGTTAAAAAATTGGAGTGACAATGAGTGAAATTGTGAAAGTGTTAATTCCGCAACGCGCAGATCCTTATATTTATAAACACACTGACGGTTATTATTATTTCACGGCATCGGTTCCGCAGTATGATCGTATTGAACTTCGTCGTGCAAAAACCATTGCGGAACTTGCAACCGCTAAAACGGTCGATGTCTGGCATAAACCCGATACCGGTGCTTACAGTGAGTTGATATGGGCCCCTGAATTGCACTACAACAAAAATCCGCAAACCGGTGATTATGCCTGGTATGTTTATTTTGCTGCTGCACCTTCACGTGAAATTAAAGACAAATTATTTCAACATCGTATGTATGCAATTTGTAACGCCAATGCTAATCCTTTGGAAGGCGAGTGGGAATTTAAAGGGCAAGTTGACACTGGAATTGATACATTCTGTCTTGATGCAACCACTTTTACCCATAACGGCGTGTTGTATTATTTGTGGGCACAAAAAGATAAAACAATTGAAGGAAATTCCAATCTTTATATTGCCCCTATGAAAACACCATGGGAAATTGCGGCAAAACCTGTGATGTTAAGCAAGCCGGAATATGATTGGGAAACGATTATTTTTTGGGTTAACGAAGGCCCTTCTGTTATTAAACGAAATGGAAAAATTTTCATCAGTTATTCTGCAAGTGCTACTGATGAAAATTATGCAATGGGTTTATTGTGGGCGGATGAAAATGCCGATTTGCTTGATCCCGCTT
The DNA here is from genome assembly GCA_946481095.1 of uncultured Cellvibrio sp. Next base: position 58,897 of record CAMLML010000003.1, read on the forward strand.
CCTGGACAAAATCCAAAGAGCCAGTGCTGAAAACCTGTTATGAACATAAAATTTATGGGCCCGGACATAACAGTTTTACTTATGCAGAAGATGGTGAAACGGTGATGCTGGTGTATCACGCCAGAACCTATACGGAAATAATTGGTGACCCATTATGGAATCCGGACAGGCATACTTTTGTTAAACCATTGCGCTGGGATTCAAACGGGATGCCTGAATTCGGACGACCTTCAGTTATTGAAGACTGAATGAAAATGGATAATGAGTAAAAACGATTACAAAACACTGGAGAATAAAATGAAACATATACGATTGGTTTGTTTGGTGTCGGTAATTTGCATGTCGTTTGTTGCAAATATTTTATGTGCAGAAACTGCAAAAACTGCTTTATCCAAAGTCAGTGTAACGGAATCTTCTTTTGGAAAGTTGCCAAGCGGAGAAGAGGCTGTTCTATACACCTTAACTAACGCCAATGGCGTAGTTGTAAAAGTAACCAACTACGGTGGTGTTATTACGTCGATCATAGTGCCTGATAAAAAAGGTGTGATGGGCGATATTGTACTGGGGTTTGATAATGTTGATGGCTACATAAAAAATACTTCATTCTTTGGTGCGATTATCGGTCGTTATGGCAACCGGATTGGCAAAGGGCAATTCACACTGGATGGCAAAAAATATCAACTGACCTTGAATGATGGCGCCAATCACTTGCATGGAGGAACACTGGGGTTTGATAAAATTTTGTGGAAATCAAACTCATTCAAAACTGAATCTACTGTGGGTGTAACCCTCACACATTTCAGTCCTGATGGCGATCAGGGTTATCCCGGTAATCTGAAAGTGACAGCTGTGTATCAGCTGACCAATGACAATGAATTTATTATGAAATATCACGCGACCACGGATAAATCGACACCCATCAATATGACCCAGCATCCTTATTTTAATTTGGCAGGCAGCGGCACTATTCTGGATCAGGAATTGATGATCAATGCCAGTAAATTCACGCCAATCGATTCAGGTTTGATTCCAACAGGTGAGTTGACTTCTGTAGCCGGTACACCATTTGATTTCACTAAAAGTCATGCTATTGGTGACATGATCAATCAAAAAAATGAACAATTAAAAAATGGTGGCGGTTACGATCACAACTGGGTATTGAATAAAAAATCGGATAATGAATGGGGATTGGACGCACGTTTTTATGATCCAAAATCAGGTCGTGTATTGGAAGTATACTCAGATGAACCCGGTATCCAATTTTACAGCGGTAATTTTCTGGATGGTAAAGTTAAAGGTAAGGGCGTTGATTTTGTTTATCGCGGCGGTATTTGCCTGGAACCTCAACACTATCCGGATTCACCTAATAAACCCAATTTCCCGAGCACTATTTTGAAAGCGGGTGAAGAATATAATTCTGCTTTGTCTTTCCGGTTTTTGGTGAATTGATAAATAAAAAGCTCTGCTAGAGATATAAAAAAACCGATCCATTGGATCGGTTTTTTTATATCTGGACACTTTTCAGAATTAATGGCCAGTAGTCATACCTTCTTTAATTTCATGTGTAGGGGCTTTCTTCGCTGCGAATGCAAACCAGAGTACGTAGAGGTAGCACGCCAGCGGTACAGCAAATGCAATTGAACGTGCACCAACCGGGAAATGTGCAATTAACATGTCTACAGTAAAACCATAAGCAACAGAAATAAATCCGCCGCCGCAAATTGCCATACACATTAAACCGGAAGTTGCAGAAGCAGGTGCAGTTGAGCGCTCAAGTGTAAGAGTGAAAATGGTTGGGAACATAATGGAGTTGAACAAACCAATCAAAATTGCTGCGAAACCAGGGATAAAGCCCATAGTAATCGGGGTTTCGTAACCGTGTAGTGAAACGCTTCCTCCCAGTGGTGTAGGCGCCAGATTGTAAGTGCTTATTACAAGAACACACAGGGCTGTCGCTCCGGCAGCGACAATTGCCAACATGGTAGTGGGGCTGACGAAACGCAAAAGTGCTGAGCCGCCGAAACGTCCGATCATCGCGAGCAGCATAAAATAAGGTGCAACATAACCCGCAGTTAATGAGGGTACATTGAGAATTTCTTTTTGTTCAAGAAAGAAAATCATACCGGAAATAACGCAGACCTCTGCACCTACATAAAGGAAAATTCCCAGAGCACCAAGATTGGCCCATTTTGATTTCAATGCTGAGAAAGGGGATTCTGTGTGCGCTGCCATTTTGGGTGAATGTTCGGAAATGGTGTTGCGTACCAAAAAGACTGCGATGGTGAATACAGCCAGTACAACAGCAATCAAAAAGTACATGTTGGTGACGAATGACAAACCTGTGCTCAGCAGTTCAGGTGTGGCTTCAACATCTTTGTGAAATAAAGGTGTATCCAAAAGATAATTGGCACCCAGCCATCCGCCAATAAATGCCCCTAAAGAGTTGAAGGCTTGTGACAGGTTCAACCGGAATGCAGCACCTTTTTGATCACCCATGGAGGCAATCAACGGGTTAGCCGCTACTTGTAATAATGTAATGCCTGATGCGGCAACGAAAAGCCCGAGCAAAACAGTAGCAAAACTTTGTGAGAAGGTGGTGGACCAGGCGATCAAACAACCCGCAATGATACCGATGAGTCCGAGGATGATCGATTTGGTATAACCTTTTTTAGCGAGATAGGCCGCTGATGGGATAGACATGACTCCATATGCAATAAAAAACGCAAATTGATTGAGCTGTGCTTCTGCGTCAGTGAGGGTGTAAATCACCTTCATGCTCTTTACCAGAGGGTCAATCAGGTTGGTAACGAATGCCCATATAAAAAACAACGACGTAATGTAAATGATCGAGAGAGCCAGGCTCCCGGCTTTTGATTTGGTATTTGACATAAAAGTATCCAGTATTTTCTTATGGAGGTTTTTTTTGATTATTGCCTTTGTTGCTTCGCCTATATGTTCATCAGATGATCAGATTAGGGACGGCAAACAAGGCCGCTAGATATATCTGTTTTTCCAGTTCCTGTTAATAGTTTTTTACTGAAACTCACAATAAAAGCCCAATCTGTTACCGCTAAATACCAGGCTCCAGATTATCCTGCCATCGATGTAATGGTCGGCGAGAATCCATGCGCCATTACCTGTCCATTGACTATCATCCGATTGTTGTTTTTGCTTCCTCTATACCTACTGTGTCTAAAGCTTTGCCACCTGATTTCCCAATGTTCTATTAATCAGATTTGTCTGAAAATAATCCCCCTGGCCGCCTTTACTCTGATTTTAATCTATGGCAAGATTTGATGATAGTAATATTGTAATACAAAATATAATCTACAATATTGCTATCCGATAGCATCCGGCTAGCGGGCATTATCAAAACTATAAATAAGTAATAACAACACTAGAGAAAGGTGAATTACATGAAGCTAACAGGCCTTGCGCTTGTCATTGGCGGTCTGCTGCTGTTGGGCGGCTGCGGTGGCGGTGGTGAAAAGAAATCCCCTTCGGTTCCAGCATCAGAGGAACCCGTATACAGCAAACCAACCCTATCCACGACAGTTCCGCGTGCTACCGATGGCTCAGTGGCCTGGCTGGATATTGGTGTACATGACCCATCCGTTATCAAAGATGGCAACACCCATTACATATTTGGTTCACATCTGGCTGCAGCCAAATCAACTGATCTCATTAATTGGGAATATTTTTCGGTGCTCTCTGCCAATGATATGGTCGATGAGAGCCCGCTGTTTAATACCTATTCAACCCAAATCGCAGAAGGTATTAGCTGGACTGATGGTTACAAGGGCAACTGGGCTGCTGATGTGATCAAGTCGCCCAATGGGAAGTACTGGTTTTACTACAACCATTGCGCGCAAACAGAGGCCACAGGTGGTTGTTGGAATCGTTCCTATCTGGGGCTGGCTGAGGCTGATGCTATAGAAGGGCCTTATGTTAACCGGGGCGTTTTCTTGCGTAGTGGTTATCGCAATGCGGGTGAATTTACCACCTATCCTTTGGATAATGGCCAAACTACTTATAACGGCGCTGTCGATCCCAATGTGATTGATCCGGCCGCTTTTTACGATAAAACCGGCAAGCTCTGGATGGTCTACGGTTCCTATTCCGGTGGTTTGTTTGTGTTGGAAATGGATACCGCAACAGGTAAGCCAAAAGCCGGGCAAGGTTATGGCACCCGTTTGGTCGGTGGCCAGAGCAGGGCAATTGAGGGTGGATTTGTTCTCTACAGCCCCGAGAGTGATTACTACTATCTGTTCTTCTCTGTGGCAGGTTTTGCCGCGAATGATGGCTACAACATTCGTCTCGCCAGATCCAAAACACCCAATGGCCCATTTCTGGATGCCGCAGGCAACAATATTGCTGATGCTGGTGGATTGGAAATCGGTACCAAGTTGATGGGTGGGTTTGAGTTTACCCAACAGCTGGGCGAGACTTCGGAGTCCTGGGGTTATCAAGCCCCTGGCCATAACTCGGCATTTTATGATGCAGCAACAGGTCGCCACATTTTAGTGACCCATACCCGTTTCCCTGCTACCTCAACTGATTACCCCACTATTCCCGAGGCTCATGCAGTAAGAACTCACGAGATGTTTGTCAACAATCAGGGCTGGTTGGTTGTTTCTCCACAACGTTATGTTCCAACAAGCGGAAATAATCTGGTGGATATCAAAGAGATTCCTGGTTACTACAAATTTGTTAACCATGGCAAAGGTGTCAATACCCTTCCGGTGAAGTCCACTTATCTGGCCTTGAATGCCAATCGAACAGTGACAGGTTCGGAAACGGGTGCTTGGTATCCACAAGGTGGTAACACAATTAAGTTGGAATTGGGTAACACCAGTTACTACGGTGTTGTGAAGTGGCAGTGGGACAATGGTTTAAAAGAATTGGTGCCTGTGTTCTCGGCTTCATCTCTTGCCGGCGAAACTATTTGGGGGAGCAGAGTTGATCCAATTTCTGCAACCGCCACAGCATTAACGACGGTTTCCAATGCCTTGGATATCAAAACAGAATTAACCATAGAAGACGAAGGCTATTCTTTGCCCAACTCGGGGAAAAACGGCACCACTATCACCTGGGCAAGCAGCAATGAATATTTTATTGAGGCTGACGGATCGGTATTTATTCCAACGCCTGATCTGGGTAATCAGACAGTGACCTTGACGGCGAATATCACCTTGAATGGACAAAGCACTACCAAAACATTCACAGTCAATTTAACAGCTCGTCCTGCATTCAAAAACGCAGTAGCCCATTATAAATTTGAAAATGGATTAACCGATTCACTGGGTAATTTTGCAGCGGCACAGACAACAGACAACAATCTGCTGAACACTGGCGTCACTACACCCACTTATGAAGCGGGTTATGCAGGTCAGGCCTACGATTTTATCGGCACTAATGGTGTGCGTTTGCCCAATAACATTATTGCGTCGAATCAGTACACAGTGTCCTTCTGGTACAAGCCTGAAGTCTTGACTGCCTATACACCGGCGTTCTTCGCATCAACAGCTGACAATCAGTGGATCAGTTTTATTCCGGACAGGGCCGCACATTTCACCACTACCTCGTTGTTGTGGAGCTTCATTTTCCAGACTGACACAGTCGAGACTGATGACTGGAACCAAATCGTGCACACCGCAACAGCTCCATTGAATCAATGGCAACACGTGGCGATTACCTATGCCGATACCACGATGAAACTTTATATCGATGGCAATCTGGCGGGTTCAATGCCACGTCAGGATATTTTCAGTGCAGCAGGAGGCAATTTTGCACTGGGTGTGAATTACGGTTGGGATCTGCCTTTTGTTGGTCAAATTGATGAATTCATTGTGTATGACTATGCCTTGAATAATTTGGATATTAACGGTGCAGCCATTAACAATCTGACGGATTCTTCACTGTTTGCCGGATTCGTTAAAGATGCGTTGGATCTCGGCGATGTTTCCGCTGTGCGTGAAAACTTTGAATTGCCACGAGTAGGGCCTTTTGTTTCAGGTATCAGCTGGAGTTCAAATAACACTGAATTTTTGAATCCGGTGAATGGTACGGCAATCGTCAAACAGCCGAGCGCATTACAAGGCGATCAGCAAGTGGTGTTGACGGCAACAATCAAATATCAAAATTTCACAGATACCAAACAATTTACTGTCACAGTGAAATCACTGGCGCCTGCTGAATATTCTTTTGAAGGTGATTTGACAGCGATTAATGGTGCTTATGCAACTGCCACCGTCACAGGTGATCGCATTTTGAATACCGGAGGCAGTGTGACTTATGTCGATGGTGTTAAAGGTTTGGCGGTGAATCTGGATGGAACATCTGGTGTCAGGTTGCCGGACAATTTAATCACCACCAACAGTTACTCGGTTGCCATGTGGTTAAAACCGACGGCGTTCACCAATTTCACCACTGCTTTTTTCGCCGGTGCCAGCGCCAGTGCCTGGATTAGTTTGGTCCCTTCAATGAATGGCACTAATCGAACGCGTGTGTGGGCAGATCAGGCGGGTTTCTTTGATAACGCCGAGCTGGATTCACGCATTCCACAAGGTGCATGGACTCATATTGCATTCACAGTCGATGGTGAAGACAACAACAAAATAAAAATATTTGTGAATGGTGTGCAGTCGTTGGAAGCGACTGGATTCAAACGGGTATTTACCGTTGCCGGTGAAACCAACGAGTTTGCGCTGGGTGTGAATTATTGGGATATCCCTTTCAACGGTGCGATTGATGAATTGAAAATTTACAGCGGTGCTATTACGGCTGAATCAATCAATGCTCTGTATCAGGAAGGCTTGTAGCCCTGACAAAAAGTGAGGAAATTTTTTCCTCACTTTTTCCAGATATTTTTTCAAAACACATGATGATCCTTCAACGTGTATTTGTTTCTTCGAAGTGATAAACAAATACTAAAAATAATACGGAGTCAGAAGATGTACTCAAAATCAATTTTAGCAAGCGCTGTTATTGCAGCTATGTTTGCCCCCAATCTTTATGCACAAGATCAGACAGAAGAAAGTGAAGAAATTGTTGTTACCGGTATTCGTGCCAGTTTGAGCAAGGCCTTGGACATCAAACGCGACAACACACAAATTGTTGATGCAATTGTGGCGGAAGATATCGGTAAGTTTCCTGATAACAACGTAGTGGAAGCCTTGCAGCGTGTGACTGGTGTGCAAACGACAAACCGTGGGGGTGGCGAAGTGTCAGGAGTTTCCATTCGCGGCCTAACGGATATCCACACTACAGTGAATGGACGTGATGTCTATACGGGTGCAGGTCGTGTAATGCAATTGCAAGATATACCTGCCAGTTTGCTGGCCAGTGTTACGGTCTATAAAACACGTTCTGCTGATCAGGTGGAGCGTGGTATTGCAGGTTCTATTGATGTGAAAACCCATCGTCCATTTAACTTTGATGGTGCCAAAATGTCTGTTGCTGCTCGCGGTATTTATGCAGATCAACCGGATAAAATTGATCCCAATATCAGTGCGCTTTTCAGTAATCGTTGGGAGACTAGCCAAGGTGATTTTGGTGCTCTGGTGAATTTTTCTTTTGCGGAAACTCACTATCGTGATGACACCATGACTGCCGGTGCAGCTTTTCCCTTTTTCAATGCAGTCCCTCACCCTGGTTATGCACCTTATGAAATGATTCCTGGTGATTTCAATGGTGTCAGGGTTTGGCAGCCTGGTTTGGAGAATGGTCTTCCTTCTGGAGAAGGTTCAACCTTAACGCTTGGTGGTGTGGAATATGATTATTTGTTGATGCGTGATGCAATTTTCGGTACTTCCTTCACCGGCGAACGTAAACGTCCTGCAGCGAGTGTTTCTTTGCAGTGGGCACCGGATGATCAATTGGAAGTGACTGCAGAAGGTTTTTATACGGGATACAGAAATAAGTCGCAAAATGCCATGTGGTTTTCCAACACTCTGGAACATCAAGATGGCAACATTCCGATTCCTTTGATTTATGAAGGTACTAATATTGTTAAAGAGCATGATGGCCATGCTAATGGTGGTTTCCAAAGCGGAGATTATGCTACCGGAAAAACGGACAGCTATTTATACGCATTGGGAGCAAAATGGATACCAAGGGATGACATCACAGTTAATTCAGAAGTGACTTATCAAAATAGTAAATTCACGAGTGAATTTTTTGCAATGCGTTTCGCGCGTACCGCTTATGGTTTAACTGTGGACTACAATGATCGCGATGGTGTTCCTTCACTTGTTTTCAAAGACAATCCTGCAACAGCCAATTTGGATGAATCCGACATGTCAGCGATAGGCAACTGGAATGCTTCTGGTATGTGGGACAATGGCGGTGGCAATGAAGGTGATTCAATAACACTCACCAGTGATCTGGTTTGGGATTTGGACGGAAATTATTTCAAATCCTTGAAAGTGGGTGGCCGATACGAAGAGCGTAATGCACAGGATTTTGGTCGTGGGCAAGACTCTTGGGCCTACAGCAGTCCGCTCAGTCAAATGATGACAGATTTGGTTGCTGCCGGTGCGTCAGGTGATGGTTCAGGTGTTGTATTCCAGGTGAATAATTATTTCGATGGCAGAGCGAATATTTTTGATAACTTTATTACTGCAAATGGTAATTATTTATTAGATAACGCTGATGCTGTTCGCACGCTTTATGGTCTGAACACGGAAAAAGTGCATAAAAACTTTGATGTAACGGAAGACTCTGTTGCACTTTATGCCACTACCAAATTTAATTTGATAGATACATTAAGCGGTGAATTTGGTTTACGTTATGTTAACTATAAACAGGATATGGAATTTTGGTCTGAAACAGGAACCAATACCAATATCTATGATGATGACACAGGAAAAGGTAAAGCCGATAAATTGTTACCAAGTCTGGTACTCAATTGGGACATCGCTGATGATGTGAAAGGGCGTCTTGCTTATACTCAAACATTGCGCATGCCTAATTTCGGTGATTTGAATCCGTTGCAATATTTTCAGGATCCATTAACTTCAATTCCTTATGGAACAGGTAGTGGCGGTAACCCGGATTTGCAACCGACAGAATCGACTAACTATGATTTATCACTTGAGTGGTATTTCGCAGATGCCAGCTCTATTTATGCTGCTATATTCAAGCGTGAAATTGAGGGGGCTGTCATCGGTGGTGCGAAAATTGTCAATCGTACGGGTAATGATGGAGTGACCCGTGACTATGTTCTCACGACTTTGGTAAATGCTGTAGATGGTGAGCTGTCTGGTTTGGAAGTGGGGCTGGTTTATTTCCCGGATAATTTACCTTCTGCCTTGGATGGTTTGGGGATACAGGCGAGTTACACGGCACTGGATTCCTCGCAAAAAACACCTGATTACAATTCTGCTGGTGAAATTTTCCGTTATGTCGATTCCAATATGAGCGGTGTGTCTGACGATTCTTACAGTGTTGTTCTTGCCTACGATAAAGATGCGGTTGAAGCGCGTTTGTCTTATGTGTGGCGTGAATCTTTTTATTCTCGTAGAGAAGCTGCAATTTTTGCCAACCCAATCCAAATTTGGAATCGTCCGGAGCAAAGTCTGGAATTACAATTAAGTTATAACGTCACCGATGATCTCGTTGTGACACTTGATGCAACCAATTTGCTGGATGATGTTTACCAAAGCTATTACGGTGAAGGTAATCAAAATCTATTTAATTTTGGAAGTTTAATCTATTCAAAAACCTATGCATTGGGAGCGCGTTACTCTTTCTAAGACAATCAGATGTTTTATAAAAAGCCTTGCTTGATGCAAGGCTTTTTATTCTGAAATTGGTTGGAAATTTTTGTGAAATGATTTGCAAACGATGGTAAAAAAACAACAAAAGTCTGGACATCAAACAATATTTATATATTATATTACAAATGGATATTAAATGAATTGCGCTTTTAATTTTCCAGTGTTTCAAGAGTTTTTGTTTTAGAGTTATTCCGTTGTTATGGATAGTTAACCTTATTCAACCGCTGTAGATGTCTGCAGCGGTTTTTTTATCTCAATTATTTTCCTGTTCAATTATGAAAAAACAATTCCTGAAAAATCTGTTGGCGGTTTTGATTCTGTTTGCATCAGGACTATTTGCAAAAGAACCCATGCAATTGTTTCCATTGCAGGATGTGCGTTTGAACGCAAGTCCTTTTCTTGATGCGCAAACCACGGATGTCCGTTATTTGTTAGCACTGAATCCTGACAAATTGCTTGCACCTTTTCAACGGGAAGCCGGGTTGCCGTTAAAATCCGAATCCTATGGTAATTGGGAATCCTCCGGGTTGGATGGGCATATGGGCGGCCATTATATTTCTGCATTGGCACTTGGTTATGCGTCAACTTCCAATCCTGAATTGCTCAAAAGATTGAATTATGTTGTCAGTGAATTAAAAAAATGCCAGCAAAAAAATGGCAATGGATATCTTGGTGGCATACCGGGTGGAAAAGAAGTTTTTGAGCAAATCGCAAAAGGAAATTTACAGGCTGATAACTTTTCGGTGAATGGCAAATGGGTTCCCTGGTATAACCTGCATAAAACTTTTGCCGGATTGCGTGATGCTTATCGTTATGCAGGCAATCAGGATGCAAAAAAGATGTTGGTCGAATTTTCGGATTGGGCAATTGCTCTAAGTAGTCATCTCGATGATCAACAAATGCAACAAATGTTGCGCAGTGAACACGGCGGCATGAACGAAGTTCTGGCAGATGTCGCAGAAATCACGGGTGACAAAAAATATCTTGCAGCTGCAATTCGTTTTTCACATCAATCGGTGTTACAACCGCTTGAGAAAAATCAGGATAATTTAACGGGCTTGCATGCCAATACACAAATCCCGAAAGTGATAGGTTTTAAGCGAGTAGGTGATTTATCCAATAATAAAGATTGGCAAGATGCAGCAGAATTTTTTTGGAAAACAGTTGTTGATCATCGCACAGTAGCGATTGGCGGTAACAGTGTTAAGGAGCACTTTCATGATCAGCATGACTTCTCATCCATGATTGCAGAAACAGAAGGCCCTGAAACCTGCAATACCTACAATATGCTTAAACTCACCGAGCTATTATTTTTGACTGATGCCAAAGTCGGTTACGTGGATTATTACGAACGAGCCTTATTTAATCACATATTATCATCGCAGAGACCGGATACAGGCGGGTTTGTTTATTTTACACCTATGCGACCCAATCATTACCGGGTTTATTCCCAGGTTGATAAAGCCATGTGGTGTTGTGTAGGTTCAGGCATTGAAAACCATGTGAAATACGGACAGTTTATTTATGCACATCAAGGGAATAATCTCTATGTTAATTTATTTATTCCTTCTGAATTAAATTGGCAGGATAAAAAGATACGAATATCACAAATCAACTCTTTTCCTGATCAGGAAGGAACGAAAATAATTATTCGTAACAGTAAAAAATTTACCTTGCATATCCGTTATCCCAATTGGGTTGCAGAAGGTGCATTGAAACTAAAAATTAACAATAAGATTGAGAAAATTTCTGCCAAACCCGGCAGCTATATAAAAGTTGATCGTTATTGGAAAAAAGGTGATCAAATAGATGTGAGTCTGCCTATGACAACCTATCTGGAACAAATGCCGGATACTTCAAACTACTACGCGCTACTGCATGGCCCGATTGTGTTGGCAGCAAAAACAGCCCCTTTTGACGGTGAAAAATTAAATTTTCTGGCTGATGATTCCCGCATGGGACATATAGCGCAAGGCCCGTTATGCCCCTTGGAAGCAGCGCCCTTGTTTGTCAGCGATACCACTGATTTTATGTCGAAAATAAAACCTGTTCCGGGAAAACCCATGACATTTAAAGCAGAAGGTGTATTGCGAGGAAAAAATACAGAGCGAATAGAGTTTATTCCTTTCTTTCGATTACACGATTCGCGTTACATGATCTATTGGAATTATTCGACGCCTGAAAATTTGAAATTAATGCAAGAGCAACTTGCAAAAAAAGAAGTTGAACAATTGGCGCTGGAAGCAAAAACAATTGATCAGGTATCACCGGGCGAGCAGCAACCTGAATCAGATCATTTCTATAAAGCAGAAGGGGGTGACTCAGGGTTAAACAAAGGAATGCGTTGGCGTCATGCAACTTTCTGGTTAAGTTATGAATTGACAGATAAAAACCGTGAAGCCAAATATTTGCGTGTAAGTTATTCACGGCTTGATGCGGGTAGAAAATTTGATATTTTCCTGAATAATATGTTGATAGAGTCTGTTGAGTTAAAAGCAGATTATCCGCAGGAAATTTATTTTATTGATTATCCTGTTCCTGCGGCTGTTCACAATACTCCAAACGGAAAAATCCTGGTTAAATTTGTTGCGCACAAAGGTTCTGTTGCCGGTGGACTTTATGATCTGCGATTGTTGCGATAAAACCATGAATCACGGAACCTTTGCGTTAATCAAAATTTATCGTCATTCCTGCGAAGGCAGGAATCCAGTTGTTAAAAAAATCTAACTAAATAGATGGTTTATTGTTTGTTGATCAATCGACTGCGATAGAGAGATAAACCTTTGGCATCAACGACTGGCCATTGGTTTTTATCCCACTTGAGATCCAGAATTTTTAATTTGGGCAAATAGTTATCATGAGCATCGTAGGCATGAAAAACCAGATAATCCTTGCCATCGAAATGATAAACACTGTTATGTCCAAGCCCCGGCCAATCGGCATTGCCTGCCAATACCAGAGAACCACCGCCTTTACGCATATCGATATTGTCTTTGTCGAGATAAGGCCCCGTCAGATTTTTTGATCTGCCGACGCGAATGTTGTAATTGCTATCTTTTCCGCGACAACATAAATCAAACGATACAAACAAATAATAATATTCGCCTTTTTTAAATATAAAGGGGGCTTCAACGGCTCCGGTTTGCGGAGGCGATACATTTTCCATGCGTGGGCGTTCGGAGATCTCATGCCACTCCTGTGGCTCGGCCGGTTTTGTTCGGGCTTCATTGAGTTTAAATATTTTCAGGCCACTCCAGAATGAACCAAAACTCATCCAGGCCACACCTTTGTCATCCTGAATAATATGTGGATCAATTGCATTCCAGTCATCGCGTTTGGGAACGGATTGAATCACACTCCCCAATTCTTGCCATTGGTAATCGGGGGATGTCGGGTCAAGAGTATTGTTAACCGAAACCCCTATGCCAGATGTGTTCTTACCAAATGCCGATGCTGAGTAATAAAGGTAGTATTGGTTGTTGTGAAATTGAATGTCAGGTGCCCACAGATGCCCGGCAAATTCCTGCACTACTTGCTTGACCATTGCAGGTTCCTGTTTCAATGTGGGCTCAAGACTCTTCCAATCTTTTAAGTTGGTTGAGCTGAAAGCAGTAATGCCTGGTCCTGTACAAAACACATAGAATTTATCGCCTTCTTTAATCATGACGGGATCATGAGCAACCACTTGATCAGTTTTGGGGGTAGCCATGCTTATGCAGGAAATTAATGAAAGAAACAAAAGGCTTGATTTGGTATTCATGGGCTCATTCTCATCATAATAAGTAAGATAATACTATATTACTGGTGGTTTACCTAGATGTCATGACTGTGAAATCGGTGCTGATGGAAGGAAGCCAATATTGGATACTTACTCGATTGTTTTTCATGTGGAAAGAGGGAATCCATTTTTAAGTGCACCAGACGCAAATCAAATTTATTTGCGAATCATTCTGATGTAATGCGAAAAGAAAAATATAGCGCACCAAACCTGATGTATTAAAGACAAGGCCCTGGACTTGCGTGATAAAATCCGCTGCCCTTTGGGGATTAACCTATTTTTTGAGTAATGTTTATGTGCGGAATAGCGGGCATTATTTCCCTCGATTCAAAGGATTTGCCACAGTTGCCAGAATTACAACAAATGGCAAAACAACTGCGACACAGAGGCCCCGACGGTGAAGGATTTTATTGCCAGAATGCAACTGGTCTGGCGCATACGCGATTAAGTATTATTGATCTTGCTGGTGGAACCCAACCGATTCATAACGAAGATAAAACGGTTTGGACTATTTTCAATGGCGAGATATTTAACTATCTCGAATTACGTGAATTATTGGTGGCTCGCGGCCACGTTTTTTACACCCACAGTGATACCGAAGTTCTGGTTCATCTTTATGAAGAATATGGCGATGATTTTCTGCAACATTTGAATGGGCAGTTTGCGTTAGCAATCTGGGACTTGCAGAAACAAACATTGTTATTGGCGAGGGACAGGGTAGGCATAGCCCCTCTTTTTTATACGCAACAAAATGGACGTCTGATTTTTGCGTCAGAAGTAAAAGCAATATTGTCGGTGTTGGATCATGCTCCGCAAATAAGCCCACAGGCATTTAACCAGTTGCTTTATTTTTGGGCTCCTGTGAGTCCTGATAGTATTTTTGATGGTGTGAAATCCCTGTCGCCAGGTACTTATTTAACGGTAAATTTACGGGATGCCAAAATCAATATAAAACAATATTGGGATTGGCAATTTCCTGAAGAAAAAATAGCGTGTTCTGAAAAAGATGAAAACCGTTTGTGTGAAGAGCTGCTCGAATTATTGGTGGATGCTACCCAGATTCGATTGCGTGCAGATGTGCCGGTGGGCGCATATCTCTCCGGTGGATTGGATTCATCGGTATTGCTGGCATTAATTCGCCGTCACACACAAAATCGTACAAAAAGTTTTTCATTGGGTTTCAGTGAAGCATCGCATGATGAATCGGCTTATCAAACATTGGTCGCTAATTATTTGCAAACCGATAACAGTCGCATTGTTTGTAAACCCGATGACATTGCACGTGAATTTTTTTCGTGTATTTGGAATGCAGAATCTCCATTGTTGCGAACAGCGGCTGCACCCATGCGTATGCTCTCGCAGTTAGTGCGTAGTCAGGGTTATAAAGTGGTATTGACCGGTGAAGGTTCTGATGAGGTGTTTGGTGGTTACGACATTTTCAAAGAAGCCAAAGTCAGGCATTTTTGGGCGGTCAATCCACAATCCAATTGGCGTGCGGCTTTATTGAAACGTTTGTATCCTTATCTGGATATCAGTGAACAAAGAGCCAGTCAATTTTTAGCGCCTTTTTTTGGTCAGGGATTGGATAAAGCGGATGCCTGGTATTTTTCGCATTTGCCCCGATGGGATATGACAAGCAAATCAAAAATGTTTTTATCGCCGGAGATGTCTCGCAAAATGCAGGACACCCTGCTGGAAGATTTGCAATCAACCCTGCCCGATGAAATAGCAAATTGGTCCTTGTTGCAAAAAGGCCAGTATATTGAAGCAAAAACCTTAATGGGCGGTTATCTTTTGTCTTCACAGGGCGATCGTATGTTGATGGCTAATTCTGTTGAGGGGCGTTTTCCGTTTCTGGATCATCGCGTTATAGAGTTCGCCAACCGTTTGCCTGTTAACCTGAAACTGAAAGTGCTTAAAGAAAAATATATTTTACGTAAAACGATGAACCAATATTTACCGGCAGAAATTATTCATCGCCAAAAACAACCCTATAGAGCACCGGATGCCATTGCATTTTTTCAGAATGGTCAGGCCACGGCGGAATACCTTGATGATCTGTTAAGTGATGAAAAAATTTCGCGTTATGGTTACTTTGATTTGAATAAAGTGAAATTGTTATTGAAAAAAGCCAGGGCTGGAAGTGTGACCAGTACCAAGGATAACCAGAGTTTGGTGATGATCATCTCAGCCCAGATTTGGCATTATCATTTTGTAGAAAATTTTTTAAATTTTAAACGTTAGATTCAATATTATTTAAAACAATTATGAAGAGCATTGGAGCCTTTATGTCAGTTAGAGAACAACTCAGAAAGTTAATCCTTGAAAATTATTTGTTTAGCGATAATCAGGATGATCTGAAAGACGATGTCAGTTTTATGGATCTGGGCGTGATAGATTCGACAGGTATTATGGAGGTAGTCATTTTTATGGAAGAAAATTTTGGTATCAAAGTGCTGGATACGGATTTGTTGCCAGAAAATCTGGACAGCATTAATGCATTGGTTGCGTTTGTTGATCGCAAGAAAGCGGCCTGATAATTCGATGACAGCATCAGTATTGCAAACGGCTGTAGATGGATTGCGTATCCAGAGTGGCCGTTGTCCTGATAAACCTGCCCTGATTATTGAAGGACAAATATATACCTATCGACAATTGGATCAGGCCAGTAGCCAACTGGCTTGTTGGTTGCAACAACAGGGAATGAAAAAGGGCGATAGGTTAGCGATTTATCTGGAGAATTCTTTTGCTGCGGCAATCAGTATCTATGCGGCAATAAAATTAGGTGCCATTTTTGTGGTGATTAATCATCAGATAAAATCTGCAAAATTGGAAAGAATTATTGTGGATGCGGAAGCGTCTATTCTGATTGCGCAAGAAAATTTACAACAACAATTTTTGCCTTTATTGGAAACCATACCGCTGACTATTCTGTGTGTCGGTTTTAAAGAAAACCTTTCTGCTCAGGAAAGCCATTCGGTAATGGTAGACTTTGATCAGGTTTTACAGGAATCATCTGATGGCTATCTTGTACCTGACATAATTCCATCTGATTTGGTTGCTTTGATTTATACATCCGGCACAACCGGTGATCCAAAAGGCGTTATGCATACACAATCCTCAATGGTGTTTGCAATTGCCAGTATTAGTCAGTATTTGAACATTCATGCAGAAGATAAAATATTAAGCGTTTTGCCACTGGCATTTAGTTATGGGCTTTATCAGTTGCTGATTTCGGTTTGGCAGGGTGCAACTCTGGTGCTGGAAAAAAATTTCAATTATCCGGCGCAGATTTTCAATCGATTACATGAACAGCAAGCGACTATATTTCCGGCGATTCCAACAGTATATTCGTTGATTATTGCTGCAGATAAACGTTCGGCGCTGCAATTTCCATCTGTAACCAGAATTACCAATGCCGGCGCTGCGTTATCGCCGGCATTTATTACACCGCTGCAATCCATATTTCCGAATGCAAATTTATTTGCCATGTATGGGCAAACCGAATGTAATCGCGCTTGTTATTTGCCACCGGATTATTTGCAGGATCTTGATAAATATTCGCACAGTGTTGGTATTGCAATTCCCGGAACAGAAATATTTTTAGTGGATGAGCAAGGGCAGAGATTGCCGCCGGGACATGAAGGTTTTTTATGCGTACGCGGACATCATTTAATGGCCGGATATTGGAGAAAACCTGAACTAACACAGCGTGTATTAAAACCGGATGTTATTAGCGGTGAACCTATTTTACATACTGGCGATTGGTTTTATATGGATGAGCAAGGTTTTTTGTTTTTTAGAGGTCGCAGTGACGACATTATTAAATCGCGTGGTGAAAAAGTCAGCCCCACCGAAATTGAACATGCATTGACTTCACTTGAAGGTGTTAATGAAGCCGCTGTCGTTGCCCAGGATGATGAAAATCTGGGGCAGGCAATTATTGCTTTTGTTACCGTTTCAGTAACAGATTTAATCGACAGGAAAATTAAAAAATTAATGATGGATAAAGTGGAATCTTATATGGTTCCAAAAGATATTATTATTTTGCCGGAATTACCCAAAACAGCGAATGGGAAAATCGATAAATTGCAGTTGCGTGAAAAGTTGTTGAAAGGGTGATTCGAACGTTTGAAAACTGAAAATTGTAAAACCAAGGAATACATTATGAGTAATTTTTTTGTAAATGCCAGCAACGAAGAATTGATGGCTCTGGACTATGACGCGGAAATTGAAAAAATTGGTCAGGGAATTAAAAAAGCCTTGCGTCAATTGCGTAAACGCGGCGCGGTTGTTGCCATGTCCGGTGGTATAGACAGTTCAGTCACCAGCAGTGTGGCAGCCAAAACATTGGGAAAAGACAAAGTATTCGGGTTGCTCTTGCCCGAGCAGGACTCATCGTCAAAAAGTTCATCATTGGGGCAGACATTGGCGGAGCATCTGGGTATTGAATTTGAGTTGCATAATATTGCTCCAAGTTTGGAGGCCATTGGTTGTTATAAGTGGCGTGATGCAGCGATAAAAAAATTATTTCCGGATTACGGTCCCGGTTGGAAAAATAAAATTGCAATTAGTGGTGGCACTGAAGGTTTGGTCAATAGCTTCCAGTTAATTGTGCAAAGTCCTGATGGGAAAATGCATCAATCCAGATTGGGTGTTCAGGAATATCTGCAAATTGTGGCTGCAACCAATTTCAAACAACGCACGCGTAAAATGGTTGAATATTTTCATGCGGATAGATTGAACTACGCTGTTCTGGGTACGCCTAATCGTGTTGAATATGATCAGGGATTTTTTGTGCGCAATGGTGACGGTGCGGCGGATATTAAACCCATCGCCCATTTGTATAAAACCCAGGTATATGCTTTGGCGCGTTATATGCAGTTACCTGATGCAATTTGTAACGTCATTCCAACGACAGATACTTACAGTTTGCCGCAAGGACAGGATGAATTTTATTACGCACTGCCCTATCAACAAATGGATATAGCGTTGTTTTTGTTTAACCATAAACGTCCGGCACAGGAGTTGGCAGAGCGGCTGGCAATATCTTTAGCCCAGGCTGAATTTGTTTACAGGGATATAGAAACCAAACGTCGTACTACGGCGCCATTACATTGGTCGCCAATTTTGATAGAG
Source organism: uncultured Cellvibrio sp. (assembly GCA_946481095.1). The sequence continues at coordinate 77,593 of CAMLML010000003.1, forward strand.
AAAGTGGATGGGCCTATCACAAATTACGATCATTAATTAAAAAGGCGCAATCATGTCGAAGAGCCAAATAGCGAATTGTAAAATTGCAGGTGTATCAACTGTAGTACCGGAAATGCAAGTTGATAATATGGATCAGACGGATTTTCCTGCTGCAGAATTACGCAAAATTGTGCAAATGGCGGGTATTCGAAAACGACATGTTTCCGATGGCCGAATTTGCAGTAGTGATTTATGTTTGGCGGCTGCAACTCATTTGCTGAAAGAATTAAATTGGTCCGCTGATTCGATTGATGCTTTGATTTTTGTAACACAAAGCCCCGATTATTTTTTACCATCGACCAGCAGTTTACTTCATCGCGATTTGGGTTTGTCCAATCATTGCGCGACCTTTGATGTTGGTTTGGGTTGTTCCGGTTACCCCTACGGAATGTGTCTGGGGGCCATGATGGTCAATTTTGGGCACAAGCGAGTCCTGGTGTTGCATGGAGAAACGCCGAGTTTATTTACAGATCCTTTGGACAGAGGCACGCATTTATTATTTGGCGATGCAGGATCAGCAACGGCGCTGGAATATTCCGAAAATGCAACGCCCTGGTTTTTTAATTTACAAAGTGATGGCAAAGGTTACGACCATCTCATTATTCCTGCCGGTGGTTTCAGACAACCGAAAAGTGATCAGCAACGTGATTATCGTTTGTATATGAATGGTACCGGGTTATTTAATTTTACCCTGGAGCGTGTTCCGCCACTCATTATGGAAACACTTGAACAGGCGAACCTTACTACGGAAGAGGTCAATTATTTTATTTTTCATCAGTCCAACCAATTTATGATGAAACATCTCGCTAAAAAATGTTCGTTGCCTGAAACGACAACGCCTATAATTTTGGAAAATTTTGGTAATACCGGTGGTGCTTCGGTTCCTCTGACCATCACCTGTGCATTAAATGCTACTCGTGAAACAGACGTGAAATTAATGTTGTTGGGTTATGGTGTTGGTTTGTCCTGGGCTTCGGCACTGGTTAATTTGCCGGTTGATGCTTTATTGCTGCACGGCATGATCAGCGAACCTTGTGTTGGTCAGGCAACGACTGATAAATCAAATTGAGCAGGATGATGCATGTTAAATACTGAAAACTTTTTCGGGCGAAAAATTTTATTGGCCGGTGCAACTTCCGGTTTGGGGCATGCCATTGCACAGGGTTTGGCACAAATGGGTGCCTCTCTTGTTTTAACGGGGCGAGATCAAAATCGTTTAAATGAACTTAAACAAGAATTAACAGGCGATCATCAATTCATGTTGTTGGATTTATCTGACCCGCAACAAATTGAATCACAATTAGATCAGGATTTATTAAAAGATATTTACGGAATTTGTTTTTGTGCAGGTGTTGTTGAAACCCGACCATTAAAATTAATGAAGCCGACACAATTCTTACAGCATATGCAAGTCAACAGTTTTTCTGCTCTGGAATTGGCTCGTTTATTAACACAAAAACAATTTATGCCCGCAGAGGGCAGTCTGGTATTTATCACCTCTATTTACTCAACCATTGGTGCTCCCGGCCAGTCAGCTTACTGTGCCAGTAAAGGTGCATTGGCTGCAGCCAGTCGTGCTCTGGCGGTGGAATTGGCTCCCAGAAATATACGAGTGAATTGCATTGCTCCGGGATTTGTTGCAACCGATATGACTATGCAAAAGTCCCGATTAAGTGAATCGCAATTACAAGCCATAATTGATAAACATCCATTGGGTGCAGGCACTGAAGATCAGGTTGCCAGAGCAGCCGCTTTTTTATTGTCGCCCGCAAATCGTTGGATTACAGGTACAGAGCTCTGTGTTGATGGCGGTTATACCGCACAATAAGCAGAAATTTTTTGAGAGGAAATGGTATGACATTAAGTGAAGCACTGGAAATGATAGCCGGATTTTTTGAGGCAGATGCATCCAGTATTCGATCTGAAACTTTGCGCGAAGAAATAACCGGATGGGATTCAATGGGGTTTCTAACCTTAATGGCAGAGTTTGATGATAGGTTCAGTATTATTTTAACTGCACCACAATTGGAAAAAATGCAAAAAGTGGATGATATTTTGCAAATCCTTCGCGATCATTCATTACTCAGCGAATAAATATGGCGAACCTCTCTTACGATAAAGTTACTCGTGTTATTGCCAAAAGTCTGAATATGACACCGGAATCCCTTCGTGATTCCTTTGCTCCTGCAACTCAGGATGAGCTACCCTCAATCTTGCAATTTCGCCAACAATTTTCTCATGCCAATATGCGCTGGAAAGATGAAGATTATTTAGTCTGGCGTTATGACTTTTCACCAGTAACGTCGATTCAGGACGATAAAAAAAACCGATTATGGCGGGTTAAAATCGATAATGACATTATCGGAGTAATTGGTCTTGACTACGCTGAATTTTTGTTTCGTGGTGAGATAAAAGTATTACGCAATCCCCTTGATCTTTTAGTGCGTACCGATATGGATGGTTTGGGTTTTGGTGTATGGATGAGTTTGGTTTTGGAGCAGCACTATCCTTTTTTATTTGCTATGGGAGCTACCCGACATTCGCACAGTATCGTAAAAAAACTATTCCATCCCATGCCTGATATGGGAGCTTGGAAGTTGTTGCTGGATACCCGGCAATTCATAGCAAAAAAAGTAAACAACCCTTTGTTGCAGTGGCTTCTGAGTAAATCGCTTAATTTTTATTTTAAAATCAATTTGATTTTAAAAAAATCAGGTCATGATACAGAGTGTGAAATAAAACCTTTAACCAATTTTTCACCTTTCGATAGCGATCTTCAGCAGCTGCACGCTGACTATCAAGGTCTGGATTTATTGATGCGACATCGCAATGCCCGATTTCTGAATTGGCGATTTATCAACAATCCACGCCGTCACTATTCTGTAATGGCAGCATTCGTTGACGGCAAGCTCAAGGCTTACGCTGCTTATCATATCAACCAAAAAAATTATCTTGAAATTGATGATTTATTTTCTTCTGCAGGCAATCAGGGATATTTAGTCAGCCTTTTATACGCATTAATTGAATTGGCCCGCGAAAAAAACTGCAGTCTTATTTCATTTGTTGCGCATGCAAATGTATGGCAAGCGACCTTGAAAAAATCAGGCTTCAAATGGCGTGATGACGGCCATCTGTTTAGTATTTTTATAAATGATGCATCACAAGACCAATTTAAATCAATCGATCTATGGTTGCTTACCAGCGCGGATACGCATTCAGAAGGCTTTTGAAGCGGTGCAGGCAAGCTGCACCGCTGACAGCGTTTTTAATTTATTGTTTTTCAAAAGCGCCAAGATCAGGAGCTGTACCGAGATAAGGTAAGCCAACACTGGTTCCAGCATTAATCAGCTTGCTGCTGGTGTTAAGCCTGAATAAACCATTATCGGGTAATGATCCATCAGGGTTTCTCGCAGCTGTAGCCAAAGATAAATTGATGTTCTGGAAGTCAGCAACAATTGCTGCAGGTGCTGTATCCCAGGAATTATATTTTGCGTCGGCATTTGAAACACTGACTGAGCCTGAGAGTGAAATATTATTTCGCAGATAATGTTTCTGGCCTGAACTGACAGGGTTGCCCAAACCGAAATTGATGCCGTTGCTGTAAGCCGTACAATTCAGTATGGTAATTCCACCTGCATTGTTATTTTGATCAAAACCTTTTTGCGGGTTATCAAATGCAACGGAATTGGTAATACGATTATTGGCAACTATTTTATTACCGCCCAATTTAAATCCGTTGCCATTTCCGGCAAAGCCACCGTAGTTCCACACATCAACACCATTGCGAAATGCCCAGCTATTTTCAACTATGACTTGCTCGGGGCTATCGAACATATCAAAGCCATCATCCGAGTTTTCCCATGCGCGGCAGCCAATAAATTTATTGCCAGGCCCTTGAGTTTGTTTCGGACCAAAACCATCGGCCATGCTGCCTAGTTTTTTAGGATCGTAATTGCGATAAGCATCAGAATTAATCACAGTGGTGTAAGCGACGCCTTTGTTAATTTCCAAACATGTATTACGGTTGTGGTGGAATGCGCAATTTTCAAAAGTGTTGTATTTACCTGTGACATAAACACCCTGATAACCCGCGCGTGTAATTTCAATTCCACGGAAATACCAGTAACTGCCAGTGAGATCAAATCCATAAGAATCTTGTACCCAGGCTTGTTCAGGGAATGAGAAGTCAAAAATGGCGCGACCACAATTTGCCGCAACCATACTGATGCGTGCGCTGGCAGTGCCGGATTTGGATAATTTAATCGTGTTCGCAACACCACTGGTGTAAGGCACAGTGTAGGTTCCGGGTTCGAGTAACAACAATTCACCTGCTTTCACTGCAGATAATGCTGTCTTGATATCCATCGCCGCAGAAAAACTACTGCCATCAAAATTGCTGGAGCCTCTTGGCGACACATAGTAAGTACGCGTCGCCGCAATTGCAGAGCCACAAACACTTGCACTTGAACTCGATTTGCTCGATGAGCTTGAACTGGATCGGCTTGAAGAAATAGAACTTGATCTGCTCGACGATATAGAGCTCGAAGAAACTGAACTGGATCTACTTGAAGATAACGAGCTGGATTTGCTCAACGAGGATGCAGAGCTTGATCTACTTGAAGAAGAAATCGAACTGGATTTGCTCGATGAAGATATAGAACTGGATTTGCTTGAACTGACACTTGAAACACCGGTTCCATTGGTAGGAATTGAACATTCCTTTACGGCTTTGGAAGGAATTGGATCAACACCAAACGTTGTGGTGTTACACACAAAAGTGCCATTTAAAACTTTGTAGCTAAATAGTCCGGCAGCGCCATAAGCTACATTGGTAGACGAGGAAACAGAGCAGGTCTGATCCGATTTACAGATGGTTGTATAACCACTGGGTCGATTACTGGCCGCATAAACGCCGGATGCGATTAGCATCAGCGTAACCGCTGAAATGATTTTATTGTGCATGTTGATTACTCATTAGAATCGTTATAGGAGGCGCCTTGAACAGGCGACGTCTAATGTAGCTTATTTTGTCGAAAAAATATGGCGTAATTATCACAATTACTTTGTGGATGGCTTCAATATAAGCGAGTAAAACTAAGAATGACTATTCAACCATTTTTTGTTCAACAGGTGGTTTGGGTGGGCTGGCAGAAACTTTACAGCCAATTCTTTGTGTGTCTATACCTACCGCCTGATTTCGTTTTGCTATGTGTTGATTTTATTGGTGTGGCTAGGCTACTCTCGATTTTTTGGAAAAGTGGCTGCATTCCTTTATAGCAGAGTTAATTTTTCAGGGTAATACTATGCGTTTTTCAAAAGTAATTGTATTGGTTATATTGTTTATAGCAGGGGTCTATATTTTTCGAGGTTTCATTTTTGGTAGTGATAATTTAAAACAAAAGAAAGAATATTGGGAAAATGAAATAGCTTCTTTTTTGAAGCCCGGAACCTCTAAAGCTGAGCTTGAGGAATTTGCTATTAAGCATAGCCAAACACTTGACTGCTATAAAAATTATCAACATGAAGATCAGTGTGATTTCGTTGACGCTGATAGTATTGGTGGTCTTTCAACTCATCCTGTAAAGCTGGCCATTATTTTTACGATCAAAGACGGAATAATAACTTCGCATAAAATAACTCCGACTCCCGTGGATGTTAGAGAGTAGTATGAAAATTATAAATTTTCTACGGTGAGTATTTTAAGAATTCAGTAGAGTTTAATTGAGTGGGATATAGTTTCGAGCAGATTTGGCTTATTCATTGTAGTTAAATATGAAAAATATACTCTTCAAAAATTATATTCCATAAATCCTATCGTATATTACGGAGTAGGAAACAAGTATGCCCGATAATGACGATTATCAAGAAATTCTAACCGCAACCTTGCGAAAAATTGGAAGAAATCTGTTGAATTATCAGATTGTTGAAAAACAATGGAAGTTACAGATTAAATTTTCAAGTATTTCTTCGGTTGGTGGTGTAACCAAAAATTCAAATAGCGATTCTATGAAAATACCAATGGGTTTTCTTGCAGATAAACATACTAAATCGATTTTTAATCCAGCAGAAAAGGATTCGGAATATGAAGAAATTGATGAGATAACGATTCATTCGACATTTGGAATCGAAAAAGATAAAGAAAGCTACAAAAAAAGATATGATCAGGTGAAAGTTTTAGTTAAAGAGCGTAATGCGTTGGCACATAAATTGGTTGATAGATTTAATCATTTGGATAGGGAAAGTTGTTTGAATATTTGTAAACAGTTGGATGAAGAAAATGAAAGGATTAATGCTGAAATTCAATATCTAAATAATATTGCAAATGGATTTATGGAAATCTGTAAATTTATGCAGTCGGATGAATTTATCGACACGGTTATGAAGTTAATTCAGGAGGAAGATTCGATTACGTTAAACAAAGAATAGAGTTATGCCGATAGTTTTAACTTTTTATAATTATATGATCAAATCGTAACTATTGAGTTTTTTTATGAAAATTAAAAAATTATTAATACCAATACTGCTGTCCTTATCCGCCTGCACCTCCCAACAACAAACCGAAAGCTTTCAGGAAAGTGATCGCTACAAAGAGAGAATGAATAGTAAAGAAATAAAGCACTGTAAAAAGAATGGCGGGGAAGTGCGGCGAGCAGGGCGGATGGGGTTGCCGCATTGTGTGATTACTTATGCTGATGCGGGGAAAGCTTGTCAGGATTCTTCGGAATGTACAGGGCGTTGTTTGTTGGTGAATTCAAATGAACCGGTTGGGGTGCGAGTAACAGGCACTTGCCAACAAAATAATTTGCGTTTTGGTTGTTATGCTGTAGTAGAAAATGGAATTGTCGGGCCTGTTATTTGTGTTGATTAAAAAGTCCAACGAGCATGTCGGACTTTTTAATCAGGATATTTTTATTTATTTCAAATTCATACAGCTTGCATAATAACTCACGCTTGCAGGCCAATCTGAAAATATACCAATCACACCTACCTCTTTTGCCAGCACATGCAATAAATCCATCATGTCACCATCGTTATTAATTGCAGGATTGATGGTTTGATAATACCAGCCACCGCCATTTTTTAACGGACCAGAGCGTTCGAATGACCAGGTGATAATTTTCAAACCGGCATATTTTGCGTTGTGTGCATAATCTGATGCGATAATTTTATTGTTGTTATCCAAGGTCACCAAGGCCCAGATAGGCGGCGCAACTATGTTGAAGCCTTCGTCGGCATAGAGTTGTAATTGAATGGCATCGGGCAAGTCCAGTGGTGTTTCGGCATCGTCGAGAAATACGGCTTGCTTGCCAAAATCCTGCTCATAATTAATCCAATAGCGAATGTCCTGAATATCAAAAGACTGTGGCCAGACATCGCGTGCCTTGACACCAGCAGCACGGTATTCATCAATTAATTGTTGTGCATACATGGCTTGTGTATAACTGCCTTCAAATGGCATTACAACACTGGCTGATTTTAATTCGGGCGTCATTTTCACGCCAAGTTTTTTAAATAATTGAATACTTTCTGCGTGAGTCAGGAGCGTGCCTTTATTGGCGTAAAGATCAGTGCGCCAGTCAGCAGTGCCTTTTACATATTCATCTACTGTTGTTGCTGCTGGATTAAAAGCATCCATTTTCCCTTGCAAGCTTTTAAATTCAGCGAGAGTAATATCACTGGTACAGCAATTGGCACTGGCCGCTTTTCCACTGACTGGATCATAAGGCGAAAATGGCTGGCTGCATTTGGCAGCTAAAGGTGTTGTAAGAATATTGGTTGTAGTATGCAAATCACATTGTGAGTGACGGCAAACCAATTGTTTGTCTTTGGTAAATGTCACATCGCATTCAAGAATGCCTGCACCCATTCTGGCTGCAGCTTCATAGGATTCTTTGGTGTGCTCCGGGAATTGCAGCGGTGCACCGCGATGGCCAATCGAGAAATTGGTTTTTTTAAATGGCCCGTTGGCACAGCTTTGCAGTTTTTTCTTAAGCGCACTCTCATCCATATCATTGACCAAATAAAAAGGGCGCGGCCCAAGTTGTATATTGGTATTTTTATAGTGTGTATCGGCATGATCATTGTAATTGTAATTGTTGCTATGTGCCCAACCGGTGAGTGGCAGCATTAATAAAACACAGATAAATAAATAGATTTTATGGAACATATCAATCTCCTTGGTGATTGGGGTTTGGTGGGATCGAAGCAACCCTATATCGCCATTGTGAAGATTTTTTGTTGTTTTGATGACAGTTTGTAGATTGATGTTGTTTAATGTGATCTGTGTATATGCAAATTACAAGTTTGAAAAATGCCATCCTTAAAGCAGCAAGTGATTTATTCAGGATTAGTGGGCGTGCTGGTGGTTCTCATCACGGCAATCGCCTTTCATTATTTGGCGCCCGGATTCAATTCTTTTTATTGGTTGTTCTTATCTGGTTTAACCTGGTTATGGGTTTGTTGGCAGTTGTGGAAATTATTGGATTTAAATCGAATGCAAATGGATTCACCTCTTTATGTCCAATTGGGATTAGCCAATCAATTAACATTATTGCGTGGAGGGTTGATTGCATTGACAGCAGGATTTTTATTGCAACCTGCACCACCAAATGAATTGGTCTGGCTTCCGGGATTGTTGTATGGCCTTGCGGCAATTCTTGACCGCATTGATGGTTGGGTTGCACGTATTAATCGCCGAACTACACAATTGGGTTCTGAATTGGATACTGTTTACGATGCACTGGGATTATTGGTTGCGCCTTTATTGGCGGTAAGTTATGGAAAACTTCATTGGAGTTTTTTATTAGTGAGTCTGGCCTTTTATTTTTTTCGTGCGGGAACCAATTGGCGAATTTCGCGGCATTTACCGGTATATCCTTTGTTGCCCAGTTTATTGCGCCGTACTTTTGCGGGTTTTCAAATGGGTTTTGTAGCGGTTGTGTTACTGCCCTGTTTTTCTGCAAGTGTTACCCAGCTATTGGGTGTGCTTTTTATGCTGCCACTGTTAATTGGATTTTGGGTCGATTGGTTGGTGGTATCAGGGCGAATTGTCACCTTTGATCAGATTTCACAAAATCAAATAGTTCCGCAATTGTTTAATCGGCTGGAGCAATTGAATCTGTGTGTGATTCAACCTGTGTTGAGAATCATCTTATGTGTATTTTTTATAGTTTATTACTGGCAATTACCCGATGAGATTATTGTTCCAGTATTTTTTATATTGATTTCCGGTATTGCATTATTAATGATATTGCTTGGTATTGTGGGTCGCATCGGAGCATTGGTAATACTTTTGATGGTGACTGTTGTGCAAGCAGACATGACACTGACACTGGATGTGATAGTGATTTTTTTTGCTTGTGTAAGCATTATGTTATTTGGCACCGGCAAGTTTAGTTTTTGGCAATGGGACGATCACTGGATAAATCGTCGTGATGGCGGGTTGTCCTGATGCGAGCTAAATCGTTAATTCGACTGTGTTTTTGGTTAATTGCGTTGATCTTGTTGGTGACAACACTTTCGCAACTGCCACTGCATTATGTTCTTACCGGTATCCAATCATTGAATTTGATTAACTGGATCAGTTGGATGTCATTAAATGCAGTGATTATTTTATTGCTGACATGGCGTTGGCATTTACTCATTCAGGCATTTTCTGCATTCATTCCCTTTTTAAAATTGTTATATATTCGCCAAGGTGGACAAACGGTAAGTTTCATTACACCAGGGCCACAATTTGGCGGTGAACCTTTACAAATTTACTGGTTGTATAAAAAATCAGTTCCATTATCGACATCTATTTTTTCACTGGGGTTGGATCGTCTAATGGAATTGGTAGCAAATTTATCGGTCTTGTTACTGGCAGCGCTACTTTTGTTATCCACCAATGATTCCCATGTAATAGTTTCCAATATCCAAATTATTTTTTTCTTGTTAATAGCCATAGTCATTTTTTTATGCGGCACAGTGGTTTTGTTTTTATATCGACCAGACTGGATTAATCGCCAGGTTCGGCGGGTGAGTGCGCGTTGGCAACAAAATGAACACTTTCAAAATTTAGGACAGCACTGGAAAAGCATAGGTAATGATTGGCAAGCATTAGTGTTTGAGCGAAAAGGTTTTTTGTTTGCAGCTGTTTTGTTATCGCTATTGGGATGGGTTGGGCTATTGGCCGAGTTGTGGCTGGTTTTATATTTTGTCGATGTTAGCCTAGACCTCTATAGTTTTCTGTTAATTTTATTGGCACTGCGTATGGCATTATTATTACCAATACCAGGAGGTATAGGTACGGTGGAAGCAGCAGTATTTTGGTCTTTCACCAGTCTCGATTTATCCGCCCAGTCAGCAATTAGTTTAATCGCACTAATACGCCTTCGTGATGCGATCTTGTTGCTGACAGGATTTTATTGCTTGAAAGTTGCTGATAATTGATTGGGTTGAAAATGAATATATTCACGAAAAATGGAAATAGAAAATAGATGAAAATTATTGTTGACGATTTGAATGGGCCGGAAATATTTAATTTATTGAATGAACACTTGCAAGATATGCATGCGGCATCTCCACCAGAAAGTGTGCATGCTTTGGATATCAATGCGTTAAAAAAGCCAAACATTACTTTTTGGTCTATATGGGAAAATGAAAAATTAGCAGGTTGCGGAGCGATTAAAGAGCTGGGTACAACTGAAGCCGAAATAAAATCCATGAGAACTGCAAAAGAGTTTCGTCGCAAAGGTGTTGCTGCGAAAATGCTCAACCATATAATAGCCGAAGCCAACTTAAGAAATTATAAAACTCTTTATTTGGAAACAGGAACGGTAGAATATTTTTATCCTGCAATAGAGCTCTACAAGCGATTCGGTTTTGAAGTGTGCGAACCTTTTGCTGATTATGTGCATGATCCCTTTAGCTTGTATATGAAAAAAGTACTGAGCTAAAAATCTTTAGTATAAGCTGCCCAACAAGTTTCATTTTCCCATAGCTTCAGTGTGCAGTTGCCATTGCCCGGAGGAGTAATTAACGCTAATAATTTTTCATGGATAATGCGGCTGAAATGTTCAATGCTGGGATTTAATCCGCTGAATTCTATTTTGTCATTTAACAAACTATCGCGGAAATAATGAATCACTTTATCCAGTGCCGCTTCTACTTCAACTATGTCAACCAAATAACCATGTTTGTCCAGAATTGAGCTTTGAATAATAAGTTCGGCGACATAGTGATGCGCATGTGGAAAATTTTCGCTGCCCCAGTCGCCACCAACTAAAAAATGATTGGCAATAAAATCGCGTTTAACACCAAGACTATACATAATCAATTCCTGTAAGAATAAGGTTCATCACTATCTAATAAAATACATGCGTCGTCATCTAAAATATATTCGTCGTCATCCCTGCGCAGGCAGGGATCCAGCTTTTAAAAAATCAGTAACAAAAAATCGCTTGCAACACATCTGCTGGTTGCTGATCAATTGCCTGATAAATTTTTTTACTATCGCTTAATGGTACACGATGACTAATTAATTTCGCGGGCTGTGTTTGCCTGATCATTTCCCATGCCAAATCAAAACGCCGACTTTTATTCCAGCGTCCGGTTAATTGCGGCGCAATGCTACTGACTTGACTGGTGATGATTTGCAATCGATTTCGATGTGCTTTACCACCCAATTCAATAGCCGCTGTTTTATTACCGTACCAGCTGCCGATAACAATACGACTGTTAAATCCACTTAAATCGATTGCTGAATTGAGTGCAATAGGTGAGCCACTGACTTCATAAATAAAATCAGCGCCATGATCCAATAGTGTTTGCAATTGATTGATATCGGTTGTGCCCACCACTTTTTTTGCACCCATTTTTTTTGCCAGTTCCCGACGCGTTGCTATTGCATCCACACCGTATAATCCGGCGAGCGGAAAACGGCTTAACAACTCTGTCAGTAATAAACCAACAACCCCTAATCCCAATACCACAACCTGCTCGCCTATTTGTGGGTTGCCATCCTGAATTAAATTCACTGCCGTTTCCATATTCGCCAAAAATACTGCGTTCTCAGCTGTGATGTCATTCGGTACAGGAATGAGCGAATTTATGTCTGTCACAAAATGACTGGCATGTGGTTGAAAAGAAAATACTCTTTTATGCAGCCAATCAGCATCGACATTGGATCCAATCTGAATAATTTTTCCCACGCTCGCATATCCATATTGCAGAGGGTAATCTGTAGTTTGTTGCAAGGCCGTGATGCTGGAATCCAGCGGTATATCGTTGGGCATTTGTCCGCGATAAACCAACATTTCGGTTCCGGCACTGATAGCTGAACCTTCAGCTTGTACCAAAACCTGATTGGATTCCGCAGCAGAAAGTGATTGGTAACGCAGCTCAATTTGTTTCGCTGAAGTAAACCAGATTTGTGTTGCGGTGACAGTGTTCAATAAATTCATGCGACTTGTTCTGTGTAATTCATTTTTCCCCATAGGATTAAATCATCGCCCAGCGGTGCGGAGAAAAAAGGTTTTATTTGCGACATAGACAAATGATTTTTTCCAGTGTGGTTAACCGCTTTATAGCCACCGATAAAACGCGGTGTGATGGTGATCACCACTGCATCTACAAAACCGGCGGATAAAAATGCGCTGATGACATTTGCGCCGCCTTCAACCATTAAACTTTTTATGCCTTTTTGCCACAATAGTTGCAGTGCACCTTGCAAACAAACACGACCCTCGGCATCAGGTTGTAAAGACGTAATTTCCAATCCTTCAATCACTTTACCGTTGTTATCAACCGTTGTGAGTACCCAGCAGCGTTTATCGGGCAAACAACAAAGGCGCGCTTTGGCGGGAATGCGCAATTGACTATCCAGTACAATGGGTTGCGGGTTGTGGCCAACCCAATGGCGAACGGTAAGTTGTGGATCATCACTGAGAACAGTGCCTATGCCGATTAAAATGCCATCGTGCATGCTGCGCAATTGATGAGTCAGGCACAAGGATTCCTGGCCACTTAAAGACAATGGCTCATCGCTGTTTAATGCGATACTGCCATCCACACTTTGTGCGTAACTCAGGGTCACGAACGGACGCCTTGAATCATCATGAGTTTGTTGCGTCGCTTGCAGCCATTGCGCAATTTGTTGATTGAGGTTCATGCAAATCACTGTGAAAAGTTGGTAACCGGTTTGTTATACAGATCCTTGGGTAAGTCGTCAAATATTCACTTTTTCAAGAATTGTTTATTTTGCAGTGTTGATAATTCATCAGCAATTTTTTCAGTGCAACTCTTGGTATTCTGCATAATAATCGGCTGCTGTTTTGTGGCATCAAAAAATTATAGGCAACACGAGCCAGGCTATTTATGTTTGATATTTATTTTGTGATCCCCGGTGATATTAATACCTTGACGGGTGGTTATGGCTATGATCGAGAGTTAATTATCGGTCTGACGGCTTTGGGCTATAGATTGCGGAAGATTCAATTATCTGCCCGTTTTCCATTTCCGGATACTGTTGCTCTGGATGATGCGGCAAAACAATTTGCGGCATTGCCGGATAATGCATTGGTGATTGTTGATGGGCTTGCGTGGGGAGTTCTGGATAAAATCGCGGAAGTCGAAAAATCCCGTTTGCGAATAATTGCACTCTGCCATCATCCACTCATGTTGGAAACAGGATTAAGCCAGTTGCAGGCAGAGCAGTTTTTTGATTCTGAAAAACGTGCATTGCTCTTGTCATCTGCTGTGATAGTTACCAGTAAAACAACAGCTGATATATTGTGTGAGAGATTTGCAATTGCGGCTGACAATATTACGCTTGCGTTACCTGGAACCCATGAGCAAAGTTTTGCCAGCTGTGCGGGTAATCCAATGGTTTTGTTAACCATAGCCAGTCTTACCCGACGTAAAGGACACAATTTTTTAATTGAAGCACTGGCACAGTTACAGGATCTTGAATGGACTGCGCGATTTGTCGGTGGAACAGATTTTGATGTGAATTGGGTGAATGAATTAACACAACAAATTACACATTACGGGTTACAAAACCGTATTCTGTTGTTGGGGCATTGTGCTGATGTTGCCCGTGAATATTTGCAAGCAGACGTGTTTGTATTGCCCTCTTTATTTGAAGGATATGGAATGGTTTTCGCGGAAGCATTATCTTTCGGCTTGCCTATTGTTGCTGCGCGCGCGGGTGCAGTGCCTGATGTGGTTCCTGAGACTGCGGGATTATTGGTGCCTGCTGCTGATAGTAAAAGTTTGGCAATCGCCTTGCGATCTTTATTGGAAGATCCTGCATTGCGTGCACAATTGCAGGCCGGTGCAAGAAGTGCATCAGCCAATTTACCCCGCTGGCAAGACACTGCAATCTGTGTTGATCAATTAATTCGTCGATTAATAAATTCCAATAATTGATCCAAGGTAAAAATTATGTGTAGTTTTTCTGTTGCCTGGTTGGATTTACGCGAGCCCGCTGATTTTTCCGCGCGCGATAAATTTCTTGTGCAGGAGTTGTTATCCTGGCTATCCCAATCCCGTTGGAATAAATTTTCGGTAGTGGATCTGGGTGCAGGTACCGGCTCAACTTTGCGTGCATTCAGTCAATTGACTCATCCGGAAATGATGCAAAAAATGTTGTGGTGTCTGGTTGACCTTGATGAAGTATTACTTAATGAAGCCTTGCGTCGTCATCAACAGAATTATGCAATAAAAATATGCCAAGCCGACTTAACAGCCGTTGAAAAATTGCCTTTGGATAATACGCATCTTATTTCAGCTTCTGCATTATTTGATTTGGTATCCGCTGATTTTATCGATAAATTGTTTGCGCGATTAAATACGCAATCTACCGTTTTTTATGCGGCCCTTAATTACGATGGCACAACACTGTGGCATCCTGCGCATCCTCTCGATGGAAATGTATTGCAAGCATTTAATCAGGATCAGTTGCACGATAAGGGTTTTGGTCCTGCGTTGGGGCCAGATGCGACAGAATATTTGAAAACAGCATTGGTAAAAAAAGGTTACAAAGTGTTGATGCGTCCCAGCCCATGGCAGTTGACTGCGCAAGATAAAAATTTGGTGCGCGAGTTAGTTCAGGGAATTACAGCGGCTGTAGAAAAAAGTGACGACAAGGATTTGCAATCAGGATTGGCTGAATGGAAAGTCTATCGTCTTGCTCATGCTGCAACAGGAACATGTGTTGTTGGTCATTGGGATTTGCTGGCCTTGCCTATGTAATTTATGCATCTTTTTTGTCATTCCTGCGTAGGCAGGAATCCAGTTTTTAAAAACTCGATTATTCAAAAAGCTGGATACCTGCCTTCGCAGGTATGACGAAAAATAAAATCATGGATGGATTTTTTTTATTTCGAGAAAGTTTTAATCCATTGGTTTTTCAATTCATTCATGGGCATCACCACAGCATCTTCAGCGGGAATTAAACCCTGTGTCCATTGCCAATCATCTATTGCTGCAATAATTTTTTTATCGGCGCTAATAAAATGTACAGGTACGTCGCGATTATTATCATCAGTGACCAGTGGGGCAGGTTGGTGATCGCCCAGGATTAATATGACGGTGTTTTTATCGGCGTAATGTTCAATAAAAGATGCCAGTGTTTGTAATGTATATTCGATAGACAAACGATATTGCATGCGAATACGTTTGTTGTCTTGCCACACTGTTTCCGGGCTATCGCCACTCGTTGCCTGAGTATTAAAGATTTCTCCGTTACCAATTTGATTCCAATTCACCAATCGTGGCACTGGTGTCCAGGGTGCGTGTGAAGAAATCAATGCAATTTCCGCCATCACAGGTGTGCGTGATTTTTTTTTCAATTCACGGATTTGCAAGTTGGATAAAGTGTATTGATCGGGCATGGTAACCCAATTAAAGGGTTTGCCTTTGTAACCCAAATTATTGGACTGATAAATATAATCGTAGCCGTAATAATTACCTTCGGGCCAGTCCATAGTAATAGCGGGCATTACAGCCAGTGTGCGCCATCCAGCTTGTTGGAAAAGACGGTTTAGTGTCGGATGTTGACTCATCATTAAATTGTTGTAACGAATTTGATTGTCGATCCATAAACCTGACATGGCGGTTCCATGTGCCAGCCAACTCAATCCACCCTGGGTTGGAGAAAGTAAATAACTGCTGCGTTGTATAAATCCTTTGGCAGACAGTTGAGTGCTGATATTTTCTATTAATGGACGAATGTGTTCTGCGTATTCCGGTTTATCCAACAGCGTACGACCATAAGATTCTACAAAAACCACCAGCACATCCTTGCCTTGTAACTTTCGAAATAAATGGTCGGATGAATAATTGATCGCGTTGTGATTTTTTATCTGATGATGAAAGTTCTTTAAATCATCAATTGCAGTGGTTATTTCACGAGTATGTGAATACCAGTGTTGATAAAAAGGTAATGATGCTTTGTGCGATCCTGTAAGAATCAGTGTCAGCCATATTAATAAAACACTAATCGATATTTGCAGTGATACTCGTGTATTTTTTAATACCAGTCCTTGTAATTTTCCCAACAACCAAAATGCAGACCAGCATATCGCAGCTACCAGTACCAACAATAAACAGGCAATAATAATTGCCCCGGTTTTACCCAGCGAACCATTCAATAAATTCATACCATTGGTAACAAAATAAAAATCCAATAGAGGATTGAATGGCCGGGCAAAAACCTGAAAAGTGGCTGCATCAGCAATTTTAAGAATTGTTCCCAATGCAAGTATCAAAGCCATTGCCCAACGCAATAAAAATCCATATGGCCCGGGTATCAGTAATATCAATACCACTAGTGGTATTTCACCGGGAAATATCAGGAAAGCAGAAAAGGATAAATCTGTAAGTTGATTGGGGACGATTAACAAAAAACTGGTTAGTAACAGTGCAATCAATCCGGGTAAATGTGTCGATTGTTTAATCATGTGGTGGTTTTTATTATGGGTTGTTATTCGAGTTTGTGACCAAATCGGTGCTTGTCCGGTACCAGACGTAGCCAATATGCTACTAAAGAATTAATATTGCACGCCACTAAAAATAACTTTGGAGAAGAACCAGATGAAATCGATACAAACATTGCTGATAGCTGCGTTGTTATCTGCACCCTCTCTGGCAATAGCCGATGATGCAGCAAAACAGGCAATTTCTGTACGTAAAGCAGCATTTACCCTGATGGCCAACAATTTCAAACCTATTGGTGAAGTCATTCAGGGTAAGGCAACTTACAATCAGGCTGAAATCAAAAAGCGTGCAGAGCGAGTCGCTTTTCTCAGTGAATTGTTGGAGGGGACATTTCCGGAAAGTTCCAATTTGGGTGAGCCTGCAACCAAATCCAAAGCAGAAATCTGGAAAAAGAAAGCAGAGTTCGACAAACAAATGAAAGATTTCGAAAACAATGCGCGTGCCCTGGCTAAAATTGCTGCCACAGAAACAACCGCATCTGAAGCATTTATGTCAGCTGCAAAAGCTGTCGGTAATGGCTGTAAAAGCTGTCACGATGATTTCAAACATAAATAATATTTAAAAAAATAAATCAATCTTAACAGGGATGTTGGGTTGGTCTTTTGCCAATACGGAATTGTGATGAATCAGCATAAATCCACATCTCAGTCTCAGAAAAATCCACGTCAAGTTAACGTATGGGATTTACCAACACGAGTGTTTCATTGGCTGCTGGTTATTTCGTTCGCCGCTGCGTATTTTTCCAATTTGCTGGGCGTCAGCTATTTTGTGTATCACCTTTGGTCAGGTTATTTTGCCATTATTTTATTAGTCTTCCGGTTGTTCTGGGGAATTATTGGCTCACATCATTCCCGCTTCATCAATTTCATTCCCAGTCCAACAGAAACCATTCGTTATTTGCGCGATCTTGTAAAAGGCAAATCAAAAACCTATCAGGGTCACAACCCACTCGGCGCATGGATGGTATTGCTCCTGATTGTCGCGTTATTGGTTCAAGCCATAACCGGATTATTCGCCAACGACGAAATTTTTAACGCAGGCCCACTCTACGCTTATGTATCCCACGAAATCAGTTTATGGTTAACGAGCATTCACAAAGATTTGTTTTACTGGATCTTCGCCGCTGTTGTTATTCATGTGCTCGCTGTATTTTTTTATTTATTCATCAAGCGAGAAAATTTAATCAAACCTATGATCACTGGAAAAAAATCAGCGGATGATTATCACAATATAAATTCTGCAAAACTTGCGTCGCCTTGGCTTGCATTATTATTGATCATCATTATTTCTGCTGTGTTGGCCTGGATTGTTGTGTTGGCGCCTGAGGTTTCTATTGAGTTGGGGTATTAGTTTATACCGTGAGAAAATACTTATCTTGTTTATTATGTGAAAAATCATCTGGTGAAATTTAAGTCATTGAAAATTTCACTGTAATTTTTAAATCGAAAGCATTTGGCTTGGTGCTATAAAAAGCAGTATTGCTAATGCTGGAAATCGAGATTCGTTAAAATGACTAAAAGAAATGTCTTTAGAGCTTTGGTTATCGCAACAAATTTAGGTTACATTATTTCTTGTTTGTTATTTTTTTATCTCGATAACGGACAGCTTGATGCAGCCTATGCGGTCATGCCAGAAAGTTTTGATTTTGAAATTTATTTGTCAAATACCTTTTTAGCTGCAATTGTGCTTATAGTAATAATCGGAATATGGGTCGCATCTGTTGTAGGCTTGCTATTGTTTAAAAAATGGGGCAGAACGTTAACAGTTGTAAGCTTTATTGCTAGTCTGCTTTGTATTGCTCTATTGGGGCCAACTATTGAATTCGGTTTGGAATCAGCTCTTAATGAATTGTTGGCTGTTTGTTCGGGGATGATTTTAGCAAGTATGTACTTACAGCCAATTGCAGCGGAATTTAACATGCAACCTAGACGCTAGGCGGTTTGCAAATCGTAAGGTAGTGGTTTTGTTGCGCAAACGTATTCCACAAGGCCACAACTTATAAACTGCTTTGGTACTTTTATTAGAAATATTTTTTAGTGTGTTTTTCGGTTATATGTTATTTGCACAGTCAATAATACAATAGCCAAAAAGCTACAAGCCAAAGAATCTAACGAAAACAATTTATGAAAGAGAGCAGAGGAAAAACACATCTAAAAAATGGTGGGCCCACCCAGACTTGAACTGGGGACCTGCCGATTATGAGTCGGATGCTCTAACCAACTGAGCTATAGGCCCTTTGAGAAACAAAGCGCGGATTGCGCTTTGGAGGTTGCGCATTATAGTGGGATGTTGTGGATGTGGCTAGCGTTAATCCGCTGGATTTTTTACAGAGTTGCAATCATAAAAAAACCTGCCAGCTGGCAGGTTTTTTTTGTGAAGGATTATTCATCCAAAAAGCTGCGCAAGTGATCCGAGCGGGAAGGGTGGCGCAATTTACGTAATGCTTTGGCTTCGATTTGACGAATACGTTCGCGGGTTACGTCGAATTGTTTGCCGACTTCTTCCAGTGTGTGATCGGTATTCATGTCGATACCAAAACGCATGCGCAACACTTTGGCTTCGCGTGCGGTGAGGCCTGCGAGTACTTCGCGCGTGGCTTCCATCAGGCCTTCAGCGGTGGCGGAATCGACAGGGGAAACAATAGTTGTGTCCTCAATGAAATCGCCAAGATGTGAATCTTCATCATCACCAATCGGTGTTTCCATGGAGATAGGTTCTTTGGCAATTTTCAACACTTTGCGTACTTTGTCTTCCGGCATATCCATGCG